>JAYSFT010000011.1:0-32420 GCA_041913245.1 Rhodospirillaceae bacterium | reverse complement strand
AGCCCGTGTTCCGCAGCATGAGCAAGTGGATGATGTGGGTGAACCCGCCCGATCATACCCGGTTACGCGGTCTCGTCACCAAGGCCTTCGTCGCGCGGCGCATGGAAGACATGCGCCCGCGCATTCAAGCGCAGGTCGATGCGATCATCGACAAGATGGAGAAGAAGGACGGCGGCGACCTGATCGCCGACTTCGCCTTTGCCCTGCCCGTCGGCGTGATCTGCGACATGCTGGGGATCCCGCAAGACGACGTGCCGATGTTCATCGGCGCCGTTGCAAATGCTGCGAAGCTGCTGGACCCGGTGATGCTGAGCCGCGCCGAGATCGATGAGGCCAACGGCCATTTCCGGAACATGGCGGATTATTTCGCGCGCCTGTTCGAGCAGCGCCGGCGCGCGCCGGGCAGCGACCTGACATCGCGCCTGCTGGCCGCCGAGGAAGCCGGCGACAAACTCTCGATGGAAGAGCTGACCGCCAACATGATCCAGCTTTTCAGCGCCGGTCATGAAACCAGCATCAACCTGATC
This sequence comes from Rhodospirillaceae bacterium, assembly GCA_041913245.1. GTDB lineage: Bacteria > Pseudomonadota > Alphaproteobacteria > Rhodospirillales > Rhodospirillaceae > SHVO01. The sequence continues at coordinate 31,893 of JAYSFT010000011.1, read as the reverse complement.
GGCAACGGGCTGCTGGCGCTGGCGCGGCATCCGGATCAATGGGAGTTGCTGCGCGGGAACCCGTCCCTCACCGACAACGCCGTGGAGGAAATGCTGCGTTACGACTCCCCCGTGCAGGCCGCCGGCCGCGACGCGATGGAAGACGTGGACGTCGGCGGCGTGACACTCGCCAAGGGCGAGGCGATCGTCTGCCTGCTGGGCGCGGCCAACCGGGATCCGGCGGCGTTCCCGAATCCCCACAAACTCGACATCACGCGCGCCAACACCAAACATGTGTCCTTCGGCGGAGGGAGCCACTTCTGCCTCGGCGCGCAGCTCGCACGGATCGAGGCCCAGGTGGCCTTCGAAACGCTGCTGCGGCGCCTGCCGAATCTGAAGATTCAAAACACCGAGGCCCCGGACTGGCGTATGATGTTCGTCATTCGCGGCATGAATGTCCTGCCGGCGACCTGGTAGCGTCAAAGGAGCGTCATGGTGTCACGTTTCGCGTCCGGGGCCACGGTCTACGGCAAGGACGGCCGCTCCTACACCGTCGAGGCCGTGGATGGCGGCACCGTCTATTGCACCGCCTCGAACGGCGCTGAAACCGAGTTTCCCGAAGCCACCCTGTTCACCGCGACGGAATGGGCCGCGCGCGCCGCGCAATCCAAGCACGGCAAGCGCGAGGTGCCTTATCCGCGCCTGAAACAGTCCCGTCACTACGCCGGCACCGCCGCGAAAATCACCGGCGCCGCGTCCGATCAACTGCTGAGCCGCGTGGCGCGATTGATGCCCAGCCTGCTTGATTTCGTGGCGTTCACCGTGGCCTCGGACATCCTGGCCGAAACCCGCGACGACGATTTGATCGAACATCTTTCCATCGTCAAATGCCGGCAAATCCTCGACGGCGCGTCACCGCAAGTGCGCGCCGCGCTGCTGGCCCGCGTTCTCGCGGCGCAACCGGAAGCGCTGGTGAGCGCCGCCGGACTCGGCGACAACCTCGTGCTCGCCATGGTGGCCAAGGGCCTGGAGCCGTTGGAACAGGCGTACGAGGATTTCCAGGACAGGCCGCGCCGTTAAGTCAGCGCGCTCGCGATCATTTTCCGTAAGATCCGGTCGCGCTTGAGATGCCACTCGCGGCTCATCGCCGCGCGGCGGTCGCTGTGCCGCTCCGCATAGAGCAGGAACCACACGCGCCCCCGCGTCGAGCGGGCACCGGTCCCGTCGTTGTGCCTGGAGATGCGCTGATCGAGATCGGTGGTCCAGCCGACATAGGTGCGGTGGCCGCCCTTCCCCCGGCTTCCGATCACATAGACGTAGCAGGCATCCCCGCTCATAGCCTCTCCGCTCATAGCCTCTCCGCTCATGGCGTTTCGGCGACGGCGAATTCCCGCGGCGCCAAACCGGACACATGCCGCGCCCACATGGTTTCAAAGGCGCGCTCGATGTTGCGCGTATAGCGAAGCGTGTCGAATAGCGGGGCGGCGGCGCGGCCCTGCCACAGGCGCTCCTTGAGCGCCGCCAGCGCGGCGGGGTCGCGGGCCAGCTGAAGCGCGCGGGCTTCATAGTCCGCGAGGGAACGGGTGATGAGTTCGGGAAGGCCGGCCGCCGTCAACGCGCTGGCGGCGACCCGGCTCGCGAACGTATCGCCCGCGCGGGTGAGGATCGGAAGGCCGCCCCACAAGGCGTCGCTGGCGGTCGTATGCGCGTTATAGGGAAAAGTATCGAGGAACAGATCGGCCGCGCGGTGGCGCGCGAGATGCGCGCCGATGGGCACGCGCCGCGCGAAGACAAGGCGCTCCGGCGCGATGCCGCACCTAGCCGCTTCCGTCCGCAAGTTGCGCGCGGCCGCCGCGTTGTTCTCCAGAAGCCAGAGCACGCTGCCTTCGACGGCGTCCAGAAGACGCATCCAGACGGCGAAAACATCCGGCAGGATCTTGAAGCCGTCATTGAAACAACAGAACACCAGCCCCGTGTCCGGCAGTCCCAGCGATTTGCGCGACGGCGTATGCAACGCGCCGTAGCGCGGCAATGCGTTGGGTTGATAACAATGCGGGAGCTGGACGATCTGTTCGCTGAAATGCGCGCGATGTTCGAACGGCGTCAGGACGGGATCGCCGATCACATAGTCGTAGCACGGCGCCGCGGCGGTGCCGGGATATCCCAGGTAATTCACCTGAAGCGGCGCGACGCGGCGCGCGAACACCGCCGGCTGGCGGCTGGTGTAGACATTGAGATCGACCGCGATATGCAAACCTTGCGCACGGGCGAGGCCGGCGATCTCGGCCTCGGTGCGGTCTTCACACGCGATCATGCCGTCCATAGACGTGGCGAGCTGCGCCCGCATGAAGTCGCGCTTGCCGCCCACCGCGAAGCCGACGATCTCGAAACGCGAACGGTCGTGCGCCTCCAACAGGCCGGCCATCAGATGCGCCGTGGCGTGGGCGCAAAAGTCGGCGGAGAAATAGCCGATCCGGATTTTGTCCGAGGATTCCGGGACCGGCGCGGCCGGATTTTGCGCGAGACCCTGAAAATAAGTCGCGGCGGCTTTTCGCTGTTGTTCGGGTGTCGCGGGCAACGCGAGCAGCCAGAACGGGCGTGTGGCCGGCCGGCCTTCGTCGACGGCCGCCAGCAGCGCCGGGAGCCGCTCCGTAAAGCCGTCCCAGCGGCAGATATGCATCGCGTAATGCAGGGCCTGGCCCAGGATGAACTTGATATCCGGCTTCAGGCGCGCGGCGGCCTCGAGATCGCTGACGCCGGTTTCCGTTTCGCCGAGCGCGATGAACGACGCGCCGCGCGTCGCCAGGGCCTCGGGAAACTCGGGCGCGAACGCGAGGACCTTCAGGACGTCGGCCAGCGCGTCGTGATGCCGGCCGAGGTCGGCATAAGCCCTTGCCCGAACGGTTTGGGCCCGGAGGTCGTAATTGCTCGAGGCCAGGGCCTCGTTGGCCAACGTGACGGCCTCGGCCGGGCGGCCGGCGTCGCAGGCCAGCGCCGCGCGCGCGCCCAGCGCTCCCGCCCGCGCGACGGCATTGCGAGGCTCTTTCGCAAGCACCCGCTCAAAGCGCAGGAGCGCCTCCGTGAGGCGCCCCTGTTCTTCGAGATCGATGGCTTCGTCGAGGATCGCGGCAATATCCATTGCCGCGAAACTAACAGAGCGCGGGACTCGCCGCTATTGGGCTTGCACGCGCAGGCGGTTACGCCGCTTCAGCCACCACATGGAAATCCCCGTGACGACGAACAGGAGCGGCAGGAAGCCGGACAGGAACACCAGCGTCCACCAGGTCCAGCCCAGGCCGTTGCCGGCATGGAACTGGCGCTGCCACACCAGCCATTTATCCTTGGTCGAATAGTTGGACTGGGGGTCGCGCAGCTCGATCACGCTCTGCTTCCACTGATCGAGGATCACCGTCGCTTGCGGGACGCCGTTGTAGTCGCCCGCGCGCGAGAACTGGATGCGGTACGGCTGATCCGGACGCGGCGGGAAATTGACGCTGCGCACGACACCGGCGGGAACGGCGTCGAGCGCCAGCGACACGGCTTCGTCGACCGCCATGGCCTCCTGCCCGTCCACCGGCGTGACGTTGATGGGACGGGGATTACGGGCCTCGCGCACCACCTGGCCGGCATCGACCATGGAATTGATGGTCGTCGGGAAGCAGATGTAAACGCCCGAGACGCTGACCAGCACGAACACAAGCCAGCTCCAGATCCCGACCGCGCCGTGCATGTCGCGGTTGGTCTTGATGGCGCTCTTGCCGAATTTAAACATGAACGCCTGCTTGATCTGGCTCTTGCGCGGCCACCACATCACCATTCCGGAGATCCCCAGGAAGGTCATGAACACACCGAGCCAGCCGACGACCTGGCGGCCGTAGAGGCCACCCGGCAGCAACAGGCGGCCGTGGAGGTCGTGCATCATGCGGTCGAAGGTCATGCCTTGCGGGCGGCTCGGCGCCTGAACCTGCTCGGCCGCGAGCGAAGCCGGATCGACGGTCACGCGGATCTGACCGGCGCCCGGCGGGCCGGGGCGGGCCTCCTCGCCTTCGGCGCGCGGCGCGGCGAAGCGGACCGTTGCGGTCGCGCCCGGTTTACCCGGCGCGTCATAACCGGCCAGGCGCACGCCTTCGGGCGCGACGGCCTGGGCGGCCTGGATGATTTCGCCGATGGGACGCTGCGGCGCCGACGCCGCGTCGAAACGCTCCGGCAGATGATGGATCATCTGCACGCTGCCCGACACACCGAGCAGCACGAACGGGATCGAGAAGATGATCCCCATCCACAGATGGATCGTGGCCAGCATCTTCTTGATCGAGAAATTCGCGTTTTTGGAACGCACCTGCGTTCCGGAAGTGATTTCAGTCATGACTTTGCCACCGCCATAGAAGTTCAATTATGCCAAGAAGCACGGCCCGCCTCCACGCAGGACATGCCTCGTTCAAATTCGTACCGCCGGAAGAAAGAGTGAACGGCGGAGCCCTCGTAAAGGGAGGCAAAACGAGAGGCTCCGCCGTTCGAAGGCCGCGGTGGCGGTTGTGGAGCGCGGCCCGGAGTTCCTTGGGTCTCCTTAGAAGCTGTAGTTCACGCTGAGCTGAGCGGCGCGTCGGTCGCCCGGCGTCGCCCAGCCGTTGTTACGGACACGGATGAAGTACTTCTTGTCGAAGATGTTGTTGACGTTCAGCTGCACATCCAGGTTTTCCATGATCTGGTAACTGGCCATCGCGCGGTGCGTCCAATAGCCGTCCGTCGTGTACAGCGCGCCCGTCGTGGTGCCGAGGTACCAGCGGCCCTGGTAGGTGGCGCCGTAGCCGAGCGTGATGTTGAACGGCAGCGTGTAGGTGGTCCAAAGGCTGACGGCGTGATCCGGCACGTTGCCCAGTTCATTGCCCGCCTGCGGATCCGGAAGCGCAGGCGTATTGCCGCAACCCGTGGCGCCCGGGGTGCGTAAGCAGAACTCCGACACGCTGCGGATGATCTTGCTCTTCAGGTACGTATAGTTGGCGAACACCATCCATTCCGGCGTGATGGTGCCGGCGGCGCCGAGCGCGATCCCGTCGACCCGCGCGCTGCCGTCGAGCTGCTGCTCGGGCACGATCGGATCGTTCGAGGCCACGCGGAAGTTGGTGCGTGCGTTGCGGAACAGCGAGCCGGTCAGCGAAAGCTGGTTATCAAGGAGATTCCACTTCGCCCCGATCTCGTAGTTCTTCGCCGTCTCGGGCTCGACGCTGCAGGTCGCGGCCGTGCACGAGCCGTTGACCGAGGTTTTGGACGGCGCCTTCGAGTTGCCGTAGGCGACATAAAGGCTGGCTTCCGGCACCGGCTTGTAGACCGCGCCGATGCGGTAGGAGAACAGATAGTCCTCGTTATTGAACACTTGACCCTGAGAGGTGAACACACCGTTGGTATAGGTCGCCGTGGTATGCGTGCCGTCATTATGCTCGTAACGCAGACCGCCGTTGATCTCGAACCGCGGCGAGATTTCCGCGGTTTCGAACAGGTAGATCGCCTGGTTCTTGAGGGTGCCGTCCTGCGAGGCGGCCTGGATGAAGTTGACCGGGCCGGTGTAGGTCGTGTCCGGGTTGGAGATGTTCATCAGCGGATAGGTCGGCGTGACGTTGGCGGCGGTGCGCTGGGTGTTGCCGTTGTCGAGATGGAACGTCTCGCTGGAAACGCCGATGCCGAGCACTGTCGTGTGACGGACATCACCCGTCATGAAGCGCGACGTCAGATCGAGCTGATTATAGAAGTTGGTGTTCTTGGTATCGCGGGTGGTGCCGCGCGGACCGCTCGGCAGGAAAGTGCCGACCGGCGTACAGGCGGCGCCGGTCGACGGGTTGATGCCCGCGGACGAACACCACGTACCCTGCGGCGGATTAACCACCGAGTACTGCGTGACCTGCTGATAACGCGTCAGGTTGCGGACCGAGAAGTTCTCGTCGAAGTCATGCTGGATGGTGGCGGTGCCGGCATCGAGGTTGATGCGCTGCACGTCCATGTTGGCGTAGCCGTAGTAGAGGCTCGGGTCGGAACCCGCGATGGCGCCGTTGTTGAAGGCGTTCTTGAAGTAACCAACGCCGTACTGGGGCGTATTGTTGTCGTGCTGATGCACGAAGGCGAAGGTGAAGCGGGTCGGCGTACCGAGACCCAGCGCGAGCGAGGGCGCGATCCCCCAGCGCTTCGACTCTTCGACCTTGCGGCCCGGCGTGTTCTGGCTGTGGCCCATCAGGTTCAGGCGGATGGCCGAGGTTTCGGTGATGAGCTGATTGGTGTCGACCGTGCCGCGGAAATAGCTGTCGGTTCCTACGCCGGCGGACAGATCCGTGAACGGTTCCGCCCTCGGCGTCTTGGAGACGATGTTGATCGTGCCGCCGACCGAGCCCGAACCGCCGTAGACGGAGTTGGCGCCGTTGACGACTTCGATCTGCTCAAGGTTGAACGGATCGGAGCGGGTGTACTGCGCGCTGTCGCGCACGCCGTCCACGGTGATGTCGCTGTTGGCGGTGAAGCCGCGCAGGTTGACGGAATCGCCGTAACCGCCGCCGCCCTCGCCGGCGCCGAAGGTGATGCCCGGCACGGTGGAGAGCACTTCGCGCAGGCTCATCATGTTCTGCTCGCGGATCACCGCTGCCGGGATCACCGTGATCGTCTGCGGCGTGTCGAGCAGCGGCGCCGTGTACTTCGGCGACTCCGGAGTCTCGACTTTATATTCTTGCGGGGCTTCTTCCTCGACACCGATGGCCGGAACGGCCAGGGGCTGTGAGCTCTGCGCGTAGGCGGGCGCGCTCAGGAACACGGCGGTCGTGCTCAGAAGAGCGTAGAGCCCGTTGCGGTTGGCGTGGTCGCGGCTGGCGGCGGCAATCGCGGCCACCGGCATCGTTCTCGGCGTCATAAGAAATCGTCCCCTCAAAATATGTCGGTGATAGTGCAACTCAGTCTTGATGCGAGTGACTATTAATTGCGATTTTCGGTAACTGCAAGAGAAAAATTGCGCGAGCACGCGTGGTGTCAGAATCATAATATATTGATTTTATTATATATTTAGTCGACCCGCGCGGCGTTCCCCTTAAATATCCGACGTGACATTGATTCTCAGTTGCACTACTAATGACTCTCGTTCGCGTCCTGTTACACGTTTTATGCACACGGTTTCGTTTTTCCCGCGATGAACAGCCTGACCCCCCGCGAGTTCGTGGACACCGCCTTTGCCTCCAACAGAGCAAGCGCGCCGTCGCCGTCGCTGAAGGACTTCGCGCGTTCGGCGCGTCCGGATCCGATTTCGAAAGGCCAGCGCGCCCTCGGCGGCGCCGTCGCGCTCGCCATTCAGGCGCTTTTCATCGCCGGGATCTTTTACGGCACCATGCATGGCCTCGCGCCGCAGCTCGAGAATCTGACCATCGTCAATGTCGTGCAGGAGACACCGGTGGTCGAAGAGCCGCCGCCGCCCCCGCCGCCGCAGATGATCGCGGCGCCGGTCCTGACGATGCAGATGCCGGTGGTCACGATCACGCCCCCGGAACCGCCCAAGACCGCGCCGACGGCCGTGATCTCGGATACCCCGACACCGCCTCCGCCGCGCGTGGACGACGGCGAGCGCATGCGCCAGATCACCGACTTCCAACGCGCGCTTCAGCGTCATCTGCTGCGCCAGCTCATGTATCCGGCGCAGGCGCGCGCGCGCAAGGAAGAGGGCGTCGTTTATGTCCGCGTGGCCATGAGCCGCGCCGGGCATGTGATCTCCGCGAAGGTCCAGGACGCGTCGGACTATCCGCAACTCAATGCCGAGGCGATCGCCGTCGTCCAGCGCGCGCAGCCGCTGCCGTTGCCGCCGCCCGCGGTGACGGGCGAGCCTGTGGATCTGATCATTCCGGTGACGTTCAACTTACGCGGCGGCCGTGGCGGGCGCGGCGGCGGACGCGGCGATCACCACCGCGCGGAATAGCCGCGGCTCTACTGCGGCGCCCTGTCCCACTCGCCGACCCATACGTCCTGCCCGCTCGCGGCATCGCTCAGGCGTGACAGCAAGGCGGGCTTGAGCTCGGTTCCGCTCTTCAAAAGAAGCTGGCCCGACTTGTCCAGAAGATCGCGCGCGAGGATCGCGCCCGGGCGCACGTCCTGAAGCCGGCAGGGGCGCACGTTCTTGAGTTCGGCGTCGCGGAAGTATTTCGCGGCATGGAGGCTCGCGAGACCGCCGTGCGAGGCGCGCGGCTGCGCGGCCGCGGTCTCGCCGACCATCTCGCCCGGGCGAATGACCCGCGCGGGGCCGCCGATGCCTTTGGGTTTCTCCGGATCCACGGCCGAGGGGACGACGCCCGGCACGGCGGCGTAAACGCCCGGCTCCTGCAGGGTCCACGTCCGGTGAATGGCGGCGTCGATGGTCTTCACGAGTTTTTCAATCGAAAGCGGCGCGACGGCGAAGCCGTTCACGTCGAGCTTCTTCGCCGCCATCACGGCCGCGGAGTCAGGCTTACCGGTGAGGATGATCACCGGCGTGCGCGGCGGGGTTTTCGCCAGCGACCGGGTGCGGATCTTGCGCAGGAGTTCGAGGCCGCCTTCTGGCGCCATGTCCCATTCGACGATGATGCAGTCGATGGCCTGGCCCAGACGATTGAGAAGTTGAATGGCGGTGTCGACGCTGGCGGCGTGTTTGACGTTCTTGGCCTTGCCGCGCATGACCGCGGTCTGGGCCATATCCCGGTAGAACGGCTTGTCGTCGACCACCAGGAAAACGGTCTTGGAGAAGTCGATGTCTTGCTGCAACGGCGCGCCGACGGACATGATATCAACCTGTAATTATTATAATTACGCTCCATAAACCATATAGTAGCACAGCAAATGGTTGCGGGTCCAAATAGTAACGCAACGGCTGCGGCAAGGTTGCCGCGTTGGCTGTATTGTCGGAGGACGATGCCCCTGCCCCCGCTCAAAGCCCTCCTCCGTGCCTTCAAGGACCGGCGAATCCGGCGCCTGCCGTCGCGGATTTTCCTGGAAACGGTGGCCATCCCGGCGCTGGCCGAGGCGGGCCGCCGGCGCATGCTGTTCGTGGGCACGCGCTCCTACAACCGCCCGGCCTATGAGCGCTGCAAGGCCGAAGGCATCGCGGTCTGGAGCATCGATATGGACGCCGCCGCGGCCGCCTACGGGGCCCCGGACGGGCACTTCGTCGGCAATATTTGTGATATCGCGACGCTGGCGGGGGACCGGCGCTTCGACGTCATCGTCTTCAATGGGGTCCTGGGATGGGGCCTCAACAACGCGCCCGAAGCCCTGTCGGCGGTGAAAGCCATGAAAAATATCGTCGCGCCCGGCGGCCTTCTGCTCGTCGGCTGGAATCCGGGCCTCACCGACGGCGCGGAGATCGCGGTCATGCGCCCGCATCTTGTCCATACGTCGGTCGGCGCGGTCCCCGCGGACATCGTGTTTCCGGCGCGCGGCGCGGCGCAGCGCTATCCGCACCGCTATGAACTCTTCACCTTCGCCTGATGCCTCTTAAAAAAGACATCTGGCGTATCGGCGCGGTGCGCGCGACGGCCGCGGAGATTCTACGTAGCGGCCTTCAAGGACGCGACGTGACCTGGCTGTGCGACATGCCGCCGCTCACGTTCCTCGCCGATCCTTTCGGCGTCTGGCGCGGCGAGCGGCTGTACGTGTTCGCCGAGGCTTACGATTACCGCGACCGCCACGGCTTCATCGAAGCGCTGACATTCGACGCCTCGCTGCGGCTCCTTGAGCGGCGCGCGGTGCTGCGCGAGCCGTGGCACCTGTCCTACCCCTTCATCATCGAGGCCGGCGGCGAGGCCTACATGATGCCCGAGGGCTTCCGCTCGGGCTGCGTCTCGTTGTACCGCGCGGTGGAATTCCCCCACCGCTGGGAGCTGGCGCGGCGCATCACGCTCGATGAAGCGCCGATCGACGCGACCCCCGTATTTCATGACGGCATGTGGTGGATGTTCTACACGCCCGCCACCACGCGCGAGGCCAAGGTCGGCGCGCTGCACGTCGCCTTCGCGCCGAGCCTTGAAGGCCCGTGGACGCCGCATCCGAAGAACCCCGTGCGCCGCGATGCTTCAAGCAGCAGGCCCGGCGGGACGCCGGTCGTGATCGACGGCGCGCTCGTCATTCCGATGCAGGATTGCCGCGCGACCTACGGCGGCGGCATTCGCCCGCTCCAGGTCACGCGCCTGACGGTCACGGGTTTCGACGCGGTTCCGGGAGAGGTTCTGACGGCGCCGAACGCGGACGGATTTCACACGCTCGCAAGCGCCGGCGCCCTGACGCTCATCGACACCAAGCGCTTCCACCTTTCGCCGGCCTCGCTGGCGTCAGACGTACGCCACGTTTTCCGCAAAGCTTTCCGGTAGCGCCGCGCCCGCGTGACGGGCGCGGTGGACGCGGTCGAACATATCGAGATGCGCGTCGGCAATCGGGCCGATCCGATACGCTTCGACCGCTTGTGCGAGAAGGCGCGGGTCGGGCGCCGGCTGCGCCAGCGCGAGGTCGAGCGCGTGCGACATCGCGACATGATCGCCGATCGGCGAGACATGACAGCCCGGCAGTCCGATGAGGAGGTCGTTGATCGCAGGGGTGCAATCCGTGCTGACCACCGGGCGTCCCGCCGCAAGGGCTTCGACGAGCACGGCGCCGAAGCCCTCGTAATAGGAAGACATCAGAAGAAGCCGCGCCTTGGCGAGCCACGGCGCGATATCGCGCACATAGCCGGCGAATTCGACACGGTCCGCGACGCCGAGGCGCGCGGCCAGGAGCGTCAGGCTCTCGATCTGCGGGCCGTCACCGAGGAACACGAGGCGCGCCGTGCGGTCCCGCATGCGCGCGAGCGCGCGGATCGCGACATCGAAGCCCTTTTCCTTCACCAGACGGCCGGCCGCGACGATGACGTTGCCGGAAGCGCGCGTCGGCGCGCACGCGGGCAGCTCGTCATCAAGAACCGGCAGGCGGATGTACTGTGTGATTTTGCGCCCCAACACCTTGTCGGCGTGCTGCACGGTCGACGGCGACAGCGCGATGGCCGCGTCGATCCCCCGCAAACGATGCCGCGTCAGGATATTGTAGCCGAACTGTTCGGCCGCGCCGCGGCCGTGGCGGTACAACGGCGTCGAGATTTGCGTGACGATGCCCGGCGCATCCTGCGCGTTCATGCCCGTGAGTTCGCTCAAGACCGGCCAATGATAATTGCCCGGGCAGAACAGCACGTCGACGGGACGCGCCTGGAGAAAGCCGCGCAGAGCCTTGCCGAAGCGGCGGCGCGAACCGGCCGCGCGCGGGATCGCCGGCGCGCATTCGACCACGTCGACATTTTGCCCGATGAAATTCGCCAGCGGGCCCCGGAGGGCGCCGCAGAACGCGACGACTTTCCGGCCCGAATCCGCCCACTGGTTCATGAGGCGAACGGCGATCCGCTCGGACCCGCCGAGCGGAAAATCGTGAAAGATCACGCCGATCTGGCCGGCATTCTGACGCATAAATCCCCCAACTTCCCACCCCCTGCCGGGTTCGCCGGTCTTCGACGCGGGCCTTTCCGCGAGGCGCGTCGTCGGGTGTTCATAGAAGAGATGCCGCCAGCGAGGAGTGCCCCTCCAAGAAGGCGCGTCGGCCATTGGTTTGCGCGGGGAAACGCGATAAATCAGAGGCTTGGTGGTTGGGGACCGTCCTGATGGGTGAAAGTCTTTAAGGTGACCGAGGCTGTCCTCGGTATTCTGATGACCGAGTACCTCGCCATGCGCGAGGTGCTCTTGCGCTTCCTGACGGCCCGGCTGGGCGACGCGGCGGCGGCGGACGACATTTATCAGGAGCTGTTCGTGCGGTTGAAGAGCGGCGCCCTGCCCGCCGATCTCACCAATCCGCGCGGATACCTGTTCCGGATGGCCTACAATCTCGCCAACGAATTCTCCCGCGCGCGCCGCCGCCAGGACGCGCGCGACGCGCATTGGACGGAAACCAGCACCCATAAAGTCGGAACCGATACGATCGCCGACGCCACCGCCGCCGACGACGCGCTCGCCTCGAAAGAAAGATTAACGGCGGTGATGAAGGCTCTGGAGAGCCTGCCGTCCAAGAGCCGGGAGGTCTTCGTGATGTGCCGGGTTCAGGGTTTAAGCCACCGGGATATCGCCAATGTGATGGGTATTTCGACCAAGACCGTGGAAAAACACATGACTGCAGCCTTGAAACACCTCACTTTATTTCTGCGGTCCACGGAGGGGGAGCGGCATTAGCCGCGGCATCTGCAAGATGAGAACCTTAAAAGGTGGATTGTGAGCATTCCCGCGACCTCAGCCGTTGAGACGGAGCGCCTTCACACGGCGGCCGCCTGGCATGCGCGCCTGGAAACGGGCGCCGACGCATGGGAAGACTTCACGATTTGGCTCGAAGCTGACCCGCGCAACCGCGCCGCTTTCGACGCCGTCGACGCCGCGGCCGGCGAAGCGGCGGACCTGCTTTCGGCGAACTCCGCGTTGGCGGCGACGCCGCCGCCGGCCGCGCGCCGTTTCTCGACACGCGCGTTCCTCGGCATCGGCGGCATCGCGGCCGCGGTCCTTCTGGCCATCGTGGCGCGCCCGGACATCTTCCAAGCGGAAGACCGCGAGATCGTCGCGACCGCAGCGGGCGAGCGCCGTGACGTCGCGCTGTCGGACGGTTCGACCGTTCACCTCAACACCAATACCCAAGTCGCGGTGACGATGAGCCGCGGCGCGCGCGACGTGCGCCTTGAAAAAGGCGAGGCGCTGTTCGAAGTCGCCAGCGATCCGTCACGGCCCTTCCGCGTGGCGGCGGGCGACCGCGATGTGCGCGTGGTGGGAACGGCCTTCAACGTGCTGCGTCATGACGGACGCATCACCGTGAGCGTCCAGCGCGGCATCGTCGACGTGTCGGCGGGAAGCGCGCGCACCAATGTGCGTCTTGGCGCGGGCGATCAATATGCAGCCCGCGAAGGCGCGGGCGCCTATCAGGTGGCCAAGATCGATCCGACCATCGCCGGAGCCTGGCGCGACGGGCGCGCGGTCTTCACCAATGCAACTCTATCTGAGGTTGCTTCCGATCTCTCCCGCTACTATGGGAAGCCGATCGTGGTCCGCGACGCCGACGTCGCGGTCATGCGGTTTTCCGGGATTCTCAAGATCGAGGACCAGCTGACCACGGTCCGCCGCCTTGAAGCCCTGCTCCCCATTGTTGTTGCCGAAAATGGGGATGAAGTAAGATTGGAGCGGGGAGCCCCGCCCTCCAAATGATACGGGGCTCGCAACGCAGGGGGAGTGTTGCACCCGTTGACTGTCTCATCGCCGAGTTCCCGGCGCGCTCGGGCATTTCTGGGCGCGGTGATGCTTGCCTGCGTTTTCGCGCGCGCGCCGCTCGCGGCTGAAGACACCCGGCGGTTCGACATCCCGGCGCAGGGGCTTTCCAGCGCCCTCGTCACTCTCGCCACCCAGGCGGATATCTCCGTCGGCCTCACCGGCGTGGTGCTCACGAACCAAGTGAGCGCCCCCGTCACCGGAAGCCGCACGGTCGCGCGGGCGCTGGAGGATCTGCTCTCCGGCACGGGTCTTGCCTTCGAAGCGGTCGGCCCCAGCACATGGCGCATCTTCCCGCGCCCGCTGACGCGCGAGGTGAAGATCGAGGCGCCGATGATCCCGCTGACGCTGCCGCCGATCGAGGAGATCGTGGTGACGGCGATCAAGCGTCCCATGTCGCTGCAAACCGCTTCGTTGTCGGTCGGCGCGGTGACCGGGGGCACCTTCACCGATTACGGCGTGCGTTCGACCCAGGAAATGACCTCCTTCATCGCGGGCCTTTCGACGACGAACCAGGGGCCGGGCCGCAACAAGTTCGTGATCCGCGGCCTGTCGGACGGGCCGTTCACCGGCAACACGCAGTCGACGGTCGGACTTTACATCGACGAGACGCGCGTCGTGTTCAACGCGCCGTCGCCGGCCCTGCAACTCCATGACGTCGACCGGGTCGAGGTCATCCGCGGGCCGCAAGGCACGCTGTACGGCGCGGGCTCCATCGGCGGTCTGGTACGCATCATCACGCGCCAGCCGGTCATGGACCGTATCGAGACGCGCGTGACGGTCGATGGGAGCGCGATCGTCGGCGGCGGCCTGTCTCATGCCGCCGACGCCATGGTCAACGTCCCGCTCGTCGCCGGCAAGCTCGCCTGGCGCTCGGTGGCCTATGAACGTTTCGACGCCGGTTATATCGACGACGTCCAGATCGACCGGCACAAGGTGAACCGCACGCGCACGCGGGGACTCAGATCCAATGCGAAGCTGCGCCTCGGGGGCGATTGGACCCTCGGCGCCAGCCTCGTCTATCAGGCGATCCGCTCCCGCGATACGCAGTACTACAACGCCGCCCGCCCGACCTTCGAGCGCGCGAACTTCCTCGGCGAACCCAACGCGAATAATTTCCTGACCGTCGCCGCGACCATCGACGGGGACCTCGGTTGGGCGCACATGACCTCGACGACCGCGTGGATTCACCACCGCGTCGGGTCGATGTTCGACGCCTCGCTTGCGCTCCCGACCCTGGCCCGCCTGCCGGTCGAACCCACCGCCTTCGACCAAGCCAACCTGTACCGCACCGTCAATCACGAAACGCGCCTTGCCTCCTCCCGCGAGGGACCCTGGACCTGGATTGCCGGGGTTTTTGTCTCGCACCGTTCGGACACGTCGATTTCGTTGCTGACCCGCACGCGCCCGCAAGACACCTTCTATGTGAAGAACCGCCACGACATCGGAACCGAAGCGGCGGTCTTCAGCGAAATGCAATACCAGCTGAGCCCGAAGCTGCGGGCCGGCGCCGGGGTGCGCGTGTACTTCGGGGAAGTGAACGTCGAAGCGAACAACACGGCCATCGAAGACGGCCCGCCCGCCGCCATCGGCTATAACCGCAAGACCGGCGCGACACCCAAGGCCGAGTTGTCCTATCAACTGACGCCTAATCACTTTTTCTATGCGCAGGCCACGCAGGGATTCCGGCTCGGCGGGGTCAACATCTCAAGCCGCCTGACCGCGCCGCCGCCGGGCGGGCGGCCGGTGACGGTCTCGAACTTCGATTCCGACAGGTTGTGGAATTTCGAGGTCGGCTCCAAATCCGCCTTCCTCGACCACCGCCTCAACGTGAACCTGTCCGTCTTCTACGATATCTGGAACGAGATGCAGGCCGATCTCATCCGGCCCAACGGCCTGTCGTTCACATCGAACCTCGGCGACGGACGGAACAAGGGGATCGAAATCGAGAGCATTTACGCGGTGAGCAGCCGCTTGCGCCTGCTGGCCAATCTTTCCTGGAACAACCCGACGGTGCCGTCCACGAACATGGCGGGCGCGGTGACGAACCGCCTGCCCGGCGCGCCGAAATTCAACGCGACCGTCGCGGTGCAATACCAACAGCCGCTGGGCCGGGGCTATACCGGCTTCGCGAACATCAGGTCCGAAGTGGTCGGGAAATCGCAGCTCGCCATCGGAACGCTGCCGATGTCGAGCGTTCCGGCCTATCACACCGCCAACATGCGCGTCGGCCTGTTCAACGATCACTGGCGCCTGTCGGCCTATGCGACCAACCTCACCAACACCAAATCGAACACGTTCGCTTTTGGAAATCCGTTCTCGTTGGGCCACATCGCGCAGGCGATCCCCGTCCGTCCGCTGACGGTGGGCGCGGCGGTGACCTGGACGCGCTGAGCGGCGCGCCCCTTAAGAAAGGGCAAAGATGCCGCTCCGCCGGTCGTCAGGGAAATTGACGGCCCGGCGGCGCGTTTCTGCCAAGACCCGAAGGCCAGGCGAAAACCGGTCCACTGGAGGAGGAACCTCGAAAAACCGGCGCATTCCAAGTGAGATGGAGATCGCGCTAGATGGGGATGCGTGAAACCGCATCGCTGCCGGCGCGCGCCTCTCGGGCGAATTCACGCGCGACTTTTTCCCAATCGGCCGCCAGCTCGAGAAAAAGCTCTCGTTCGAACGGATGCGGCGCCGATTCGGCGGAGCGTCGAGCCTGTTCGGCCTGCAAGCGGCATATTTCAGCGCGTAAAAACAGCATCCGCCCGACGCCTCGTGCCTCTACGCTTCAGTAAAGCTCTGCAACAGGGAGAGACGACGCCCCGGCCATCCATGCCGGGGCCTTCGTACCGCCGCATTGCGACCTAAAGAGCCTTGTGGATCATGCTGGGCTTCAAATCCTTCAAGCTCGTCGCTCCGACCTGGCGCAAGGCGGCCTGGAATTCCGCCTTCACGATCTGAATGACCCGATCGACACCGGCTTCGCCGAACGACCCAAGACCCCAGATATACGGCCGGCCGAATCCCACCATCGTCGCGCCCATGGCAAGGGCTTTGACGATGTCGAAGCCGCGGTAGAACCCGCCGTCCACGAAAATCGGCACCCGTCCCTTCACGGCCGGCGCGATGTCCGCAAGCGAGGCGATCGTCGAACCGCCGGTATCTTCATTGCGACCGCCGTGATTCGAGATATGGATGCCGTAACCCAACTTGACGCATTGCAGCGCGTCTTCAACGTCCATGATCCCCTTGATGAAGATTTCCATCTTGGTGATGTCGCGCAAGCGCTTGATGAATTCCCAGGTCAGGGAATCACGCGGTCCCTTGTCTTCCCACAGTTCCGCCGGAACTTCGGAGAACTGGGCCATGGCCGCCGGATTGCGGATGGTTTGCTTCGGATCCGTCTTGCTGACGGTATGACAGGTCATGCAAAGACGCTTGTCCTCGCGGCGCTGGCGCTCGAACTGGGACTGCTTGCGGTTGCCCGTGCCGTCCACCGTCACCAACATCGCCCGGCAGCCGCTGCGCTCCGCGCGCTGGACGATCAGCTTCGTGATCTCCCAGTTCGACTGCTGGTACAGCTGGAACATCACCGGACTGCCGTTGCGGACCTTGTTGGCCTGCTCGGTCGGAATCGTCGTGTTGGTCGCCAGTCCTTGCGCGATATTGTGCCGGCCGGCGGCGCGGCAGGTACCGGTCTCGGCGTCGGCGTGATAGGTCGTCAGGCGGCCGATCGGGCACAGGAAGAACGGCATCGAATACTTGTGGCCGAACATCTCCCGGCTCGTATCGGCTTCCCGCACATCGATCAGACGCCGCGAGCGGATCACGAACTTGTTCTGATCCTGGCGGTTCGCGCGGTAGGAGCCTTCGCCGTCGGCGCCGGTCGACATGTAGCCCCAATGCGCGGGAGGAACGTTCTTGTGGGCAACCGCCTCAAGCTCGAAAATATCGATCGCCTGTTCAGGCTTTTCGACGATGTAATTGGGATCGTAAGGCTTCCAGATATATGGGTCGTCCGGGCGCGTCTGAAGCTCGAACGCCGTGTTGGCGAGAGCTTCCCGCGTGCCGAGCGCAAGCACGGGGCTTGCGGCGAGATACTGAAGAAACTTGCGGCGGTTGTTTTTGACGTTGGTCGCGTTGATCACGGATCCCCCCTATAGAAAATTCCAATTCCGGTCTCGGCGCGGCAACCCTACCGCCCGATAAGGCGGTCCCCCAGTATTGCCGGCCGTGAATCAGATTCAGGTCGCGGGGGCGCCGGGCGGCGGCCGGGGCTCGGGGGATAAACAAAATAGCCGCGTGTAGGCGTGGGGGGGTTGGTGGGAGCCGGGCTGGGCGCGCCAACCCTCCCCCCCGATCTGGGGGCCCCCCTGTTTTGCGGGCGTTTAATAATTTCCCGGGCGCGCGCGCCCCGCGGGCGCGCGCGATCCTGCTTAAACCAAGATTTCGCCGATCGAATCGGCGGTTGCGTTGCTTCCCCCGCCGAAGGCCTGAACGTTCATGCCGAGCGTACGCATCGCCGTCAAAGCCATGCGGGACATCGGCGCGCCCTTCATATCCACATGCAGGCCGGTCTTCAGCTTGCCCCCGGCGCGGCCGGCCGTGAACATGGGCATGTCCTCGAGGCCGTGGGTGCGGGCGAAGGCATCGCCCGTATCGGCCACGATCAGCATGTTATCAAGAAGCGTTCCGTCGCCTTCCTTGATCTTCTCGAACGAGCGAATGAAGTAGGCGAGCCCTTCCATGGACCGGCGCGCGAACCACGAACACACGGGCTGGTAACCCAGCTTCTCGTCCACGGGCTCTTCATGCGTGCTGGTATGATGCGGCTTTTCGTAGCCGGGCTTGATGGTGTTGGAGGACATGTCGGCGTAGGCCATGTTGACGACACGCGTCTGATCGCAGGCGATGGCCATGGCGAGCAGATCGGACATCATCTGGTTGCGCTGAACGACGAAGGGAGACTCGTTGTTCATCTGCAGTTCGGCTTCGTTCGGCGCGGCGGACGGTTTGCACGCGGCAATCGGCTCCGGCTTCGTAAGCTGTTGAACGAACTGCTTCTCCAGGTGGCGCAGGCCGGAGAAATACTGGTCAAGGCGGGCCTTGTCCTCGGCGCCGATGCGATTTTGCAGGCTCTTGGCTTCTTCCATGACCGCCGACAGCGCGCTCTTGCGCGACATCGCCCGCGGGCTCGGCTTGAACTCCACCGCGTTCGGATCGTTGAACTCGGGTCCGAACAGACGCGTATAGAATTCCAGCGGCGAGTATTCGGCCGGGTTCGGCGTATTCGGGTCTTCATACGAGTACGACGTGCGCGCGTTGCCGGTCGCAGTCGCCGTCAGGGTCTTGAAGCGCTGTGTCCGGCTGATCTGGTTGGCGATCTTGATGTCCCAGGTCTCCGACGTGAGGTTATTGCCGTTCGGCGGCGAGCCGGTGCGCGCGATGATCCAGCCGGTGACGTGGCCCACAAGGCCGGCGCTGTCGCGGAACGCCGTGAAATTCGTCAGCAGGTTGAGGTGATTGCGAAGGGGAGCCAAAGACTCGATTTCTTCGGGGAACTCGAAGTCCTTTCCCGTCGTCTTGGGCACGAACACCGAACGGTTCATTCCCAGGCCCCAGCTCCACAGAGCGAAGCGCGTCGGAATCGGTTTTCCGTCGGCGAGCGCGGTGGCGTTGCCGTTCAGAAAATAATTCAGGAGCGGCAATCCAACCGTAACGGCGCCACCGTTCAACATGCCACGCAGTACGCGCCGGCGAGAGAAATCGTTCATGATCTTCTTGCTCCTTAGATCAGTGATTCGAGGCAGTTTTATTCGCATCGAGCGCTGCGGCGGATTTTTCCGCCGCAGGCGGATCGGTCACGCGAACGGCCGAGAAAGAGGGGTTCATCACGATAGCCCGCAGCAGAGGACGCAGACGGAATTCGTCGCGCGCGAATTCCTTGTTCAATTGCGCGAGCGTCGGGTTCAATGCAGGAGGAACCACGGACGCGGTTGCATAGCTGAAGGCGCGCCGCACCAGGCAGGCGGGAATCAGCGGGCTGTCGTGAAGCACTTGGCCCAGTCCCTCGACGTTGGTGTAGGTCTTTCCATCGAGGTTGCCGCTGGTGTCGATCGCGGCGCCCTTCTCCGTTTCCCGGTACCGGCCGGCGCCGTCGAAGTTCTCCAGCGAGAGGCCGATCGGATCGGTGATCTTGTGGCAGCCGGCGCAAACCGGGTTTGCAAGATGCTGGCCGACCCGTTCCCGCGCGGTGCGAAGGCGGGGATTCGGATTTTCGACGGCGGAAAAGTCAACATTGGCCGGCGGCGCCGGGACTTTCTGGCAGAGCAGCAATTCACGCAGCGCCTTGCCGCGCAGGGTCGCGGAACTGCGCGTCGCATGGGAGGCCCGCGCGAGGAAGCTGGCGTGCGTCAGAATGCCCGACCGGCTTGCTTCGGGGGGAAACTCGTAGGCGTTCCAGCCGGCGGATGTCTGAACCCCGTACAGAATGCCGAGCGACGGCGAAATGAACGTCTGGCGCGTCGTGAACAGGTCTCTGTAGTCCCCATTCTTCACGAGCAGCTGATCGACGACGGTGCGCAACGTCTGCTCACGCGCTTCCGCCGGCAGACCGCCCAGGAAATAAGGGTATACGGCCGCGTCCTTGCTCAGGGTTTCGAGATCCTCGAGGCCGAACATGTCGTCGAAGAAGGCGCGGACGCCGGCCTCGACACGGACGCTGGCGAGCATCTCGTCGACAATGCGGGCCCGGCTCTTTTCGTTGAAGAGCTCGCCTTTCTGCGCCGCCTTCACCAGTTCGGGAGTCGGAGCGGCGTTCCACAGGAAGAGGCTCAAGCGGGCGGCCTGCGAATATGCGTCGAGGCGCATCTGCCCGGGACGCTTCGGATCGGGCTCCGCCGCTTCGGCGACCAAGAGCACGTTGGGGCTCAGGAGCACGCTCTCCAGCACGACCTGGATGCCGGCGTAGAAGTCCTTTTGGCGTTCCGCCGCGGCGCCGGCCTCGTCGACAAGTTTCGCGACATGCTCCTTGGACGGCGGCACGAGATAGAGATGTTCGACAACGCGCTTCAGGAATTTCGACGCGCAGGCTTTATCGGCGGTCGCGGCGTCTGCGGGCTTACAGGGGAACAACGTGTCCCTGCGGCGTTCATCGACGACCTGCGCGGACAATAGGCCGGCGATCTTCTGATAGGTTTCGAGTTGCGCGTCGCTGACCCCGGCGAGCGAGGTGCCGGCCATGAGCACGCCGTCCGTCCGCGCGACCGGCGCGAATTTAACGTCGGTCGTGATGTCGGGGCCGAAGAAGTGCTGAACCGTATTGAGGTATTGCCGCGTGGTCAGAAGCCGCAGGTGATTGGGCATGCCGACAATGTTCGCGGCCTCGGACGCCGGCGCCTTCGGCTCGGCCGCCGGCGAAACCGCGGGAACCGCCAGCGCCAGGCCGACGAGCGCGGTCGCGGCCATGAAAGTTCCGCGGAGCGCCCAAGAACCCCTCTCCCGCTTCGATGAACCGAATCTCATTAGCTCTCCTAACAAAGCGCCCTCCGCTCTCGTGAGCCGCGATCCGCTGCGCGGATGCGGCCGAAGCCAACTCTTGTTGAACCGTTACCGCGTGCGATCGGTGAAAACCTTGCCGTGCTCGGGCGCGGATTCCATCTCGGCCACTTGTTTTTCCGGGTGGACGATACGCGCGCGCACGCCGGTCACCATGAGCGCGCCGGAGATCGCCGTGTTCGCGCCCGTTTCCGGATCGGGATAGGCGTCGGCCAGACGGCGCAAGGCCTTGTAGAACGATCCGGAGTCGAGCTTTCCGTAGCTGATCTGATGCGAACCGAAACGCCGATTGACCCCGCGGTAATGGCTTTCGATGTCGATATAGCCCGCGATCGCCCCCTCGACCTTCTCCGGCGTCAGTTTCAGTTCGAAGTGCGTGTCGCGCATCAACTCGGTCGCCGCTTCCTGGTGTTGGTGCTGGGTCGGCCACACGAAGTCGCCCGACTTGGTCGTCGTCAGAACGCCGCCGACGATCTTGCCCTTGAAGGTATGGATGAAATCGCGGCCGTAGATCACATCGACGCGCTGCGTCGAGTCGACCTGGAAATTCCCCATCGCGTCCTTCACCAAGGCGTCGAGACCGCGATATGTGGTGATCGTCACATCGTCGTCGTTTTCGAGGCTATCGACATCCGTCAGCTCGATGATGGTGCGATTGAACGTCCGGCTCTCGAAATACTGGGTCTCGAAAAGAACCTGGGAGGATCCCAACCGGTAGCTCGGGATGCACCCGACGGCGCGATACAGTTGATTGTCGATGCCCGGCTTGCCGTCCGGAGACGTGAAATCCGTCGGCTTCACTTTCCCGTCGAGATTGACGCCGTAGCTGATCTTGCCTTCGATTTCCTGGACGGGAAATTTATCCGGCCCGCCCTTCGGCCACCACACATCGGCTTCACGCGCGATCGTCGTGTCGGCAAGCTGATACTTCTTTCCTTCGCCTTGCGGGTACATCGCCGCGAACTGCTCGCGCGCGCCGAAGTCGTAGAGGCCCTTCGGGCATTCCGCGTTCGTTTCCTTCCCGGTCTCGTCCAGCGCCTGATAGATGCCGTACGTGCGCGTCGTGAGCACGTAGCCGATGGTGCGGCCGGAAATGCCGGATTCATTGGCGGCCGAGACCGGACCGACGCCGGCGCAAGCCGCCGCCGCCGCCGCCCCGGCGATCAACAGCTTCCAGCGCGCCGCTTGAGAGATCGAGATTTTATTCTTCACCTGGGTCTCCTTGAAATCGTGACTAGCGGCCGCCGCCGCCGCGGGCGGAATAACCGTCGCGCGTTTCGAATATGTCGCGGTAGATGATGGCGGCGTAGCCGTTACGGCCGCCGTTGGCCTCACCCCACCCGTTCGCGTTGATGTCGGTGGGTTTACGGTCGCCGTAACCCTTGTAGCCCGCGAAGGTGTAGATCGGCCGGCCGCGGAATGTGTAGACGTTCAGCGCACCGGCGGCGCCGGCGGCGGCTTGCTTTCCGGTCTTCGGATCGATCAGCATCGTTCCCCAAACCTGGTTGCCCGTCTTCGTGCCGGTCGGCGCGATCACATACGGGAACGCCCTGGCGCAGACCTCGGGATCGCCGCCGCCGCACATCGCGAAGCGATAGAGTTGCGGCGAGTCGGGCGTATCGCATGTCAGTTGGTCCGGCGCGTCGTCCGTGCACACGTACCGATAGATCGTCATTCCGTTGGAATCGCCCAACCCCATGCCGACGATCGTCGGCTTCATGACGAAGCCGGCGGGCGGTTTCGGGGTTGTCTGCGTGTAAACGTTCCGCCAGCCGGGAATATCGCTCCCGCTCTGGGATCCCATTTTGGTGTCTTCAATGAAGCGGTAGACCGGGCGGCCGCGAAAAGCCCACTGGAGCACGCCGGGCGAACGCTCGAACGGCGCCCATTCACCCACCTTGGTTGCCGAGGTCGCCGCCATGACCGGTTCCCAGTCATTCAGGCACTCGTCCTTGCAGTTGGACTTGTTGCGCCCGTCGCGGTCGTAGGTATAGACGGACAAGCCGTTGCGGAGAGTCACGAGGCGCCCGACCATCGTCGTATGCACGGCGAATTGACCCGGGACGTTCGACTCGGCCCCGACCGGATTGCGAACCGCGCCGCCTTCCCCGATCGAGCCAAGGTCCGTGCCGCCAAGGACGTCGCCGGGACGTTTATCAAGAGCGGAGGTGTACAGGGGGTAGCCGTCGTAGGCCCACTGTTTCGAGCCGTCGAGGCGGGTCACGATCGTCCACTTGCCCACCGGCTTCGCGTCGGCGGGCGCGGACACCACCGGCCAGAGAGTCGTGCATGCCGGCCGGGTCTCGGCTTCCGGCATCACCAGACCGCCCGGGTACGGGCTTTGCGTGCCGCTGCTCAACCGGGACGGTTCGTCGCCGCACGTCGGCTTGCCCCGATCCTCGCCCGCGGTGCCGTTGCGCAGCGTGCGCTTGGGCCACGTATAGAGGGTCTTGCCTTGCGCGTCGGCGTAGACCGGCCCTTCCAGCTCGTTGACGAAAACCTGGAAGCCGGGAGGCGCCGGAACCCGCGCAAAATCTTCTTTGGGGTCAGCGGCTTGGGCGGTCGCCATCGCAGCCGTCACCGCGCAGCCGGCGATCGAAAGAAAGAGGACATTCAGGCGCAGGTGCATCTTCGGATATCTCTCGTTTTCGGTCCGGGTTAAGGCGCGCGGGGCCTTACTTCCAAGTACGCAGTTCCTTCGTTCAACCCGACAGGGCGGCGGGGGCTTCGCGCGGGGCCTGAACGGCTCCCGCACCGCAGCATTTCCCCCGCTAAAACGCGTCTCTTTTGATCACGCGAGGGCTACTTCTTCATGGGGATGAGGCCCGCATCGTCATAGGCTTTCGCGGAACCCGCGGAGGCGAGCACCGCCAGCGCCTTGTCGGCTTCCTTCGCATGCGCGCCGCCTTTCACCGCGGCCGCCGTCACCACGATCCGAAGCTGATGCTCGTCCGGCAGCGGCACGATATTCTTCAGGCCCGCGAGGCGAAGTTCGCTGATCTGCTGGCCAACCGCGGCGACCTTGCCCTCGATGATGCGCGCGCCCATGAGACCGGCGCCCGTCTGGATCTTCGCCTTCATCACTTCGGTGAGGCCGAGCTTCTCGATGACGCTCGCCATGTGGCGGCCGCTCTGGGCGGTCGAATAGGCGAACGACGGCGTTACCCTTAAAAATTCAACAAGGTCTTGCGCGGACGCCAGCTTGGGCGTGCGCGCCCCGTCGGCCACGGCGATGCCCACGGTCGACGTGGCCACATCATGCTGATTCTGCACACGCTCGCCGACGTTCGCCGGCGCGAGCGAATTCTTCGACGTGACCACGAGGTCGCCCGCGTCGTTCTTCGCCAGCCGCTCGACGATGACGTCGGTGGTGGCCGCCTCGAGAACGACCGCGATTCCGGCCTCCCGCTCGATGACCGGCTTGAGAGTCGTCACGGCGGCCTGCGCGTAAGCGGGAACGAGAATGCGTAAGGCCGTATCGGCGGCCTGGGCCGGCGCCGCCGTCAATGCGAGAGCGGCGGCGCTCAGGAGTTTTGCAAAAGTCATCGGCGTCATCCCATTGTCCGAAACAACCAGGCCGCGGCATCTCCGCCGCGACCTGGCCGCCGTCGTCTACTTCTGCAAGATGATCTTCTGGACGCGCCAGTTCGAGGTTTCGGCAACGTAAATGAGATTCTCGGACGGGCAGGCGAGTTGATGACCGCCGGAGAACGAACCGAGCTGGCGGCCCGAACGTCCGATGACGCCGAGCACCTTGCCGTCCGTCGTCAGCTTGAAGATGCGTCCGGGGAACGTCGACTCGCCCAGGAACAGGACCTTGTCGTTGTCCGGCGGGATGCAAAGCGAGTTCGGCGCGCCGATCCCCCGCTTGGCCGCTTCACCCGTGGGCGTGTTGCCGTTGACCGACTTGCTCGTCGCGTCGGGCGGCACGTCGACCGTGAACTTACGCAGGAACTTGCCGTCCACGTCGAACACCTGGACGCGGCGGTTGCCGCGATCCCCGACGTAGATATTGTCGTTCTTGTCGATGGCGATGGCATGGGGCGTATTGAACTGACCGTCGCCGGTGCCGTGCTCGCCCCACATCCTCACGAAGTCGCCGTTCTTGTCGAACTTCGCGACCCGCGCGTTGACGTAGCCGTCGGTGATGTAGGTATTGCCCTTCGAGTCCCAGGCGACGTCCGTCGGCAGGCGGAAGCTTCCTTCCTGCGCCGGCAGATGTTCACCCGGCTTGGCCCGCGCCTGGCCGCCGCCCTCGACTTCCGCCACGCCTTCCTGCCGGCGGCCGTACACCGCCATGACGCGGCCGGCCTGGCTCAACTGGACGATCATGTTCGTACCCTTGTCGATCGTCCAGATGTTGTCGGCTTTGTCGATGCGCACGCTGTGGGCCGCGGCGAAACCGTAAAGTCCCTTCGCGATCTCGCGGATGAACTTGCCGTTCGCGTCGAATTCGTACAGCTGCGCCGCCGCCTGGCCGAAGACGGGACCGGCGATTTCGGGAGTGGAGCGCGTGAAGACGAAGACGTTGCCTTTGGAATTGGTGGCCACGCCCGCCACTTCGCCGAAGTTCTGACCGTTCGGCAGGTCAGGGAAATTCGGAACCGAGGTGAATTTGAGCTGAGGCGCCGCCTGCTGCGCCAGCGCAGGGCCGGCCAGGAACGCAAGAAGTAGCGTCGCGATGTATTTCTTCACTGATAGTCCTCCCCAATAAAAACGATGACATGTCCCGCGCCCGGGGCCGCGAGGGCCGGCCGGGCGCGGGGCACGCGCACATCACTTCGTCCTAGTAGCTGAAGCGCAGACCGGCCCGGAACACCGTTCCCATGATGTCGTAGAGGCCCGCCGCGCCCGTCGCCAAATTGATGTAGTTGGCCACGGTCGGGATTTGCGCCGGATCGCGATTGAAGACGTTTTTCACGGTGAAGTACGCCGTCGAACGCGCGGACCCTATGTCGAACCCATAGGTGATGTTGGTGTCGAGATAGAAGGCGCCCGGCAGCTGGTTGTTGTTCACGGTCAACGCGGCGGCCGTGGAGGTGGGACAGCCCGACGTGCATTCGATGTATTCGGAACTGAGCAGCCCCGAGCTGAGGGCGCGCCCCGTCAAGGTGACCGTGACCGGCTCCAGGTTGTAGGTGGCCGAGACGTTGATACGCCAGTTCGGCGGGCCGCCGCCGCCGTTGTTCACGCCCACCTGATTGGTGGCCGGCGTGAGCTTGTTGTCTTCATAGTTCCGCAGGTAGAACGTCGCGTTGCCGTGCAGGGTCACGTCCCCTTCAAAGCTCGAGACGAGATCCGCCATCGCGAAGCGGTAGCTGGTCTCCACGTCGACGCCCTTAAGATCCTGCTCGGCGATATTGAAGAACTGGCGCCTTACTTCCGTGATCGCGCCGTTGGTGCGCGTGATGCCGGCGCAGAACTCGGGCCGCTGGCCGTTCACGCAATAGTCGATGATGTTCTGCGACGAGACGGTGCCGATGCCGCCCTTCAGCTTCACGTTCCAGTAGTCGACGGAGGCGGTGAAGCCTTCGAGGAAGCTCGGCGACAGCACGACGCCGATGCCAAGCGTATCGGCTTTCTCCGGCTTCAGGTTCGGATTGCCGGACGCGAACTGGTTCACCGTCGGCGTGGTGTTGGTGACCGGATCGCGCAGCGTGCCGAGCGAGAACGCCGTGGGCTGGAACAGTTCCTGAATGTTCGGCGCGCGAATGTCGCGAGACCGCGTCAAACGGAACCTGACGTCCGGAATAGGCGCGAAAGTGGTTCCCGCCTTCCAGGTGGTCACGTAGCCCGCCAGGCTGTAGCTGGTGGCTCTGACGGCCGCGCTGATATCCCACTTGTCGGCAAAGGACGCGCCGTCAACGAGCGGAATGACGGTTTCGACCGCGCCCTCGGTCACGGACTGCTTCCCATCGAGGACCGGCAGGTTGGCGACGTTGTGGCCGTTGGCGACGGACGTCGCGTCGGGCTTATTGAGCACGTCCTCGATCCGGTGCTCGACGTTGAACGCGAGTGAAACCGGGCCGGCCGGAACGGAGAACGGCTCGCCGGACAGCGAGGCCGAGACCACGGCCTGCTGGACCTTGTTCCAGCTCTGCGAGTCTTCGCCCGTGATGTAAGCGCGGCCGGCGCCGTTTTGTTCGTTCACGCCGATGCCCATCGTATTCCAAGGCGAGCACGGGTGGTTCGGCTGGGTCAGCTTGATACGGCAGACGATGGCGCCCGTGGTCGGGTGGACCACCGCGTCCGTCGCCAGCTGGTAATTGGCGATGGTGAAGGTGTTATAGAAACGCAGCAGCGGCCGGCTGACCCCGTACGAGGCGTAGGTGTTCCAGTTCCACTCGGAATTGAAAGCGTCGAATTTGCCTTCCAGTCCCATGGAGTTCTGAAGCGTGAGGCGCAGATTGTCGGCGTAGTGGTCGCCCATGTCGTAGTTCCAGGTGCCGATCTGGATCGTGGTGATGTTCGCGGCGACCATGGCGGCCCGGGTCGAGGCCGGAAGATAGGCGTTGTCGATCCTGACGACGGGGCCCGTATTGTTGAGGCGCTGCGGCGGACTGACGACCCCTTGCTCGCGCGAACTGGTCCAGGTCGACTGAACGAATGCGTTCACGTTGTCCGTGAGATCGTAGGAGATGCGGGTAAAGACGTTCTGGCGGTGCGCCTCGAACCCCATCTGATAGAATTTTCTGTAGTCGGTGGCGATCCAGTCGCCGCCTTGCGTGTTCGAGGCGCTGGTGACCGGGCCGTAATTGAACTGATAGGGAACCCCGCCCTGACCGAAGGCGGTACCTTTGAGCGGACCGGACTGAACCATGCCGCCGTAGGTGCCGCCGGTGAAGCCGACCCGATCCAGAATGAGCTGGTTGGGCTGGCCGTTGGTCGCCGTATAGGCCGGATTCAGCATCATATAATGGCCGGTCCGGTTCCACTTGCGGCCGCCGTCGCCGTCGGTGCCGGCGTTGTACGATTCCTCGCCGGACAACAGGACATGGCCGCGGCCGCCGGCGAACTCGAAGCCCGCGGACAATTTGAGGGCGAAATTCTTGGCGTCGCCGTAGACGGTCAAGCCGCCGCTCAGGTCGCCTTTGACGCCCACGAAGTTCTTATCGAGGATGAAGTTCACGACGCCCGCGACGGCGTCCGATCCATACACGGCCGAAGCGCCGCCGGTGACGATGTCGACGCGCGAGACCAGCTGCTGCGGATAGGAGCTGATATCCACGTTCTGACCCGAGACCGACGAGCCGACGGTGCGCTGACCGTCGAGCAGGATCAGCGTACGGGCGGCGCCCAGGTTTCTGAGGTTGGCGTTGCTCTGGCCGCTGGTGCCCGATGAAAGACCGCCGGACGTGGTCGCGCTGACGCCCTGGCCCGAGAACGCGGGCATTTCCGCGATGAGCACGGCGAGGTTGGGATCGGGCCGGTTGGCCAGCTGCTCGGCGCCGATGACCGCGAGCGGCGTGGGCGCTTCATAACCTTCGCGGACAATGCGCGAGCCGGTCACAACCACTTCTTCAAGCGAGCTTTCCGGTCCCGGCGCGGCCGGAGCCGACGCCGCGGTTTGCCGCGGCACAACCGGATCGGCGGCGGCGATCTTGGTGAAAACAGCCGCTTCGGAGCTTCTTTGCGGCGCCGCGACGACGAAAACGCCCTTGCCGTTCGTCCGCACCGTCAAACCGGTGCCGGCGACGAGCGCGTTCAGCGCTTCTTCCGCGGTCAAACGGCCGGCCACGCCGGACGTGCGGAGGTTGGCGACCTCCTTTTCCGAAAACGCGAGGGAAATTCCGGTTCTGCTTTCGATCTCGCGCAGCCCCGCCGTGAGAGACGTGGCGCCGATCTGCATTTCATACCGCTGATTTGGCTCGGCGGCCCAAGAACTGTTCCCGTGCATCACGGGTGTCAGGGCCAGCGTGGACATCAGAACGGTGCGCAGATACCTGCGCTTGAGTCCGCTCAGCTTGCCGGCGGCCGCGACAACGGAATTCGACGTTTTCGAACGCAACATGGCTTCCCCCCAAAGGATGTTGTCCTCTCGCAGTGAACCGAGAGCACGCGTAAGATTCTTGAGATTTTTTGAGATTCTTGAGATTCGTGGACTTGCCTCCCAGCACCCCCGTCACCCCTATACGCAGCTCGTTCCGGCAACCCGACAGGTCTGCGCGCAAAAAGGCGGCGCCCGCAGATCATGTGTAGGGCCGCGCATATTGGTGCAATGCGGAAACGCGAAGTGCCTACCATCCCTTGCATTTATCGAGTTAAATCCGGTAAGCGTCGCGGCGCAGCGCCAGTGGGGAGGACGTGCTCGGTGCGGAATGGATGAAGCCGACTCAACAGCGGGGCGGATACGCTTAGAAGACGTCATTCTTCTATACGAGCAGGACTTGCGAAGGTTCGTGACCAGGCACCTGCAAAATAGAGCTGATATCGACGACGCCCTTCAGGAGACCTTTCTTAAGATTTGGATGAGCGCCCAGCGGCACGAGCTGCGGGACGACATCCGGGGGTATGTGTTTACCGTGGCTTTGAATGTGATCCGGGACAAACGGCGCCGCGATCAGGCCCGGCGCAGGGATTTACATACCGAGATGTCGGATTCTATCGAGAGCGTGCGTAGTGTAGGGGTGGAAGACCAGCTTTATTGGACGGAAGCCCTGAGGTTGATGGAATCAGAGCTCCAGACCTTGCGGCCTTCGACACGGAATATTTTCCTGAAGTATCACCTTGAGCACAAAAACTACGCGGACATCGCAAGGGAACTGGGGATATCGGTTCGCACGGTCGAGCGGGAAATCGCAAGGGCGATGGAACATATGACCGCGGTCCTGGGAAACTCTTTTTTTAAGTAATCGGCGATCATGACTAACGAGACACCCTCTACCGCGCCTGAATGGATCGCCCGCATCAATGCGGGGCCGTTGACGCCCGAGCTTCGGGCCGAACTCGACGCTTGGCTGGCGCGCGACAGCCGCAACAGCGCCGCCTTCACGTTGGCGCGCATGGCCTGGTCCGTCGCCCAGGGGCTCGATAAAAGCGAGGTCGCCCAAAACGAGCTCCGCGCCCTGAACGCCGCGCCGGCCGCCAAGGGCCGGAGCTGGCGCCGGCTGGCCGCCGTCGCCAATCCCTTCGGCCAACCTTCCCGGCGGTGGGCGCCGGCGTTCGCGGCCGTTCTTCTGATCGTCGTGGCCGGCGCGTGGATGGCGCATTCTCCGCGCCCCGCCCACGGCCTGGCGCTGCTCGACAACGGCGCGCGCGCCGCGACCATCGTCGGCGAGATCTCGAACTACGCCTTGCCGGACGGATCGAAGGTGACGATCAACGCGCAATCGGGCGTGCGGGTGGATTTCACGCGCACGCAGCGCAAGATCATCCTCGAAAGCGGCGAGGCGTTCTTCGAGGTCGAGCACGACGACACGCCCTTCGTCGTCGTCGCGGGACCGCGCGCGGTCGTGGTGACCGGCACGAAGTTCGACGTGAAGCTGGACTCGTATAGAAGCGGCCTTCAGGTGGCCGTTGTCGAAGGCCATGTGAACGTCGGCAGCGACGCCGCGAACGCCATCGACCCGACCGCGCTTCGCGCGAACGACGTCTTCCGTTTCCTGGACAACGCCCCGCCCGAGCGGCTGACGGTCGCCGCCAACCTCGTGTCCGCCTGGCAAATGCGCCGGCTCCATTTCGAGGGCACGACGGTGGGCGACGTTTTGTTCTCGGTCAACCGCTTCGCCGCCAAGCCCTTGCGGCTGGAAAACCCGGAATTGGCGGACCTGCCGCTCAGCGGCGCCTTCATGGCCGGCGATATCGACGCGGTGCTATTTTCGCTGCAGTCGCTTTACGGAATCGAAGCCACCGAGACCGGTGACGCTTTGATCATCGACACGAAAAAGAAGTAGCCGCGTCAATTGATCTGGCTGAGGGGCTTCCCGCCGATCATGTCCTTGTAGTCGATCATGAACGACTTGAACTGTTCGGCCTGCTCGATCTGCTGGCGAACGGCGGCCACATCCATCACGCCGCGCTCGCGCGGGGTGGTGATGAGCGCGAAGGCGTCGCGGTACGGCGTATCGCTCATCGGCACCGTATAACGCTGGCGCACGCGCACCAGGGTGCGCTCGTCGCCGGCCAGCGTCAGCGCGGTCGCCCAATCGAGGATGATGCGCGCATTCTGGCCGCTGAGGGTGGTGCCTTCCGGCTCCGGCGCAAGTTCGGACAGCGCCGCGGCGGCGTTGCTCCACTGTTGGGCGCGCCAGTAGATCTCGGCGCGCAGCTGCTTGGTTTCCGGGGTGGTGTCGGTGCCGAGCAGGAGCACGGCTTCGTCGACCTTGTTGAGGTCCGTCAGCGCGCGCGCCTCGAGGCGGCGGCGCTGCGCGTTCAGGTCGCGGCCCGCTTCGGGCGTGACCGTGTCGTGAAGGACGTCGAGGGCCTTCTGGGGCTGCTCGTCCAGGAGATAGATCAGCGCGAGACGGGAGCCGATGCGGGCGCGCTCGACGCCGGTGACGCGGAATTGCACCTGGCGCTCCAGGAGGAGCGCGGCCTGCTGCAGAAGATCGACGGACACGAGACGGTCGGCGAGCTTGCGGATCATCTCGTCCCCCTTCTCGCCCGGCGGCACGAGGGACCGGAACTCCTCGAACAAGCCGATGGCCGTGACGGGCGAGAGTTTGTCGGCTTCGCCGTCGAGATAGAGCTTCTCGAAGATGCCCGTCATCTTGTTGGCGGCTTCATCGACGCGCGCGTCGCCCGAGAAATAGGACGTGGTGATCTTGAGGGTGCGCAGCGCCGTGCCGAAGTCCTTCTCCTCGCCGTAGAGATCGGCCAGGCGCAGGAGCATTTCGAGTTCGGTGTGATCGCCGCGCCAGCGGTACCGCAATTGTTCGAGCCCTTCGATCAACTGCGCGGTCGTGACGGTGCCGAGCTTATGTTCGAGTTCGAGGCGGTCGCGCTTGGCCAGCACGCTGTACATCAGGGAGGGGCTCTGTTCGGCCTTGCGGAACTGCTGCAAGGCGACCGGAAGCTCGCCGATCTTTTCGTTGAGCTTGCCGTCCATATAGTCGATGGCGGCGAG
>JAYSFT010000010.1:0-32731 GCA_041913245.1 Rhodospirillaceae bacterium | reverse complement strand
TGACGCCTTCAAAGCACTGGTCGATGATCTGCTGGGCGTTCAAGGTCGCGATCGCGCCCTTGATCTTGATCCGGTAGAAGTCGACCGAGGTGTTGAAGCCCGGAATGAAGCCCGGAGAGAACACCGCGCCAACGCCGGTGGTGTCGGCCCTTTCCGGGACCAGGTTCGGGTTTCCGCTGGTGACCGACAGGATGACCGGCGTCGTGTTGGTGAAGCGATCGATCTGCGTGCCGGTATTCGAACGGCCGCCGAGGAACAGATCGCCCATGTTCGGCGCGCGGATGTCGCGAGACTGCGTCGCACGGAACCGGATGTCGTCGATCGGCGACCAGGTGCCGCCGATCTTCCACGTCGTCACGTAGCCCGAGTTCGAGTAGTCGGTGGCGCGCACGGCCGCGTTGAGGTCGAGCGAACGGGCGAAAGCCTCGTCCTTCGCCAACGGCACGACGGTTTCGAGGAAACCTTCCGTGACCTTGTTCGAACCGCTCGAGTTCTTGTAGTTGCCCGAATAGAACTGGCTGGTCTGGTCGAGGTCGCTGGCGATGGCGCGCAGCGATTCCGAACGGTGTTCGATACCGAACGCCACCGAGACCGGACCGGCCCAGGTGGAGAACGGCTCGCCGTTGACGCTGGCGGCCGCGACGTCCTGCGTGAGGCGCGTCAGGCCGTAGCCGTTCTCGACGATGTACTGCAGCGCCGCTTCGCTGCTGCGACCCTGACCGAAGTAGTTGAACGGCACGCAGCTCGGATCGTCGTTGGTCGTGACCGCGTCGGCGTTCACGCGGCAGACCGCGACGCCGTTGACGCGCACGGAATCGACCGCGCGCAGGTAGTAGGTATTCACGGTGTTGTCGAGCACGCGGATCGAGTTGTGGCTGGTGCTGCGCTGATAGTAGGCGTCCCACTTCCAGTTGGTTCCGGCCGCGTCGAAGTTGCCTTCGATGCCGCCGAGGAAGCGGCGGAAGATGCGGTCGTTGCTCGGCGAGGCGATGGGGATGTCGAAGTTGTTGCGGCCCATGGTGAGAGTCGTCAGGCCGAGCGCGTCCATGCGGGCGCCGACTTCGGTCGGCAGGAACGCGTTGTCGCGGCGGATCGTCTCGCTCGCGAACTTGAACGCATAGGAGTTGTGCGAGAACGCGTGCGAATGCGCCCAGTGGAACTGGCCGTAAACGGTGACGTTGTCCGACAGATCGTAGGAGGTGCGCCAGAAGGCGGTCTGACGCGAAAGCTTCGCGGACAAGTCGCTGTAGCGGTCGGTGCGCGATTCGGCCCAATCACCGCCGATGAAGAAGTTGCCCGCGACCCCGCTGCCGTAGTTGCGCTGGTAGGGGTTGCCGAGCGGATCGAAGGTCAGGCCCTTGAGCGGACCGGCGGTGACGATCCCGCCCGGCGCGGCCAGGGCGAGACCCACGTTGTTGGCCACGATATATTGCGGCACCGACGGATTGGTGGTCGCGTTCCAGGCCGGGTTCTGCATCATCTGGATGTTGTCGTCCGTCCACGGACGGAAGAAGCCGCGCTCACCCTTGGTCCACGAATGTTCGGCGGCCAGAAGGATGTGGCCGCGGCCGTTGGCGAACGGCGTGCCGTAAGCCAGCGAGCCCGAATAGTTCGGCATGTCGCCATAGTTCGAGATGCCGCCGTCGAGGCTCGCCTTCACGCCGGTGAAGTCGCGGTCGAGCACGAAATTGACGACGCCCGAGAGCGCGTCGGAGCCGTAGGCGGCGCTGGCGCCGCCGGTCACGACGTCGACGCGTTCGACGAGCATGTTCGGAATGACGTTGGCGTCGACCGCGCCGCCTTCCGGCGCGCCGTTGGCCGAAGCGCCGACCAGACGCTGCCCGTCCAGGAGAACGAGCGTGCGGTTCGCCGCCATGCCGCGCAGGTTCAGAAGGTTGGTGCCGACGACGCCGTTACCGGTGCCCGAGTTGCCGGCGTGCGGCGTCGAACTGCCCGCGAACGACGGAAGGTTGTTCACGGCGTCGGCGATATTGAGCGCGGCCTGGGCGTTGAGGTCTTCGGCGCCAAGCACCGAGACGGGCGTCGGCGCTTCGTAACCGTTGCGAACGATGCGCGAACCGGTCACGACGATCTCTTCCTCGACGCCCGCGGCCTGGGCCACTTGGGTCGGCGCGGCGTCCTGCGCGAAAGCAGGCAGCGCGATCATCAGCGCCAGCGCGCTGGCGGTGCACATGCACGAGCTCCGGCGCAAGCGAGAAGCCGATACGTGTGCGAAACGAGACGCCGACATGGGTAGACCCTTCTTGAGTGTTGTGGATAAGTAGCGGGTCTTTTCTTCTCTATCCGCAGGCGAGAGCAACCCCTCCACCCGCCGCGCCGCCGCTAAGATGCAGTCCGTAGGAGAAAAGTTTCCTTGTCCGAAAAAATAGAGGAAAACTTGCCAACATTCAGGGAGGCGGCGGGTATTAAGTAGCCGCATTTATCAAGGTCGTAATGCCCAGCGACACCATAAATTGAGTTGCAACGCAGGTTATGCACTTATAAATTGCATAACCCGCAGGCGTTACGAAGGACCATTGCTTGGGAAGTGCCGCCAAGACCTTGCGCGACATCCGCTCGGATGCATGCAACGCCATCCTTGCCGCCCTGACGTTGCTGGCGTTTCCGGCGGTCGGATTCAGCCTGCTGCGCGGCCTCGAGCAAGGCTGGCGCCCCATCATGGGGCTGCATCTCGTCCTTCTCGCCGTCCTGGCGGCGACCACGGCCTACCGCAAGCGGCTGAGCCTGACGTTGCGCGCCGGGGTCGTGACCGCCGTTCCCTATATCGTCGCGACCTCCGGCGTCATCGCCTTCGGCCGCGGCAACGGCGTGATGATGTTCTATATCTCCGCGATCGTCGTCGCGGGATGTTTCTTCGAGCGGCGCATCGCGCTGGGCGTCGTGGCGCTCTGCCTGGCCTCGATCGCCGCCCTCTACGGCGGCTACCGGCTGGACCTCCTGCCCATGCCGCTGAACCCGACGTCCTTCGACATGACCCTGTTGAGCTGGACCGCGTTTTCCGTCGGCTTCCTGGCCGCCAGCATCGCGCCGCTCATCGGCCTGTCGGCCTTGCTGCGCTCGCTGGACGCCGAGCGCAAGCGCGCGGACGAAGCGGCGAAGGTGCGCTCGGAATTCCTTGCCAACATGAGCCACGAACTGCGCACGCCCATGACCGGCATCCTCGGCATGGCCGATGTTCTTCGCACGACGCCCTTGACCGACCAGCAGCAGACCTTGATCGCGAACCTGAGTCTTTCGGCGCGCGGTCTGCTGGGCATGCTCAACGACGTCCTCGATCTCGCCAAGTTCGAAAGCGGGGTCGTCCCGATCGAGAAAGCCCCGTTCCGCGTATCGGAATCGCTGCAGAATACGTGCGCCGTTTTCGAAAACCGCGCCGCGCTGAAAGGCATAACGTTGCGCGCCGAACAGCCGCGCCTGATCACCGACCATGTCGTCGGCGACGCCTTGCGCATCGGACAGGTGCTCACCAATCTCATCGACAACGCGATCAAGTTCACTCCGCGGGGCTCGGTCGCCGTGCGTGTCGCGCAAACGCCGCGCGACGATGTGGGCTTCGACCTGACCTACTGCGTCATCGACACCGGCATCGGCATCGCGCCGGAACATATCGAGCGGATTTTCGAGCCTTTCATCCAGGCGGACATGTCGACCGCGCGTAACCACGGCGGAACCGGCCTCGGACTGTCGATCTGCCGCCACCTGGTGAGGGCGATGGGCGGCGAACTGAAGGCCGTCTCGCAACCGCGCGGCGGCTCGGTCTTCACGTTCACGGTCCCGGTCCAACGCGCGCTTGCGCCGACCGTGCCCATCGGCCGCGCGCTCGAGCGTACCGCGCCGCCCGCGCCCCGGACCGGCAAGGCGCCGCTGCGCCTCCTGATCGTCGACGACGACAAGAACATGCGCATCCTCGCCGAGATCATGCTGCTGCGGCGGGGTTTCGAAGTCACCCTGGTCGAAGACGGTCCCGCCGCCATCGCCGCGGCGGCGGCCGACGAATACGACTGCATCATCGTGGACATGCACATGCCCGTCATGAACGGGCGCGACGTCATGCGCGCGATCCAGAGGTCCGAGATCGAAGGGGGCGGGCGGCGCACGTCCCTCATCGCGCTCACCGCCGATGTCGTTCCCGATCATGTGAGGACTTTCATCGAGGCGGGCGCGGACGCGGTCGTCGCCAAACCCGTCGAGTGGAATCAGCTGGAAGCGAAAATTCTGGAACTCGTCGGCGCGCGGACGGCCGCCAAAGCGTCCTAGGCCCGCCTGGGACCCAGAGTCGCACGGAACCAGTCGGCCAGCATCTGACGCTCGTAGCGCAGGCGGTCGCTGTCGAGGTAGCGGTTGAACCCCGTCAGGTAGTTGAAGTCATGAATGTCGGCTTCGCCCGACCGCACGACCGCGCCGTTCTCCGTCACGGCGTAGGTGAACCGCAGACGCGGCCATGACGAGGTACGCATAACCCGGATCTCATCGGCCATCGACGCCGTCGGCTCGATCCGCCCGGCAAGATCGATATCGCTGACTTCGACGCTGAGCGACTGGCCGGGCGCGAGATACGTGCCGGCAAGCTGCGAGAACATCTTGCGCACCGCCTCCTGCACTTCGCGCAGGTTTTTCTCCGAGCGCGGCCGGTCGAAAGTCGCGTCGATGAACTTCTGGGGATCCGTGAACGTGACGTCGGCCGCGTGCGCCGTTCCCGTCGCCAAAAGCGCCGCCAGCGCGAAACCCGCCTTCCGCATCGCCGCTTTGATGTTGGAGATGTCGCGCATGGTCAGCGCTGCGCTCCGGCTTCACGGGCAAGCGGATAAACCGTCTCGTTGGACGCGACCGGCCGCTCGGGGTGAGTGACGTAGACGCGCACAAAGTTCATCTCGAGCGCGGCCGAGATGGCGGTGTTGCGCCCGCTCTCATCCGGATAGGCGTCCGCCAGCTTGTGAAGCGCGCGGTAAAGCGGCGGCGCATATTCCTCGCCGTAGCTGAGGTGATGCGTCGACAGCGAACGGATGATCTGGCGATACCAGTTTTCCACATCGGTGTAGCCCGCAAGAAGGCCCGACGCGCGGTCCGGCGTCAGGTTCAGGCGGAAGCGCGCGTCGCGGAACCAGCGCGTCGTCACGTCCTGGAAGGTGTATTTCGCGGGCATGTACCAGTTCGGGACCGGATCGGTGGTCAGCACGCCGTCCTTGATGCGACCCTTGAAGGACGCGATGAACTTCTTGCCCCACTTGTGGTCGGCGCGGTTGGAGCCGCCCGGCAGGAACTGGCCGGCGGCGTCGATCATCAGCCCGTCGCGGCCGCGATAGGTCATGAGCGTGACATCGTCGTCATTCACCAGGCTGTCGACATCGGTGATCTCGAGCAGGACGCGGTTGTAGTTGTAGCGCTGCATGAACGTCGTCACGAACACGGTGAGCGAACCGCCCGGCGCGCGGCGGTTCACGACGCAGCCCAGCGCGCGGTAGAGCTGGTTGTCGATTCCCTTCTCGCCGTCCGGGCTCACGAAATCGTTCGGTCCGGTCTTGCCGTCGAGATTGAGGCCGATGGCGACCTTGCCTTGCGCGTATTTGAAAGCAAAAGGCTCCTCGTCCATCGTCGGGCCCCAGATCGCGCCTTCGCGCGCGATCTGCGCGCCGGTCAGCGGACCTTTCGCGCCGTCCTTGGGGAAAAAGCGCTCGAAACGCTCGCGCGGACCGTCGTTGTAACCGTCCGGGCACTCGGCTTTTCCATCCGACGTCTGATAGGTCGCGAAGTCATAGTCGGTGAGCACATAACCGATCGTGCGGTTCTTGACCCCGGCCGGTTCCTCGGCGTGCGCAAGGCCTGCACTGAACGCCACGGCCGCGGCGGCACAGAAGAAACTCTTCATAGATGGGATCTTCATCTTACTCACCGTTCCGGTCGAAATCGTCGCGCAGCCAGAAAGCCTTGAAACCATTCTTGCGGCC
This sequence comes from Rhodospirillaceae bacterium, assembly GCA_041913245.1. GTDB lineage: Bacteria > Pseudomonadota > Alphaproteobacteria > Rhodospirillales > Rhodospirillaceae > SHVO01. Next base: position 26,765 of record JAYSFT010000010.1, on the reverse strand, counting down.
GTTGAACTCGCCCCAGGCGTCGCCTTCCACGTCGCCGGGCGCCTTGTCCCCCGCGAACGTGTAAACGGGACGATCGCGGAATGCCCACACGCTCATCGCGCCGGCCTCGCCGGCTTTCGCTTCGCGGCCGGAGGCGGGAGCGATCCACATCACCGTCCAGGCCCGCGATCCGCTCTTCGCCTTTGCATCGGCCGGGATGTAGGGGAACGTCTTCACGCAGCGCGCCGGATCGCCGCCGCCGCAAATGGCGAGGCGGTACGCCTGCGGCGCGCCGGGGTGATCGCACAGCATCTGATCGAGCGCGTCGTCGGTGCAGCTGTAAAGGTAGACCGTCTTGCCGTTCGGCGCGGCCAGGACCTGGCCCGTGTGCGTATCCTGCACCGAGAATCCCTCGGGCGCCGGCGGCGCGAGTTGCATCCAGACGTTATGCCAGCCCGGCTCGTCGCCGCCCTGGTAGCTGCGTTCCTTCTCGTCGCCGCTGAAGGTGTAGACGGGCTTGCCCTTGTAAGCCCATTGCTTCAAGCCGGGGCCGCGCCGGAAGATCGTCCAGTCGCCTTCCGGCTGCGCGAGTTCGCCGGCGGGCACCGGCTTCCAGGTCTTCTGACACAGCGCGTCGCAATTGGACGTGTGAACCCCGTCCCGGTCCGAGGTGTAGATCGAATAGCCGGTCGTGACGGCGATCAGGCGGCCGCGTTGGACCGTATGCACGCTGAACGCCGGCGGAACGCTGGGCTTGGGCGCGACGGGACGCCGATACACGCCGCCGTCGCCGCCGCCGGTCTGACGCCCGGCGGAACCGAGCACGTCGCCCGCCTGTTTATCGCGCGCCGAGGTGTAGAGCGGATAACCGTCATAGGTCCATTGCCGGCTTCCGTTCGGATGCTCGGCGACGGCGAACTTTCCAACGGTCTTCGCGCCTTCCGGCGCGAGCGCGAGCGGCCATTCCTGTATGCAGGATGGGCGCTTGTCCAACTCCGGCAGCTCAAAACCGCCGGGGTACGGGCTCATGAACCCGGACGTGACCTTCATCACCGTATCCGTGCAAAGCGAGGGCTTGTTCTTCGCCTCGCCGATATCGCCGTTGCGGATCTTGTTGAGCGGCCACGTATATAAAGTCTTGCCGGCGGGATCGGCGAAGACCGGCCCTTCCAGTTCCGTCGCGAGGACCTGGAAACCCGGCGGCATCGGCTCGGCTTTATAGTGCCGGGGATCGGCCGGCGCGGCATGGGCGGCGCCGGCCGCCAGACTCGCCAGGGCAAAGCTGAAAACAGCGCGTCGCGCGAGAGATCGCATGATGGTCCTTGGCTCCAAAAGATCGCCCATCTTATAGCAAAACAGGGGCTACCGGCAGCCAAAGGCGCGTAACATGCTGTGGTCTACTTTAGAAATCCTGATATCTCATCCCTTTAGGCGACGAACGGTTGTGAGGTAAGTTCTGCCCGTGGCCCTCAAACGTCCTCCTCATATCGTCTGTTTCGCGCCCTATACGACCTGGTCGATCCATAGCGCCCGGCAGGTGACCATCCTTCAGGCCCTGCGTATGCGCGGCTGCACGGTCAGCTATGTCACCTGCGATTCCGTGTACAGCGATTGCGATGTCCTCCAGCCCGCCAACGGCGCGCCCGCGCAGAAACCCGCCAACGCCTGCCTGATCTGCCAGTCTTCCGTCGCGGCCCACATGGCAAGCTGGGGCTTGCCCTACCGGTGGCTGAGCCGCTGGCTGACGACCAAGGACTTCAGCGACGCGGCGGCCTGGGCGCATGGATTTCGCGACCGCGCGGTCGCAGAAGCACGGCTGGGCGACTGGCCGATCGGGGCCTGGGTCGCCTCCAGCGTCCATAAACATCTGCGCCAGTCCGCCCTCGATTTCGACGATCCGCGCACCGCCGGCGTCTATGCCAGCTACCTCTACGGCGGCCGTCTGACCGCCGTCGCTTTGTCGCGCCTGTTGGACGAAGAGCAACCGGACTTCCTCCTGTTGTTCAACGGCCGCATGGGGCCCATGCGCACGGCGCTGGAAATCGGAAAACTGCGCGGCATCCGCACGCTGGTGGAAGAGCGCGGTTTCATGCCGGGACACCTGACATTGTTCGAGGCCCGTCAGTGCATCGACTCCCGCGATCTCGTCGCCCAGTGGGAGCTGTGGAAGGACACCCCGCTCACGGCCCCGGAAATCGAGGCCGTCGGCAAACTCTTCAAGGAACGCTGGCACGGACAGAAGGATACGGTCGCCTTCATCGTCGGCGGCCAGCGCGTCGATGAAACGCGCGCCGCGCTCAAGCTCGACCCAGCGAGACCCGTCTGGGTGTTATTCACATCCAATCTGGACGAGACCGTCGGCACCGGCCTCGCCGGCGGCGTTTTCGATTTGCACGAAGACTGGGTGCGCACGACCGTCAGTTTCGTGCGCGCGCATCCCGAAATCCAACTGGTGATCCGGGCCCATCCCAACAGCGGAAGCCAGCGCTCCTTCTCGAAGAATGCACAGGAACTGGCGTTCTACGAAGCGCTCGCGGGCGAACTGCCGGACAACGTCCGGCTGGTCCGCAGCAGCGAAACGCTCAACAGCTACAATCTCGCGGCCATCGCCGACCTTGGCCTGACCTGGCACAGCACCATTGGAATTGAGATGGCCGCGCTGGGCAAACGCGTGATCCGTTGCGGTTCCCTGGAAGTCAGCGCGCAGCCGAGCCTTCCCACCCCGTCGAGCCCCGCCGACTACGTGCGCATGCTGGACGAAACCCTCGCGAGCGGGCCCACGGATCCGCTGGTGTTCGCGCGCACGGCCTGGCGTTATGCCGCCGTCGCCTTCTTCCGCTATGCCTTCCCCTTCCCGCTCGTCAAACAAAGCGACTGGCATATCGGCGAGATGAGCTTCACGGACTACGGCGCGCTCGCGCCGGGCAAGGACATGATGCTCGACCGGATCTGCGCCTACGCCATGGAAGGCGCGCCGATCCATCCCGCCCCGCCCGAACGCGGCGCCGATGTCGCGGCGGCGGAAGAGCAAGCCATCCGCAGCTGGATCGCGGCCGCCGATCCGGGCGCGCAGCCCGCCCGGGCAACGGCTTAACAAAGACCTTGCGGCGAGGCGCGCGGTCATGATGACTATGGGCGCATCGACCCCGGGGGATTTGCGAACAATGAAGACCGCGCTCACAGTTGCATTGCTCGTCGCCGCGCTGACGCCGAGCGCGCGCGCCGCGCAGTTCTCGGCGCCCGCCGACGCGCCGAGCGTCGAGTTGGACGCGCCTTATGTTCCGACCGCGGAACCGATCGTGAAATCCATGCTCACGATGGGCGGCGTCGGCCCCGACGATATCGTCTATGACCTGGGATCGGGCGACGGCCGCCTGCCGATCGCCGCGGTGAAGGAGTTCGGCGCGAAAAAGGGTGTCGGCATAGATCTCGACCCCGTGCGCGTCGCCGAAGCCAAAACAAACGCCAAGAAGGCCGGCGTGGAGGACCGCGTCACCTTCCACCAGGGCGATATGTTCGAATTCGACTTCTCCGAAGCGACGATCCTTCCGCTCTATCTTCTGCCGGAAATGATGCTGAAGCTGCGGCCCAAGATGCTCGACATGAAGCCGGGCACCCGGATCGTCGCGCACGACTATGCCCTCGGCGACTGGAAGGCCGACAAGTTCGAGAGCCACGGCAGCAGCACGCTCTATTTCTGGATCGTGCCCGCCAAGGTCGGCGGCACCTGGCAGTGGCGCATGAACGGCAAGGACTACAGCGTCGAGATCGCGCAGACCTTCCAGCAGGTGGCCGGTTCCGTACGCGCCGACACCGCGAAAGCCTCGATGGACATCCCCGCGCTCGTCGGCGACTCCCTCAAATTCGAAGCCCGCCTTCCAGGCCCCGGCGGCACCCAGCCGCTGGCCTTCGACGGCAAGGTGAACGGAGACTCGATCGAGGCCACCGTCGTCCTGGCGGGCCGCACGGCCAAAGTCGTCGCCAGGCGAACCGCAAAATAAAGATCCGGCAACCGGCGCGCGGGGCCGCCGCTTTCCTCGCGAAATCGCAAGTCGCATCCGGGCCGCGTGGACACGCTGAAGTGCCTTTCCGGAAAAAGTTCCTTCACACGCGCCGCCGCGCCCTTGCCGTTCGCCGGATTTGCGCTACACATTTTTCCCGTAAATGGGCTGGGGCTTTTCCTTACGTGCTTTAGGCGCGCTTGTTTGCGCGGTGCTGTCACTTGCGGCCGCGCCGCAGGGCGTGCGCGCTTCCATCCTCGGCGAGGACAACCGGCAGGCGGACACGGGCCAACTGCCCTGGACCAACGCGGTCGGCTACATCATGCGCACCGACGCCGGGAACGGGGTTCTGTCGGGAATCGGGACGGCCTTCCTGGTCGGCCCGCGCGTCATCCTCACCAACTGGCACAATGTTTTCGGTGAAGACGGCACATTCCAGGCCGGCGATTGGGTCTATGCGCCCGAGGGCGCGGCGAACGGGCGCAAGGTTCGAATCCTGCCCCAGTTCCAGTTCACCACGGTCGCCGCGACCGACTTGCCGCTGCGCGCGCGCACGCGCCGGAAGGATGTCATCGCGCTCATCCTGGAAGAACCCGTCGAGTACGCGCCGCTCAGCCTCGCGCCGCCGGACCCGCTGGAACGCAACGTCGCCGAGATCGGACCGGCACGCTACACCATGGCCGGCGTGTCCCTCACCTTCGATTACGACGGCGCGACGCCGCGCACGGTGCAAAGCGGATGCGCCTTCGCCTCGCTCCTGCGCAACGCCCAGTTCCCGCGCGCGCCCGGCCTCGTCGCGCATACCTGCGACGTGTGGCCCGGCAACTCCGGCGCGCCCCTGGTGGACTCGAGGGACGGCCAGTGGGTGGTGCGGGCGATCAACGTGGCGCAGGTCTATCCGGAACTCACACGCGAGGCCTACGAGCGCCGCAAGCACGCCGGGGAATCCATCCCGCTCGATCTCGTCAACCACATCAACATCGCCATCCCGGTGACGACGCAGATGGTCGACATGGTGCGCCGCGCCAACGCCTTTGCGGCGCGGTGAGCGCCTAGGGCAGTAAGCGCCTACGGCGCGCGCGGCAGTTCCACGACCGCATACCAGCCGTTGCGATCGACCTTGGTCCCGAGTTGATCGGACAGCGCCTTCGCTTTCGCAAGGATCGCGTCGGCCTTATCGCCCGTCACGAAATGGGGAATACCGTCCGTGGTAAGCTCGACCGGCAGCAGCTCCATGCGCCGGAACCGTCCCTGGGACGACAGCACCATGCGCACGATCATGCTTTCGAACAGCTTCGGATCGCTGGACAGGCGCTGCACGATCTTGAGCGTATCGGGAAAGAAGGTGTAGGCGTCCGGTTTGAATTGGAACGCGAAGTTGCCGATGCTGTAGAGGATCGGCTTCGCCTTGTAGAACTCGATGCCGTTGATGAGGTGCGGACCGTGACCGAGGATGATATCGGCGCCGGCGTCGATGGCGGCGCGCGCGACCACCTGCTTGCCGTCGGGATCGATGACCTCCGGCCCGCCCCAATGGATGTGCATGCTCACGGCGACGAGATCGGCGTCCTTGCGGGCGGCCTTGATCGCCGCTTCCATCGCCTTGAGGTCGGCGTCCCACGGCGCGATCACCGCCGTGCCGTCAGGCCGGCGCACGCTGGTGCCGCGCACCCAGGCCACGCCCGGCGCATTTTCGCCGGCGCCCGTGCCGATGGTCAGGGTCGGCGAGACCATCACCGAGACCAGGGCCATCTTGAGCCCATTCTTCTCGACGACCGTGTGTTGAAGCGCTTCCGCGAGATTCGCACCGGCGCCTGAATATTTGATCCCGGCTTCATCGAGGTTGCGCCGGGTGGTCGCGAGACCGCTCGGACCGAAGTCCATCATGTGGTTGTTGGCCAGCGACACGACGTCGGTTCCGGCCCACACGAACTCTTTCACGATCGAGGGGTCGGATTTCGCGATCTCCTTGATGGTCGGATAACCGCTGTTGGCGGTCACCATCTCGAAATTGATGAACGAGATATCGCCCGCGCGCATGACCTCGAACAGCGCCTGCAGCCTCGCATCCTTGTTGTCCGAGAACTTGTCGAGCCAGATCGCGTCGCCCGCGGCCGTCAGGACAATTTCATCAGCCGCGGGCTGGCCCAGTTCCGCGACCCTTGCACGCCATTCCTTGTTGAGCGGGCTGCGTTCGGCCGCGCCCGCAACGCCGGCCCACACCAGCACTGCGGCACACATCACCCACGACCACTTCATGAAACCCTCCCCCTTGAATCGGCGCTCAAATGAAACGAGGCGGGCTCCAGGGTGGAGCCCGCCTCCGCTTGCATCAACTGAAAATTATTTCTTCAGGCCTTGCACGATCGACAAGGATTTCTCGGCGTGCTCGTGCGGGGCGACCTTGTCGTCGTTGGACGACAGGGTCGCGATGACCTTCCGGTCCGGCGTGATGACATAGGTCGTGCGCTCGGTCAGCGCATGGGTGACGTCCGCGCCGCGCGTATCGGTCACCTTGCGGTCCAGCGTCATCGTGTTCAGTTTATAGGACGCGGTGATCTTGCCGCCCGCGTCGGCCGCCACGGGGAACTTGCCCGCGCAATACTCCGGATCGGCCGAGTAGTCGTTCAGCTTTTTGATGTTGTCCTGCGACACGCCGATGATGGTCGCGCCCGCGGCGGCGAACTTGTCGGCGTTGTCGGCGAAGGTCTTGGCTTCGATGTTGCAGCCGCGCGTATAGGCCGCCGGATAGAAGTAAACCACCACCGGGCCCTTCTTCAGGGCGGCGTCGAGCGAGAACGTGAACTCCTTGCCGGCCAGCGAGGCCTGCGCCGTGAAATCGGGAGCGGACTCACCATTGGTGAGCGCGGCATAGGCCGGCATCATCACCGCGCCGGACATCAGCGCACCGATCAGAAAACGTTTCATGGGATTTCTCCTCCACACACACGCCTCGCGCCCATTGCTGCCAAGGCGGGAGAATTAGAGCACCGGCGGGCGGACCGGGCAATGGTTGATCCATAGCCGCGTGGTGGAACGGCGGCTCACCCTTGCCTATAGTCCCGGCAATCCAAGCGGTATAGGCCTGCCGACGATGACATATGTAACCAACACGCTCCAGCGCCCCCACGGCAAGCTGGTTGTGCTGAAACAGGAATCCGCGCGATTCCCCGAGAAGCCCCTCATCCTGCTGCTGCACGGCGCTTTCGAAAAGCACAAGAAGCTGCTGCCGTGGTCGGAGCTGTGGCGGGCCGCCTACGATGTGGCGCTCGCGGACCTGCCCGGCCACGGGCAAAGCGACCCGCCCTCACCCGTCACCATGGACGCTTATATCAATGAACTGCGGTGGCTGGTCGGAACACATTTCGCGGACCGGCGCGTGGCGATCGTGGGCGATTCCTTCGGTGGACTGCTCGGCATCGCGCTCGGCAACAATCCGCCCCTGAATCTCGCGGGTGCGGTCGCGCTGGACCCGTTGCTTGCCACCGCGAAGCAATGGTCGATCATGGACCTCATTGCGCGCGTTCTCGACGGACAGCCCGAGGAGGCCTTCCGGCGCATGTTCGCAACCAACGTGATGGGCATGGCGCGGTCGCCGCCGGAAGATCGGCGCTATTACCACTATATCGAGAGCGTGCGCGTGCCCGCGATCGTGCTCGCGGGCGCGGAGCCGCTGGGCGTGCGGCGCGACGTGACCGGCCCCAGTCTGCTCGACGACGAGGACCGGGCGTATCTGACCGAGCGTTTGAAGCTCGCGGTCATCCCCGGCGTCGGGCATCAACTCGTTTTACAGCGTCCGGCCGAGACCTTCGCGGCGGCGGAAGCGTTCGTCCGCGCGCTTTAAAGACGCGGCGGCGTTTCTTGCGACAGCGGGCCTGCTGGAGACGCGCCGCGGCACCGCGGAAAATCACAGAGCCTTGCTCCGGTCTTAAAAAGCCTCAATCATCGGCCCCGCAAATGCCTCGGCTATCGATCACCGCATGAGGTCTTCTTCGGCGACCTGCATGGTGCGCTTACAACCTGAATTCGCAGAAACTCCCCGAAACTCGGTTAGTATCCCAGCGCGCAGCCGTCCTTGCGCGGGTCGGAGCCGCCGATCCAGCTTTCGCCGGCGAAATCGCGCATCACGCCCTGGCCGGCGCCGAGGGGCTCCGGCGCGGTCACGACCGTGTGGCCCAGGCCGGCGAGGTCCGCTTTCACGGCGTCCGGCACGCCCTGCTCCAGCGCGAACTCGCCGTTGAACAGGAATCCGCGCGGGCAATCGATGGCCTCCTGGAGGTCCATGTCCCAGTCCACGATATTCGTGAGCACATGCGCGTGGCCCACCGCCTGATAGTCGCCGCCCATGACGCCGAAGGCGAGCCACGGCCGGCCCTCCTTGCGCGCCATGGCCGGGATGATGGTGTGGAACGGGCGTTTCCCGCCGGCGGGCGCGTTCGGATGATTCGCATCCAGCACGAAACCATGGCCGCGATTATGGAAAAGAACGCCGCTCTTGGCCGAGGCGATGCCCGCGCCGAAACCGTGATAGATCGAGTTGATGAAGGACACCATCAGTCCATTTGCATCGGCGACCGCGAGATAGGTCGTATCGCCCGCGCGCGTTTGCGCCGTGGCCGCTCCGGCGCGCTTCATATCGATTTGCGCGGCCAGCTTCTTACCGAACGCTTTATCGGTGAAGTGGGCGACATCGACCTTTTCGCGCTCCGGATCGGCGATGACGCGGTCCCGTTCCCGATAGGCAAGCCGCGTCGCTTCCGCTTCGACATGGAAGCGCGCCGCGCTCAGCGCCGGGAATTCGCCCAACGGGAAGTTCTCCAGGATATTGAGCATCAGCAGCGCCGTGACGCCCTGCCCGTTCGGCGGGATTTCGAAAACGTCCACGCCGCGATAATCACCGCGGACCGGCGTCACCCAATTCCCGCAATGCGCTGCGAAATCCTCCCGCGTGTGCGTCCCGCCCAGGGCCCGCAGACTTTCGACCATATCCTCGGCCGCCCAGCCTTCATAGAAACCGGCGCGGCCGTCCCGCGCGACCTCCTGCAACATGCGGCCGAGGCCGGGGTTGCGGAAGATCTCACCCGCGTGCGGCGGCCGGTCGCCCACGAGGAACAGCGCCGCCGCGTTCTTGTTCTTCGCGAGCTTCGGGCGTCCGATGGTCCATTCATAGGCCACGCGCTGCGTCACCGCGAAACCTTCCATGGCATAGGCAATGGCCGGCGCAAGCACGGCCGCGCGGTCGAGCTTGCCGTGACGCTCCAATAGCGAGAGCCAGCAGTCGACCGCGCCGGGCACCGTGACGACATGCGGCGAGTCAACCGGGATGCGCCTGAGGCCCGACCCTTCAAACAGTTTGAGCGACAAACCCGCCGGCGCGCGGCCTGAACCGTTGTAGCCCTCGACGCCATCGCCGTCGGCCACGAGGCAGAAGGCATCGCCGCCCGCGCCGGTCGCCATCGGTTCCACGACGGCCAACACGGCCGCCGCGGCCACGGCAGCGTCGGCCGCGCTTCCGCCTTTTCGCAGCATGTCGATGGCGGTGAGTGAGGCCAGCGGGTGTTCTGTCGCGGCCATGCCGCGGCGCGCGCGCGACGGGGAACGTCCCGGAAAATGGAAGTTGCGCAAGGGTCACTCCTTTTGCCGTCAGCCTACAGGCACCTAAGCCATTGAGAATACAGTCACGTAAAGGCTTTACGCAGCGCTTGCATAGGCCTTGATATTGCGAATGAGTTGCAATATCACACCCTCATTCGCGCCCGTCACTTCAAGGACCTCACATGCACGCCCGTCTTGTTGCTCTTCTCTCGGCCACCACCATGCTCGCGCCTTTGCCCGCGCTCGCCCAGCAGACGGCCGCCGACACGTCGGACCTTTCGGAGATCATCGTGACGGCGACGCGTTCGAAGCTGCCGCCCAGCGCGCTGCCTCTGACTGTCGATGTTATTGACAGCAAGGCGCTGGCCGAACAGGTCGCCATCAGCGGTTCCGTCATCGATGCCGTTTCCTCGATGGTCCCGTCCTTCTCGCCGACGCGCCAGAAGCTGTCGGGCGCCGGTGAAACCCTGCGCGGCCGCTCGCCGCTCTACGCCATCAACGGCATTCCGCAGTCCACGCCGTTACGGGACGGCTCGCGCGACGGCTTCACCATCGATCCTTTTTTCGTCGATCGCGTTGAACTGATCTACGGTTCCAACGCGCTGCAAGGCATCGGCGGCACCGGCGGCATCGTCAACCAGGTGACCGTGGGCGCCCCGCAGGCCGACGGCGTCAGCGGACGCTTCCTCCTCCAGGGTTCCGGCGCGACCGATCTGGGCGACGCCGTCGGCGCCAAGACCGCCGGCCTCGTGAGCTGGCGCGAGAATGAATTCGACGCCACCGTCGGCGCCGCATATGAAGCGCGCGGCGCGTTCTACGACGCGCAGGGGCGCCGCGTGGGCATCAACCTCACCCAGGGCGAACTGATGGATTCCAAAAGCTGGTCGCTGTTCGGCCGCTTCGGCTATCAGGTCGGCGACAGCGGCCGCCTCGACCTCATCGCCAACCGCTTTGAACTGAAGGGCGACGGCGACTATCTCGCCACCGCCGGCAACCGGACTCTCAACATCCCCGCGACCTCCGTGCGCGGCACGCCCCCGGGCAAGCCGGCCGCCAACCGTACCGAGAGCCTCGCGTTGACGTTCAGCGACGACGATCTCTCCGGCGGCAATTTCACCAGCCAGGTCTTCTTCAACCGTTCGCACGACACCTTCGGCGGAGAAATCGCCCCCATCGCGACCTTCCAGGACATAAGCATCGCCCCGCTCAATACGCTTTTTGACCAATCCGAGAACCGCTCGCGCAAGGCCGGCGGCAAGATCAGCTACGAACGCGAAGTCCCGGGCTTCGAGGCCCTGACCGCCTCCGTCGGCTTCGACATCATTTACGACAAGACCGAACAGGCCCTCATCGCCACCAACCGCGTGTGGGTGCCGCCCACGGACTTCCGCAGCATGGCGCCCTTCGGCCAGCTCAATCTCGCCCTGTTCGACGAGAAAGTCCGCCTTGCGGGCGGCGTGCGCCAGGAAAACGTGCGCATCAAGATCGACGACTACCAGACGCTCGCCTTCTATGGATCGCGCAACGTCGCGGGCGGCGCGCCCAAGTTCAGCGACGAACTTTTCAACGCCGGCGTCATTGTCGAACCCATCGATGGCATTCGCGCTTACGGCAGCTATGCCGAGGGCTACACCGTACCGGATGTGGGCCGTATCACCCGCGCCGTCGCGACCAACGGCGTCGACGTCGACACCTTCCTCGACATCAGCCCGATCATTTCCAACAACAAGGAAATCGGCCTCGAAGGCAAATACGGCGACTTCGACGCGAGCGCGACCTACTTCTGGTCGACCAGCACCAAGGGCCAACTCCTCGTGCTCGTCGGCGGCGTCTATGAAGTGCAGCGCCAGAGAGTCGAGATCGACGGCCTTGAACTCAACGCCAACTGGCACACACCCGTCGACGGCCTGGTCGCGACGGCCGGTTACGCCCACCTGAACGGCAAGACCGACAGCAACGGCGACGGCAGCGTGGACATCGACCTCGACGGCGCCAATATCTCGCCCGACCGCCTCAATCTCGCCCTGTCCTATGCGTATGGCCCGCTGTCCGCGCGCGTGCAGAACCAGTGGTTCATCAAGCGCGATTTCTTCGGCGGCGACGTGCGCAACAATTTCAACGGCTACAATCTGATGGACGCGTCGCTGCGCTATCAGTTCGACATCGGCATGGTCTCGATCAGCGTGCAGAACCTGTTCGACAAGTTCTATATCGACTACAACAGCGACACCGCGCGCCCCACCGACAACCTGAACTTCTTCTCCGGCCGCGGCCGCACCGTGACGCTGGGCTGGGAATATCGTTTCTAGAAACGCCAACCCGATGAGAGTTATCGATCTTCTGCATCGCTGGACCGGGGGTCTCGTTGGGCTTCTGCTTGCCGTGTTCGGCCTGACGGGCACAATCCTGGTCTACAAAGACTATTGGATCGATGCCCCGCATGCGCGCGACCCGCAGATCCAGGAGATCGACGCCCTCGCCGCCGCGATCACCCGTGTCACGGCCGAAGCCGAGACGCCGGTCCGTTCCATCCTGCTCGCCAAGCAGAACTTCGGGCTTCACCTGGTCCGCTACGGCGGCGAAGCCGGCGCCTACGCGGATCAGGCGGGAAACATCGTCGCGCGCTGGAACAGCAAGTGGGACCGCGTCGAGCTCTGGATGTTCGACCTGCACCACTATCTGTTCTTCGGCGAAGCCGGCGAGATGGCCGGCGGCATCCTCGGGCTCGCCGGCCTCGGCTTCATCGTGACCGGCACGATCCTATGGTGGTCCCGGCGCAAGTTCTTCAGGTGGCGCAACGCCGGGCTGCCCTGGCCCAAGCGCATGAGCCGGCCGGCGATCATGCACAACCACCGCGACGTGGGACTGATCTGGGCGCCGATGCTGGCCGTTTCGTTCTTCACGGCCGTCATGCTGACCGTGCCGGCGCTTGCGGACGCGATCCTCGCGCCCTGGAACAACGGCGTGACGATCGCGCAGTCGCTGGCGCCGCCGGCGGTCAAAGGCGGCGTGGCCACCGCTCCCCCCGATTGGAAGCAACTCCTCACCGCAGCGCGCACCCGCTTTCCGGAGACCGAATTCCGCATCGTCGCCCTGCCGGCGAAGGAGGGGGATCTCATCTCCCTGCGTACCCGCCAGCGGTCCGAGTGGCTTCCGAACGGACGCAGCACTTTCTGGTTCGATCCCGCCGACGGCCGCGTGGTGGAAGCGCGCGATGCTTTTGCCCTGTCGCCGGGGATGCGGTTCTTCAACAAGACCTACCCGCTGCATGCCGCGACCGTCGGCGGCCAGGCCTTCCGGCTGCTGACCGCCGTGATGGGGATCGTGCTCACGGTGCTGGGCACGCTGGCGGTGTGGACGTTCTGGTTCCGGCGCAACCGGCCGGCGTAGGACGCGCATGCCGCGAAGCCGGCGTGCGCGACAGCCGACCGCGCGCTTACGCCCTGTCCTTGAGCCGCGGCGGCGCGGTTTCGGGGCCGGCGCGCATCACTTCGGGCTTCTCGAAGGCCAGCAGCGGCAGAAGCCGCGCCCATAGCTTTTCGCAGGCCATGAAGACGACGCCGACAAAAAAGAGCAGCGGCATGCCGACGATGCCGAACAGCCAATCGCGCAAGGGGTGGCGGCGGCGATGCATCGACGCCAGCATCGACTGGGTGAGGATCGCCCCGAAGATCAGGTAGGCGGCGGCAAGGCCGTAAAGGAGATAGGTCATCATCAGGGACGTTCCTATCACAATTTCCCCGAGAACCCCAACGCAAGCACCGTCGCGAGGCGAAAGCACCGACCCTAGATCAATCCCAGCATGAAAGCGGCGAGGCCGAGCACGACGTGGATCAGCGTCGGCCCCGCGATGTTGCGGTAGATCATGTAATAGGCGCCGAGCAACAGACTGAAGACGCCGGTGACGGCCACGGTCACGAGCCCGAAGTGGATATGCATCAGCGCGAACATCAGGCTGACCGCGACGTTCGAGAGCTGGCGCTGCGCCCAGGTACGGCTGTCGAAGATGCGCAGCATCATGCCGAGCATCAGGCCGCGCCCGATGATCTCCTGGAAAAAACTGTGCACCACATAGGACGGGCCATATTGGATCACGTATTTCAAACTGGCCTTTTCCGCGACCGGATAACCGGCGGCGAGCAGCCCAACGACCCCGAGCGCGATCACGCCGAGGGTGATCGTTGAACTCCAGGCCAGGTCGCGCCCCAGGTTCGCGGTCGTGATCCCGAAGGTCTTGAGCGGCAGTTTCTCGCGCCAGGCCAGGATGAAACTGGGCAGCACCAGCGTGATCAGCATCGACCAGGCGAATTCGCTTGAATAGACGTCGATGCCCGGCGTGCGCGCCAGGAAATAATTGACGAGGAGCGCGATGCTCATGAGCGTGAGCACGAGAATGAACACACGCGCCGACGATGTGCGCAGCGCCAGCAGCTCCAACGTTTCCTCGAGCTGCCGGGCGTAATTCGTATTCACCGCCGACAGACGCTGCTGGTTCACGCGCATGATATTGCGCATGAGGACGTTGCTGATGGCGTGGCCGCCGGGCTGCGTCTCGAGGCGCCCGAGCAGCAGCGTCTGGATCCGTGTGGGCGTTGCCGCCGCGCGCACCGTGGAAATCGCGGGGCCGCCGGTCAGGGCCGAAAGTTCGCCGTAAGCCTGCCCCGGACCGAGGGCCGCCACCGGCACCGGCCGGCCGCCCTGCGCGCTGACGGCCAGCACCTCGGCCGCGCCGCTTTCGATGAACTGAACCCCCGTGCTGACGGTGCCCGCGGCCAGGATCACATCGCCGGCCGCATAATTGCGCTCCAGGCAAGCCGTGCGCAGGACCTCGATCTGGGCGTCATCCAGACCCTTGAGCAGCGGGCTGGACGCAAAGACGGGTGGGTGGGAGATCAGGTCGGTGGAATCCGGAGTCATCGGCAACGGGATATGTCAGGCTGTGCGGTGCGCCGGCGAAAGTAATAACATATGATGAAAGTCATATCCTATCGTTATGGACGACGGCGACAACGGTGAGTGAGACACGCTGATGACCCTCAATATCCTGTCCGAGCTCGAACGGAAAATCCTGTGGCTCGCGAGCTGGACGATCCACAACGCCAATCACCTGCGTCCGAACGATGACGGCATAAAAGTCGGCGGCCACCAGGCGTCATCGGCGTCCCTGGCGACGATCATGAGCGCGCTGTACTTCCACGTCCTGCGTCCCCAGGACCGCGTTGCGGTGAAGCCGCACGCCAGCCCCATTTTCCATGCCATCCAATATCTTTTCGGCCTGCAAACCCGCGAAAAGCTGGAAGCGTTCCGCGGCTACAAAGGCGTGCAGAGCTATCCGTCGCGCACCAAGGATATCGACGACGTCGATTTCTCCACCGGCTCGGTCGGCCTCGGCGTCGCGCAAACCCTGTTCTCCTCCCTCGTCCAGGATTACGTGCGCGCGCACGGATGGCTGAAGGAACCCGACGGCCGCATGATCGCGCTGATCGGCGACGCGGAAATGGACGAAGGCAATATCTACGAGGCCCTGATCGAGGGCTGGAAGCACGGCCTGCGCAACGTCTGGTGGATCATCGACTACAACCGCCAGAGCCTGGACGCCTGTACGCACGACGGCCTGCTGTCGCCGTTGCAGCACGTTTTCAGCGAGTTCGGCTGGGACGTCGTCATCCTGAAGTACGGCGCGCGCCTGCAAGCCGCCGCTAAGGAGCCCGGCGGCGACAAGCTCATCGCCTGGATCGACGCCTGCCCCAATCAGCTTTACTCGGCCCTCGTGTTCCAGGGCGGCGCAGCCTGGCGCAAGCGCCTGCTTGACGACATCGGCGATCAGGGCGCGGTGTCGCGCCTCATCGACAGCCGCAGCGACGACGAACTCCAGGCGCTGATGACCAATCTCGCCGGCCATGACATGGGGACTCTGCTGGACGCCTTCGGCGCCGTCGATCATGACCGCCCGGTGTGCTTCTTCGCTTACACCATCAAGGGCTTTGGGTTGCCGCTCGCGGGCCACAAGGACAATCACTCCGGCCTGATGACCCCGGCGCAGATGGAGACGTTTCGCGCGGGCATGAACGTGCGCCCCGGCCATGAGTGGGAAAAGTTCGAGGGCCTGGCGACGCCAGCGCCCGAGCTTGAAAAATTCCTCGCAAACGTGCCCTTCGCGCGCCAGGGACGGCGCCGCTACATGGCGCCGGCCATCCCGGTCCCTGAAACGATCACTGTGCCGGTGAAGTCGGCCATGTCGACGCAGCAAGGTTTTGGGCTGCTGCTGAACGAATTGGGCCGGCAATCGCATGAATTCGCCGGACGCCTGGTCACCACGGCGCCCGACGTCACGGTCTCGACCAACCTCGGCGCCTGGGTGAACCGGCGCGGCCTGTTCGCCCACAACGACCGGGGAGACACATTCAAGGCGGAAAAGATTCCCTCGACCTACAACTGGACCGCGGCGCCGACCGGACAGCATCTCGAGCTTGGGATCGCGGAATCGAACCTGTTCATCGCGCTTTCGGCCTTCGGTCTTTCGTACAGCATCCATAACGAGCGTTTGTTCCCCATCGGAACGCTGTACGACCCGTTCATCGCCCGCGGCCTCGACGCCATGAACTACGCCTGCTACCAGGATGCCCGCTTCATCCTGGCGGCGACGCCGTCGGGGATCACGCTGGCGAGCGAAGGCGGCGCGCACCAATCCATCGGAACGCCGCTGATCGGCATGGCGCAGCCGGGCCTCAGTTCCTTCGAGCCCGCGTTCATCGACGAACTCTCCGCGCTTATGACCTGGTCGTTCGCGCATCTCCAGCGGCACGGCGACACCACGCCGGACTCTCGCAACTGCCTGCCCGACGCCGTCGGCGGGTCCGTCTACTTCCGCCTCTCGACGCGCCCGCTGGACCAGCCGGTGCGAACCCTTACAGCGGAGCAAAAACAAGACATCGCCGACGGCGCCTATTGGTTCCGTCCGCCGGGCCCGAACTGCGCCGTGATCGTCGCCTATGCCGGCGTCATGGCGCCGGAGGCCATGTCGGCCGTCGGATTGCTGGGCGAGGAGATGCGCGACATCGGCTTGCTCGCCGTCACCTCGCCCGACCGCCTGCATGCGGGCTGGACGGGCGCGCAGCGCGCCCGCGAGAGCGGCGACGCCGCCGCGCGCGCCCATGTCGAGCGGCTATTCTCGATCCTGCCGCGCGACGCCGGCATCGTGACCGTGGTGGACGCGCATCCCGCGACGCTGGGCTGGCTGGGCGCGGTGCGCGGCAACCGCGCCCATGCGCTCGGGGTGGAACAGTTCGGCCAGACGGGCGCGCTGGAAGACCTGTACCGGCACTACCGCATCGATACCGATGCGATCATCGCCGCCGCGCGCGCGTTGGCGAACCCGCGCCGGCTGAACGGCTGACCGGCGCCGCTGATTGTCGCCGCTGATTGTCGCCGATTGTCGGCGATCAATGTTCGCGCCGCCGGCCTGGGGGAAAGTAGGGTCGGAGGAAAGCGATGAACATGATGTTCGACCCCTTCAAGCTCGACAATGTCCCGCCGCCCGTCGCGCGTTACCTGCGCCGCGTTCTCCGTCATCGCCATTTGTACATCGGACATGTCGAGCTGCAACAATCCGGGACGCTGCGCACGGACTTGAAGCACGAAAACTGGATGCGCTTCACGGCGTCCCTGACCGTCACGCCACCGCGCACCGAATTCGTCTGGCAGGCGCGCGTCAAAGCCTTTCCTTTTTTGCTTCTGAATGTGCGCGACAGCTACATCGCCGGGGAAGGCGCGAGCGAAGTGAAGGTCTTCGACCTTTTCACACTCGATCGCCGAAAGGGCGGCGAGCCCATCGATGCAGGCTCCCTGCACCGCTACCTCGCGGAGGCGGTGTGGTATCCCACGGCGCTTCTGCCCAGCGCGGCGCTGGCCTGGACTCCCATCGACGACACGAAGGCGCTCGCCACCCTCACGCACGGCGGGATTTCCGTCGCGCTCGAATTCCGCTTCAATCCGACCGGCGCCGTCACCTCGGTTTATACGCCGGGCCGTTGGGGCTCTTTCCCGGACGGCGCCAAGGAGCTTCCCTGGGAAGGGCGCTTCCATGACTACCGCCTCCAGGGCGGCGTGATCGTGCCTTCGTGGGGTGAAGTCGGCTGGTACGTCGGCGACACCTGGACACGCGTCTGGACCGGGCGCATCGAGTCGGCGCGTTACGACTTCACGCTGTGAATTAATCCAGTTCGATTACCGGGAACGACGGGACGTTTCTCTGTCGTCCAGGCTGCCGAGATAGGCGATCAGCGCTGCGATCTCGTGCGGCGTGAGTTCGAACGACGGCATTTCCGAATGGCCGACCACGATGCCTTCGGCGAAGGCTTCGGCCAACTGCCCGACCGGATAACGGTCCTGCAAACGGCGAAACGGCGGCGCCTGCTCCAGGGGACTTTCGTCGAGGCGTCCGATGCCGTGACAGTGCGCGCAGCGATTACGCGCAAACGCGCGCCCCTCCTCGATCAGCCCGGGGCGCTCCGGCATGCGGGTGTCCCCGCATGCCGAGAGGGCGATCAGCGGGAGAACAAGGAGAAGCTTCCGCAGATCCATGACTTTTTTCTAATCCTTTAGACTCATGATGTAGGCCGAGATGTCGCCGAGCTGGCCTTCCGAAAGCTTGAGCCGGGGCATGGTCGGATGCGGTCCGGTCAGGAAAGACTTGAGGACCGTCTGCGACATCCGTCCCGTGTTGGCTATGGCCACGAAATCGGGCGCGGTGGTGAAACTCGGTCCTTTCGTGCCGCGCGCGTCGACCATGTGACAGATGGCGCACATGGCGACGGCAATAGCGCGTCCCGGCGCCGGATTCAACGCCGCCGTCTGCACCGGCGCGGCCCCCGCGCCTTTTCCGCCCAGCGTTTCATTCAAAAGAACCGCGAGACGCACGCCCGCTTTGCTCATTTGCGTGGCGAGAAGGCCTTGCGCGCGGTCGAGCTCGGCCGGTTCCACGACGAAGTGGCCGTCCTCGAAGCGCGACAGCATCGTGCCGTAGGCGAAGTCGGTTCCCACCTGATGCGCTTCTAGCGCCCAGAAGTGGGTCACCTGCCCGCTCCAGAGCGCGATGTCGGCGGGCGTGATTTTACCGATGAGCGCCTGCGCGGCTTCGTCACGTTGTCCGAAGCGGCGCACCAGCGCCGTCTCCCAATAGCCGAACAGCGAGCCGGGCGTGATGCTGCGGTCGGCCGCGACGACCTGGATAAGCTGGCCGTTACGGTTGTGCATGTCGGAGACATGCAGCGGCGCGTGCACATCTCCGACGAGGTGGAGAATGTACTTGAGGGCGAGGAGACGCTCGGCCGCCGGCGTCGCCCGGTCCGCGAGTTCGGCGCGGAACTGGTCGATCTTGTCAATCACACAGGCGTTGGGCGAACCGCGGGAGGCCGGCGTGCCGGCTGGCAACCCGGTATGGCCGAAACAGGCCTCGGGAATATTGGGACGATTGGCGTAGATCGACGCGAAGTGCCAGTTGGCGGTGTCGGTGTAGCGCTGCTCGATGCCGCTGTCGCGATAGTGGTCCGCCCATGTGGCGGCGCTCGCGATATCGTGGGCCGTGAGGGGATCGGTATCGGCTTTCAGGATCGCCTCGACCTCCTTGCGGACGGGCGGCGTGAGATATTTCGCGGCTATGGTGGCGATGATTTCGTGGCCGCGGTCGTCGAAGGCCAATGCCGGCTGCCGGGCGACAACGGCAAAAGCGACGGTCAGGATCAGTGCGGAAGCGCGCATGGGAGTCCCTTTGCTGTCTGAATTTCCGGGAGGACAGGAGACCGCAACCGCACCCATCCTGGCGTTGATTTTGATCAAGCCTCCTGAACGTTATGAGAGAGGCGCCTCATCAAGGCCGTCCCGGGCGCGTGGCCGGCCGCGGCTCGCGCAGACTCATGATGTAGGAGACCACGTTCTGGCGATCCTCGTCGGCGATGATGAGGTTGGGCATGGTGCTGTGGGGCGTCGACAGGAAGACGTTGAGTCCCATGAGGGTCGTCGTCTTCGCATTGGCGACGTGATAAAAATCCGGCGCCCCGAGCAGCGAGAACAGCGCGCTGCGGCGGCTGGCGACCTCGTGGCAGTCGCTGCAGGCCCGCACCGCGTAGGCGCGTCCCGCGGCGGCGTCGCCGGGCGCGAGATCGGCGGCGGCGGCCGGCGCGGCGGCCAGCAAGGAGAAACACGCCAGGGTTCGTAACGACCACATGGTTTTACCGCTCCTTCGGGGCCGGTTTCAGGCTTTGAATATACGCCACCAAGGCATCGGCCTCGCGCTGGGTGATGAACACGTTATCCATGGCGCCGTGCGGAAAGCGGATATAGCGGCGCAGCTTTTCCGGGGTCATTTTCGGATCCTGCGCGATCAGCGCGAAGGCCGGCGGCGTGCCGTCGCCGATTTTGCCGCCTGCTTTGCCGTCGGTTTTCCCATCCGGCGATGCCGCGGCCCCGACCTCGTGGCAGCGCGCGCAAACCGTTTGCGCCGTCGCATGGCCGGAGACGGACTTATCGGCCCCGGACTTATCGGCGGCAGGGGACGGCGCGGCGGAGCCCGTAGCCAACAAGATCGAGGCGGTGAAGATAGCCAGGGCTTTCATCGGTTCCTTTCCGCGTTACGGCCAGGCGGCCTAGCGTTCGTTGGCGTTCGGGCCCACGACAAAACCGCTATAGGGCTCGAACCAGAGGAGTTGATCGCGGACTTGCGTGACGCCGGGAACGTTTTCCGCGGCGATGCGGATCGCGCTGCGCTGCTGCTCGCTGGTGATGAATCCCCAAAGATCGACCACGCCGTCCTTCACCACGAAGTGAAACTGGTGGGCGTTCCAGGGCTGCTTGTCGATTTCACGTTCGAGGTTGCGGCGGATCGCTTCGTCGTCATTGCGCTCTGCCGCGCGCGGCGGAGCCGCGGCCAGCGCGTGAAGAAGATTGGCCCGCGAAATAACGCCGACGACCGTGCGGCCGCGGACGACGGGCATGCGCTTGACGTGCTTGCGTTCCATGAGTTCGACCGCCGCGTCGAGCGGCATATCCTCGGTCGCGACCACGACGTCGCGGGTCATGATGTCGGAGACGGTGCGCGCATGACTGTGGACGTAGTCGCTCGCCAACGCGCCTGGACTGAGGATGAACTCCAGCCAATGGGGACGCTTTTTCTCGGTGCCGAGCTCGCTTCGCCGGAGAAAATCCCCTTCGGTGACGATGCCGACCAGCGCGCGCGCGGAACTGATCACGGGAAGTCCGCTGATGCGCTCCTCCAACATCAGCCTGACCGCATCGGCGACACTGGTCTCCGGCGTCACCGAGATGACCTCCTGGGTCATGATCTCTCCGACTTTCATGGGGGCCTCCACGAGCGGGATGATGTGATGTAAGGATTTTACGATAAATTCCCCCGGTGGGTCTGCCTTGATTTCGGTCAAGGCCGGCCGCCGACGGAAATCAGTTGACGGAAATCAACGGAAATCCGCCACCCGCTTCCTACCCTTTTTGGACGGCGCGCATGTCAGCGACGGATCGGGCGAAAGGTTTGTTGATGGCCCCCTTCATCTCCTTCTCCTTCTGTATATCCTTCTTGGATCGTTGTTTTCGTGCCGCCGGAGCAGGCCGCATCGCCGTCGCCGTCCTGCTGCTCGGACCCTTCACGCCAACGGCTTCTTTCGCGGCGCAGCGCGCGGCGGACTCGTCTCAGACCCTGGACGGCGCGATCGCCGCCGCGGGCGCGTCCGACCGCGAGCGCGACGAACTCTCCCGGATTTACGGCGCGCTGGGCGAGCGGCTGCAATGGGCCTCGTCCGCGCGCCGGTCCGATGTACTGAAATTTCTCATGAATTTGGAGGCCGAGGGCATCGACGCGCAAATGCTCGGTCCTCTTCCGGGCGAGGCCCGGCCCTCATCGGTTGAGGACGACGTGGCCGCCACACGCGCGATCTTGCGCGCTGCGCATATCTTGAGCGACGGCGCCATCGACGCCGCCGCCATTCCCGGCTGGCACATCAAAGGCGCCGCGACGGATGTCGTCCCGATGCTCGTCGCCGCGCTGCGCGGCGGCAAGCTGGAGACTCTTATGGGCGATTTCCGGCCTTCGAGCGGGTCCTACGCCGGCCTGCGCATCGCCTATGCGCACTACAGGCGCCTGGCGATGGAACGGTGGGTCCCTATCGTAACGGAGGGGCCGCGCATCGTGGAGCACGACGATCCGCGCATGAGCGCCGTCGCGGAGCGCCTTGTTTTCCTCGGCGACCTCAAGAACGGCGAGACGATTCAAAGCGGTATCGATCTTGCCGTCAAACAGTTCCAAGCGCGCCATGGACTGGAGCCGGACGGACGGGTGGGTCCGGCGACCCTGGCCCAGCTCAACGTCTCTCCCATGGACCGCGCGCGGCAGATTGCCGTCAATCTGGAGTATTGGCGTCTGCTGCCCCGGTCGTGGCCCGACCGCTATGTCGCCGTGAATATCGCCGCGGCGCAGCTCGACCTCATGGAAAACGGCGTGAGCGCCCTCGCCAGCCGCGTCATCGTCGGCGACCCGCGCCACACAACGCCGTCGATGGACGCCAGGATCGCGTCCGTGACCTTCAATCCGCCCTGGTCGGTGCCCTATTCCATCGCGTCGAAGGAAATCCTGCCGCGACTGCAGCGCGACCCCGGCTATCTCGAGCGTAGCAATATAGAAATCGTCGGCCGCGAAACCGATCCCCATGGCCTCACCGTCGATTGGCGTGCGTACTCCCGCGGTCACTTTCCCTTTCAGCTGCGGCAGGTCCCCGGGCCGCGCAACGCCCTCGGCCTGGTCAAATTCGAGATGCCCAACGCCTTCGATGTGTATCTGCACGACACACCGGACCACTCGCTGTTCGAGCGGAGCGCGCGCGCGCTCAGTCATGGTTGCGTGCGCGTGCAATGCGCGCGGGAACTGGCGGAGCGCCTGATCGACGATCCGGCCCTGTGGCTTTCGGGCGATGTCCCGGCCGCGATCCGCGGCGGCCGCACGGTCAACGTTCCTCTCAAACAACCGTTGCCCGTCTATCTGCTCTACTTCACCGCCTTCGTGGACAAGGACGGCCTGGTGAACTTCCGTCCCGATCTCTATGGCCGGGACGAGGCCGCACAACGCGCGCTGGCCGCGCGCAGGGGATTATGACGATGGCAAAGACCGCGCGGAACGACGTTTTTATTCGCCTGTTCGAGGACGTGCGCATGACGGACATCGCCGAGGTCGGAGGCAAAAACGCCTCTCTCGGCGAACTATCGCACGCTTTTTCGAAAAAGACCGTCGCGGTTCCGCCGGGCTTTGCCGTCACGGCGCACGCCTACCGGGTTTTCATGGAGGCCAACCGGCTCAACGCCCCGGTCGCCGAAATCCTGAAGCGTTATCACAAGCGCTCGATAAGCCTCGGCCAGGCCGGACGATCCATTCGCCGTTTGATCATGCGGGGGACGTTTCCCTCTGACCTGCGCCAGGCGATTCTAAAGGCCCACGCGGCATTGTGCCGCCGGGCGGGCTCGAACACCGTCGCGGTCAGGTCGAGCGCGACGGCCGAAGACCTGCCGAACGCCAGTTTCGCCGGTCAGCACGAAAGTTTCCTGAATGTCCGCGGCGCGGACGCGCTGCTGTCGGCGTGCCGCCGCTGTCTCGCCTCGCTTTTCAATGACCGCGCCATCGTCTACCGCGAACGCAACGGCTTCGCCGACATGAAAGTCGCGCTTTCCATAGGCGTGCAAGCCATGGTGCGTTCCGACAAAGGCGCGGCCGGCGTCATGTTCACCCTCGATCCCGAAAGCGGGTTTCCAAACGTCGTGCGCATCGAAGGCGCGTGGGGCCTGGGCGAAATGGTGGTCAAAGGCACCGTGACGCCCGATTCATACATGGTGTTCAAGCCTCTGCTGGAGCGCATGCGCGCGCGACCGATCATCGAAAAAGTGCGCGGCGGCGCGCGATCGAAAATGATCTACGCCCGCCGCGCCGCGGGCGGCACCCGCGTCGTCGCCACCTCGCTCGCCGAACAGGCCGCGCTGGTGCTGACGGATGACGAGGTGCTGACCCTCGCGCGCTGGTCGGCGCTGATCGAGCGGCATTACGGACGCCCGATGGACATCGAGTGGGCCAAGGACGGGCGCACACAGCGGCTCTATATCGTCCAGGCGCGCCCCGTGACCGTTCACGCCCATGGCGAGGAAGCCCGGGAGAGCTTTAAAATTCTACACAAGGGCAAGCTTCTCGCCACCGGCCTCGCGGTCGGAAACAGTATCGCCGTCGGCGAAGCCTACCGCATGACAAATCCGAAGGACGCATCCCGCTTTCCAAAAGGCGCGGTCCTCGTCGCACGCCATACCGATCCCGATTGGGTGCCGCTCATGCGCCGGGCCCGCGCCATCATCACCGAGCAAGGCGGGCGCACCTCGCATGCCGCCATCGTCAGCCGCGAGTTCGGATTGCCGGCCGTCATCGGCGCACCGGGCGCGAAGCGCCTGAAGACGGGAGAAACGGTGACGGTTTCCACCTGCGAAGGCGATGAGGGACGGATTTACGCCGGTGCCGCCCGCTTCACGGCCCGCAAACGCGACCTCGCGCATGCGGCGCCGACCCGCACGGAGATCATGGTGAACCTGGCCAATCCGGCGGCGGCCATGAGATGGTGGAAATTGCCGGCGGCCGGCATCGGCCTCGCGCGCATGGAGTTCATCATCGCCAATCATATCAAGATCCATCCGCTTGCCCTTTCGCGCTTCGCGAAGCTCAAAGACAAAGACGCGCGCCGGCGGATCGCGGAACTGACCCGGGGCGAGAACAAGAGCGAATATTTCATCGACCGCCTGGCGCGCGGGATCGGCCGGCTCGCCGCGCTCTGTCATCCCCGCCCCGTGATCGTCAGGACCAGCGATTTCAAGACCAATGAATACGCGGCCCTGATCGGCGGGCGTCAGTTCGAACCGGCCGAGGAGAACCCGATGATCGGATGGCGGGGCGCGTCCCGCTATTACAGCCCCGACTATTCCGACGGCTTTGCCTTGGAATGCGCCGCCATCGCCCGCGCTCGGGGCGAACTGGGCTTCGACAACGTGATCGTCATGATCCCGTTCTGCCGCACGCCGGAAGAAGCCGACAGGGTTCTGAAGGAAATGGCGGCGCACGGACTGAAGCGCGGACGCGACGGCCTGCAGGTCTATGTGATGTGCGAAATCCCGTCGAACGTCATTCTGGCCGAGGACTTCGCCCGCCGGTTCGACGGCTTCTCCATCGGCAGCAACGACCTCACGCAGCTGACGCTGGGCTGCGACCGCGATTCCCGCACGCTGGCGCCGCTGTTTCGCGAGGACAATGCGGCCGTCCAGTGGTCTATCCGCCATGTGATCGAAGCCGCGCACGCCAGCGGGCGCAAGGTCGGATTCTGCGGCCAGGCGCCGAGCGACAATCCGTCCTATGCCGCGTTCCTGGTCGATGCCGGGATCGATTCCATCTCCGTCACGCCGGACAGCTTCGGCGCCGTGAAAGCGAGCGTCGCAAAAGCCGAAGCGCGGCGCTAGTGAACGAGGGCGACGTCGCGCGTGACGCGGACGGCGCCGTCATCCGGCGAAGCCTGGACGCGCATGCCCAGGGCTTCGGCGAGGTTCAACATTCGCGCGTTCCCGGACAGCACGGTTCCCCAGATCCGCTGAAGGCCGCGCGTGGCGGCGATTTCAGCGAGATAGGACATCAGCCCGTAACCCAGTCCCTGCCCTTGCATGTCCGAGCGCACGGCCACCGCGAATTCGGCTTCCACATTGTCGGGATCGGCATGCAGACGCGCGACGGCCAGGATCTCCTTGCCGTCGGGCGCCGCCGTGGCGATCAGCGCGAGTTCGCGGTCATAGTCGAGCTGGCAGAGCCGCGCCGCCGCGCGGTGATCGAGCTGATGGAGCGCGGCGAAGAACCTCTGCCGCGCATCGTCGGGCGTGAGGCGCCGCACGAAGGTCTCGATCAGCGGCGTGTCTTGCGGCTGAAGCGGGCGGACATGAAAAGGCTTGCCCGCGCGGCGCGTTAGGGTTCGCTCATACATCCGTGGATAAGGTGAAATGATCAGCCGGCTGTCGCGCCGGCCGGGATCGATCCTGATGCGCGCATCCACGACGATCAGCCCGGTTTCATCGACCAGCAGCGGATTGAGATCGATTTCCGTGATCTGCGGGTGATCGGCGACGAGTTGCGAGAGACCCACGAGCGCGCGCGCGACGGCGTCGGTATCGGCGGGCGGCCGGTTGCGATAACCCGCGAGCAGCCGCCCGACGCGCGTATTGGCGATCATGGACGCCGCGAGCCCCAGATTGAGCGGCGGAAGTCCGAAGGCCTTGTCGTCGATGACCTCGATGCCGGTGCCGCCGTGACCAAACGCCAGCACCGGACCGAAGGTGGCGTCGGCGGTCATGCCGATGAACAGTTCATGGGCGTTCGGGCGTTTCACCATCTCCTCGACCAGGACACCGTCGATGCGCGCCCGGGGAGCCGCGCGCCGCACGCGATCGATCATCTGCTGCGCCTCGATTTCCGCCAGGAGCGGATCGACATCGAGCACGACCCCGTCCACGTCGCTTTTATGAACGATGTCCGGCGAATTGATCTTGAGCGCGACGCGGCATCCCCAACTGCCGGCGATGATCTTGGCGTCGGCGGCGTTCGGGGCGGCGGCGGTGCGGTTGGTCCTGATGCCGTAAACCGTCAGAAGACGCTTCACGGTGCTGGTCGGCAGCCACCGTTCCTCGCCCGTGTGACTGATGATGCCGCGCGCCTCCTGGACGGCCCATGTCTTGACGGCATCGACCGCCGGCGGCGCCTCGAGCAGGAGGGCCTGCAGTTTTCTGTATCTTACAAGCTGCATGAATCCGTTGACGGCCTCGCGCGGCGTCGGGAAGGTCGCGACGCCCGCCCGCACAAGATGCGCGCGCGCCTCGCCCATGCTCGCTTCGCCCGCGAAAGCGGCAAGAAGCGGTTTACCGGGCGCGCTCTTGACGCTTTGCGCCACCGCCTCGGCCACGGCGCGCGGATCGGCGGCGGACGTGGGACAATACATGACCAGAACGGCGTCGTTCTCGCCGTCCCGCAGCATGGGCCCAAGGGCGTTTGCATATCTGGTCTCGGTCGCGTCGCCGATGATATCGACCGGATTTGCGCGGCTCCATGCCGGCGGCAGAAGGCCGTCA
>JAYSFT010000009.1:0-34345 GCA_041913245.1 Rhodospirillaceae bacterium | reverse complement strand
CGAGCGCACGGACGGCAAAAAGCAGTGGGCCTATGACGGTTATGCCGTTTACCGTTCAGCCCTGGATCATGAACCGGGCCTGCCCACCGGGATCGGCATTCTGCGCGCCGGCGGTTCCGCCGGCGCCCAGCGCAAGCCGATCGGTCCGCGCCCCGACGTGCCTGCGCAGTTCACCGTCGTGACGATGCCGCTCGGCCGCCTGCTCACCACCGTCGATGGTTTCTCGGTCTACACCTGGGACCGCGACGGCGCCAACAAGTCCAATTGCGACGACCGCTGCCAGCAAACCTTCGCGCCGATGCTCGCGCATGCGTCCGCGCCGAAAGTTCACGGCGACTGGGGCGTGATCGAACGCACGCCCGGTGTGTACCAGTGGACGTACCGCAAGAAGCCGCTCTACACGCTGGTGGGCGAGGAACAACTGTCCTCCTTGCACGGCTCCGACATCCCCGGCTGGCACAATGTGTTCACGCAGCCGGCGCCGGCCTTCCCGAAAGGCTTCCAGGTTCAGGACGCCCCCGGTGGAATCGTGCTCGCCGATTCACAAGCGCGCACCATCTACACTTATAGCTGTACCGATGACTCGCTCGATCAGTTGTCCTGCGACCATCCGTCGGACCCGCAGTCCTACCGCATGGCCATGTGCGGCGGCGGCGATGCCGCGCGTTGCCTGCAGACCTTCGCCTACGTCCTCGCCGAGGAGAAGGCCGTGAGCACGTCGCTGATCTGGTCGATCAAGTATGTGGATCCGCAGACCGGCAAGTTCGCCGAAAAGAGCGCGCCGGGCGCTGTGCGGGTGTGGACCTACCGCGACCGGCCCGTTTACACCTTCTTCCGCGACCGCGCGCCCGGCGACACCTACGGCGACTCATGGGGCGAGAACAACGGCTGGATGAACGGCTATCACGCGTTCTTCGTGCGCGAGGAATTCCGCAAGCAATACGCCGACACCCGCGGCCGCCGCGGCGGCTGAGCCTCTGGATAGCGGAGTTCAGCGGCGATCTCGGCCCATCTGCGATAGCCCGGCTCCGGGCGTCTCCCGCTCCGCGTTGTTCATATCTCCCTATCGGTGCCGTTCACGCGGTAGAGGAGCGCCCTAGGCCGGCTTCAGCTGCTTTCCGGGAAGCAGCGCGCAGGCGACGAGTCCCAGCGCCGCGACGCAGCCCAGGATCTCGAACGTGAGTTCGAACCCGCCGCGTTCGTGCGCGAAGGCGGTCAGCACGACGGCGGCGCCCGCGGCCGGGCTCGTCAGGAAATAGCGCAGGCCGTAGATGGTCGAACGCCACTTCGCCGTCGCGTTCTGGCCGACGATCGCGTCCGTCACCGTGACCAGGCCGAACGACGCCGCGATGAGCGGCACGCACACCGCGATCAGCGCGGCGCCGTAGGCGAAGGCCGCCAGGAACGGCGTCACCGCGATCACCGCCGCGATGGGCAGGAACAGGGCGAACAGTCCCCGGCGCGCGGCCAGGCTTCCGACGGTGTACTGCGACAGCGCGCCGAACATGTAGAGCCCGGCGGCGACGAGCCCCCACGCGGCGGGGTCGGCGGCCGTGTCGCCCAATCGTTCCTGCAACAGCTTGGGCAGCGCCACCGTGATGGAGTTGAAGAGCATTGAACTCGCCGTGATGGTCAGGCCCAGCGCGGCCAGCAGGCGCACGATATGGTGTGTGGGCGGCCGCTGCGACGCGCGCGCTTCGGTCTTGCCCTGGAAATCCTCGCGGAACGTCACAAGGAAGGCCAGGCCGGCCGCGGCGGTGACGGCGCCGGGGGCGATGAACGCCGCGCGCCAGCCGTAGTGCTCGGCGATCAGGCCGGTGACGATGGCGGAACTCGCGACGCCGAGGTTTCCGATCATCCCGTTGAACCCGATCCCGCGCGCGAGGTCCGGCGCGTGGGTGGCGATCAAGGTCGTGCCGACCGGGTGATAAATGGAGGCGAACACGCCTACCATGAACAAGGCCGCGCCGAGCTCGAACGGCGTGGAGGCCGCGCCGCAGGCCATCAGGCTGATCCCGATCCCCACAAGGAACAGCGTCATCATGTGACGCCGGCTCCAGGCGTCGGCCATCCAGCCCGCCAGCATCGATCCCGCGCCGAAGGCGATGAAGCCGGGGGCGGCGAGGGCGAGCAATTCGCCGTAGCTCGCGGCGAAATCCTTTTCCATCGCGATCACGGCGGCCGGAAAAATCAGCATCGCATAGTGGTCGAGGAAGTGCCCCGCGTTCACATATGCGAGAAGAGAGCGCCGTTTTTCCATGACAGTCCGCCGTCCGGGAACTCGTTCTTTCCGGGGCCAGCGTATCCCATGTCGGTAAATTACGCTAACTTACGTAGTACGCTGATCGATCCGGCTGTCGATCGACATGGGGGAGAGAAACGAACATGATGACCCGTCATTTTGCGGCGCAAATCCGGACCGGCGTCGCCGTGGGGGCGCTCGCCCTGGTTCTGGGTTTCAGCGCCGCGCACGCCGCGACCCTGGACGTCACCAAGGCGACGATCCCGGAAATCCAGGCCGCCTACGCCAAGGGCCTGACGGCCGAGCGGGTCACCGCCGCCTACCTGGCCCGAGTCGCGGCCTACGAGGAAGCCGGTCCCGCCGTCAACGCCATCATCCATATGAACCCGAACGCGCTGGAGCAGGCCAAGGCGCTCGACGCCGAACGCAAGGCCGGCAAGGTACGCGGGCCTCTCCACGGGATTCCCATCGTGCTGAAGGACAACTTCGACACCTTCGATCTGCCGACCACGGCCGGCTCTCAATTGCTCGCGGGTTCGATCCCGGACAAGGATGCGTTTGTCACCCGCAAGCTGCGCGAGGCGGGAGTCATCATCGTGGCCAAGGTGAACATGGCGGAGTTCGCCAATAGCGGCGGGAAGGTTCCTCTCGGCTTCAGCTCCGGCGGGTTGCAGACCCATAATCCCCATGCGCTCGATCGCTCGCCGGGCAGTTCGAGCGGCGGCACCGGCTCGTCCATCGCCGCGGCCTTCGCGCAATTCGGCCTGGGAACGGACTCGCAAGGCTCCGTGCGCGGCCCGTCCCACGACAACGGTATCGTCGGCCTCAAGACCACCCACGGCCTCGTCAGCAAAAGCGGCGTCATTCCGCTCACCCTCAGCCTCGACACCGTCGGCCCCATGGCGCGCAACGTCACGGACATCGCGGTCGCCTTGAACACGATCTCCGGCATCGATCCCAACGACAAGGACACGCAGAAGAGCGTCGGCCACGGCGAGGACTATACACGCTATCTGAAGAAGGACGCGCTGAAGGGCGTGCGCATCGGCATCGTGCGCCAGTTCATGGGCGTGGACGCGGAAGTCGATCAGGTCACCAATGACTCGATCGCCGTCTTGAAGGCGCAAGGCGCCGAGATCGTCGATCCCGTCGCCTATCCCGATCACCTTCTCGGCGTGCGCGGCCCGATCTGGCCGTTCCTCGAAGCCGTGGAGTTCCGCAAGGACATCACCGAGTATCTGCACACCTTGAAGCCGGGCTTCCCGAAGGATTTCGACGAACTCGCGGCGAAAGCCCTGGATCCGGCGACCAACTACCGCAGCCCGGAGAAGGCGGCGCTGTTCAAGAGCCTGGTCGAGCGCAAGATGGACTATGACGATCCGATCTATGTTTCGCTCAAGACCGTCATGATGCCGGCCTTCACCAACGGCGTGAACAGCGTCTTCGACAAGTACGGCGTCACCGCGATGTTCTTCCCGACCAATAACGGTCCGACGGCGAAGCTCGGGCCCCGCCCGGCCGAGGACGATCCGAACCGCCCGCCGCAGCCGCGCACGCCCAATATCGGCGCCACCAGCATCGCCAGCCAGTCGGGTCTGCCGGAGATCGTCATTCCGGCCGGCATGTCGAAGGATCAGATGCCCGTCACCGTTTCGTTCCTCGGCAGGGCCTTTAGCGACGGTCCGTTGATCGGCATGGCCTATGCCTTCGAGCAGGCGACCCATGCGATCCGGACGCCGAAGCTCACGCCGGCCTTGAAGACCGACGTGGTGCGGTACTGATCCGGCCCGCGGAACCTCCGGGCTCCCGCGCCGCCGCGGGAGCCCGGACGGTCTTTAGAAGGGATAGGCGGGCGCGTTGTAATAGGCCGACAGTTCGTCGATCTCACGCGGCGTCAGCTTCTTGGCGATGATGCGCATGCGGCCATAGAGGTCGTTGCGCCGTTGACCTTCGGCGTAGGCTTTCAATTGGGCTTCGATATAAGGCGGATATTGTCCCGTCAGGTTCGGCGCTTCCAAGGGACCGCCGGCGCGGGCCTCATGACATGCGACGCACGCCGGCAGGGCCCGTGACGCATCGCCCTTTTCAATGAGGGCGCGCGTGCCCTCCGAGATGGCGATGACTTCGGGATTGCCGGCGTTGCGGCGCTCCAGGCCGCCGAAATAGGCGGCGAGGTCGCTCATCTGCTGGTCGTCGAGCCCTTCGGCGATGGGTTTCATGACGTCGCTCGCGCGCGTGCCGGCTCTGAGGTCGCGCAGCTGTTTATAGATCGCGCGCGGCGATTGCCCGGTGATCGTCGGGATCGTCGGGATCGCCTTGGGATCCGACGTCTCGCCGTCGGGAAGATGACAGCTCACGCAGACATCGGCGGCCAGCGCCGCTCCCTTTTCCACGTTGCCCGCGGCCAGGAGCGCGGAGGTTTCCCGGTCGAATGCGACGGTCGATCCCGCCGTCTGTCCCGTCACGGAAGACGGCGTCTCGACGGTCAAGCCGATTGCGCGGCACAGCGCGCTGAAGAGGTCGAGCCCTTCGTCGCGTCCCTGCATGACCGGGATGGCCAGGAACGCCACCAATCCTGCGAGCAACGCCGTTGCGCCGATGATGCCGACGGCCTTGACGCCGAAGGAATCGCGGGGTGTTTTCGATTTACTGTCCATTGACGCGGTGCACCAGGGCGTGAGGGGGATTCACGATGAAGGAGTGCGCGATGGGGAGCGCGTAGGCGGCCACCATCAGCACGAGAACCAGGGCGTTCCACAGCCTGAACCCGTTCAAGGCCGCGGGCGCGGAACCGGGATGCAGGGCGACGGCGTAGCGCATGGGCTCGTTGTCCGCGCGCCGCGCGTTTTCTGCGAAATGAAAGCGCGCGAGGTTCCAGATAAAGAACACGCCGCTTGCGACCAGGATCGCGCCGCCGACCAGCGAGGCGGTCATCCAGGGCGCCCACCAGGAGATGTTGGGATCGCTGTAGTCGAACTGCGCCACGCGGCGCCATTGGCCGAACATGCCGACCAGGTGCCAGGGCATGCTGAGGATCATCATCCCCACGGCCCACGACCATAGCTGCACCCGCTGATGCGCGGCGGACGGGGCCGCGCGGCCGGTGAGTTTCGGCCAGATCTCGTAAGCGATGGCGAAGTACATGATCACGACGCTGCCGCCGAAGATCATATGGAAGTGCGCGGTCACCCATGACGTGTTGTGGATCATGGCGTTCATGCCGTAGCTCATGTTGATCAGCCCGCCGAAGCCGCCGAACCAAAGCATGAAGAAGGACAGCCCGGTGGCGAGGACCAGGGGTTCCTTCCAGGGAAGGGCGCCGACCCAGCCGAGCAGGCCCCGGCCGCCGCGGAGCCGGCCCGCGATTTCCATCGACGCGCAGACCGTGAACACCGTCAGCAGCGTCGGGACCGCGACCAGCACGGTGAACACCATCTGCACCGCCTTGAAGCCGCTCGATGGGTGCGGATCCATGAACAGGTGATGCAGGCCCACCGGCAGGCCGTAGATCAGGAACGCGACGAAGCTGATGCGCGCCATGGTGTCGCTGTAGAGGCGTCCCCCGGCTTTCTGCGGCGCCATCGTGTAGAATGCGATGTACGCCGGAATGAGCCAGAAATAGACGATCGCGTGCAGCGTCCACGAAAACAGCGTGCGCGTCAGTCCGACGTCGACGGCTTGCGTCAGGCCGAAGGCGGCCGGCAGCACGACGAGAACGATTTCGGCGGCGACGCCGACGGTGGTCCACAGCCACAGGACGGCGTTCGCGGTCGTCGCGAACATCGCCAACGGGACCGACTTGCCCGGGTTCTCGCGCTTCCATTGCCCCATGCTGACGAGCATCAGGACGCACCACACCCAGGACGAGGCGACGACCAGGACGAGGCCGACGTAAAACCAGGGGCTCGCGGTCAGGGGCGGATAGAAGGTGAACAGCACGGTGGCGCGGCCGCTGATCACCGTGGCCACGACCAGCACGACACCGGCGATGCCGGCGTAAAAGGCCGACCATGCGACCCGCGGGAACGGCACCGGCCGCTTCAGCGCGGTCTCGGCGACGAAATATCCGAACCCCATGATGAAGAACGTCGTCAGGACGTACCCCATGGCGGAGCCGTGCGCCGTGACGGAGATGAAGTAATTCTCGGACGACGCCAGCGGCGCGGCGAAGGGGCTGCGCACCCACATTTGCCAGAGACCGAGAAGAAGCGCCCCGCCGAACGCCGCGAAGGCGGTCCACAGGTGCGCGAGGATAAGACGGCTAAGGCTCGGCACAGTGCGCTCTCCCATCGGCATCGGGTTTGAATTCGCTGACAGGTACGACACGCACCTTCGCGATCATTTGGCTGTGGCCCAGGCCGCAGAATTCGTGGCAGGGCATCAGCATTTCCCCGGCTTCGCTGAAGCGGGTGCGGACGCGGCTGACATAGCCCGGGATGACCATGGTGTTGACGTTCGTGCCCACGACCATGATGCCGTGGATCACGTCCGGACTGACGACGCGGAACGTCACCGGCGTGTCCTGGGGAACGACGACGCACGACGGCGAGAAGGAGAACTGGGTCGTCACCAGGCGCGTGACGATGCCTCCCTGCGGTTCGAGGCGGGTGCCGAGATTATCCTCGGCGAACTCGCCGCTGACGTGGATGGTCGCCGGATCGACGAGTTCCACGTTGGTGGGCGGGTTCAGATGCAGGCTCATGGCCGCGTAAAGGATCGCGGCGAGCAGGACGGCCGAGACGGCGACCATCGCCGTGGCCCAGCGCCGTTCGCTTCTTACGACGGCAATTTCATCGACCGCCATGTCAGCCCACCGGCCCGCGCGGCACGAAGATAAAGACGTAAACCAGCAGCCAGCCGATCAACAGCAGACCGACCGCCGCGCCGGCCAGCGCGAAAGCGCCTTGCGGGACGTCGGTGAGCTGCGCGGACGCGGCGGCGCTGATGGCCGCCTCGGTCTCGCCTTCGCCTGCTCGCATATCCATGAAGCCAGCCTTTCTACTTTTCCACAGGTGTTGGGCGCGGAACCTCGCCCGGTCGGCCGGGACCGGCATTGATCGATATCAACCCGGCCGGCCGGACGATTATTCAACCAAAAATATAAAATCAACGGACTTGGGCGTCAGGTAACGTGTCAACCGACAAATCGGCATGGCTCCAACCCCGCGCACGCGCGGCCCGCGCGGCGCCCGCCCGCCCGTCCGCCCGGAGCGGCGACCGGCCGCGGCGTCCCCACATATCCCTTTTATATTGACATTCGCAACGATTTGAGTTAGGGTCGCGTTGCTTTCGCGCACCTGGCCTTCGCGCGCGGGCACGCTCTTTGACACGGTGAATCACGGACCAGAGGCGCGGGCGCGAACCCGGCCCCCAGGCGCGCGGGCGCCGCTCGAAGTGTCGCCAAAGTGTCGCCAAAGTGTCGCCAAAGCGCGATTTTGGGCTACGTTATTGGATCGATTGGCGAATTTCGAAAGTGTCGCCTGTCGCCACTGTCGCCACAGCAACAGCGGGTTATGGACAGATACCTTGCCTGCGCGCGGCGGCGCGCCTTACCGTGGATCGATGAGGTCCCGGAGACGGAACATGAAACGCACATCCCTCGTATCGGCGGCCATCGCTGTTCTTCTTGCCGGCGGCGCGCCGTTTGCGTTCGCCGACACGCCGGCCGCATGGGATCGGGCCGCGGCCGCCCGCTATATGGATGCGCGCATGGATATGTGGTGGGAGAAGGCGAAGGCTCTGAAGACGGAAGGCGGCGAGACGAAATGCTTGTCGTGTCACACGGGCGTTCCCTACGCGTTGGCCCGCAGCGCCTTGCGCCCCGCGAACGCCAAGAACCAGTTGTCGCCGAATGAGAAGAGGATGCTGGAGTTCGCCGCGCGCCGCGTCGCGTATCGCGAAGCCGATCAGCTTTATTACGATCACAACCCGGCCAAGAAAATTGAATCGCGCGGCACCGAGGCCGTGATCAATGCCCTGGTGTTGACGCAGTACGGCAGCGACCTCGCGCCGCGCGCGATTGAACGGCTCTGGGACGTGCAGCGCGCGGACGGTGCGTGGGACTGGCTCGATTTCGAGAACGAACCGGCGGAATCCACGGAGTCCGTCTTTCAAGGCGCAAGCATCGCGGCGCTTGCGATCGGATCGGAGGCTGGCATGAAGGCCAGCGCCGGCGAAAAGGGCAAGGCCGGGATCGAGAAGCTGAAGGGCTATTTCCAGGCCAACGTGGGCAAGCAGAATCTCTACAATCAGTCGTGGGCGCTGCTCGCGGCGGCCCGCCTTCCGGGCCTGCTCACCGGCGCGCAGCGCGACAACATCGTGCAAAATCTCGAAAGCGCTCAAGCCAAGGACGGCGGCTGGTCGATGATGAACATGGGGCCCTGGCATTGGAGCAAGACGGAAGGCCCCTTCCAACCGGAGGGCGCGTTGGACAACGCACTACTGTCCCAATCCGACGGCTTTGCCACGGGCCTCGCCGTCAGCGCCATTCGCTCCGGCGGTCGCGTGGACGCGCCGTCGGTGGCCAAGGGCCGTGCCTGGCTGGCCTCGCACCAGGTTGCCGTGCGCGCCGGCGATCCCGCGTGGGCGCCGTGGCGCGCCTATTCGCTCAATCACGACCGCGAGCATGGTGGGCCGAAAGGCGAGATCTGGCGGCGCATGTTCATGTCGGACATGGCGACGGGTTTCAGCGTTCTCGCACTGCAATAATAACCGGTATCGTGGGTATCGAATAATAACCACGGGAACCTTGAAGTCCGCCGCCGCGCCTCCCTAGGATTCCCTGCGTTTTTGTAGGATCAGGGGAGTCCGCCGTGAAGAAGAATGTCGTCAGCAGGGCGCTGGTTGCCGCGGCCGTGATCTCCAGCCTCTTGAGTTCCACGGCCATGGCGCAGGCGCAACGTCACGGCTCGGTCGTCATCAAGCGCGACGACTATGGAATTCCCAACATCTACGCCGACGATACCTACAGCCTGTTTTATGGCTGGGGCTACGCGCTCGCCGAAGACAGACTTTTCCAGATGGAAGCCGTCCGCCGCGCCTCGCAAGGAAAGGCGGCCGAGGCTTTCGGCTCGGAGTATCTCGAGCGCGACAAACAGATGCTCACGAACTACGACCCCAACACCCTGCGTCCGCAGTTGGCCAAGCTGACGGGCGAATACAAGGAGGTGCTGGACGGCATGATCGCCGGCATCAACAAGCGGATCGACGAAGTGAACGCTGACCGCGCCCGCCTGATGCCGAAGCAGTTCAACGATTTCGGCTTCGAGCCGCAGCATTGGGAAACGTTGGACATTCCGATGTCTTGGGTTGGATTGCTGCTGTTCGCATTCTCCGACTTCACGTCTCAGGTTTCGAACCAAGCTTTCCTGACGCAGCTCGAAGCCAGGCATGGCAAGGAAAAGGCGGCGAAGATGTTCGCGACCTTGCGTTGGAAATACGATCCGATGGCCGCGACGACCATCGACCGCGTCGATGTGGACGAGGGACGCGCGTCGCGCGCGATGCCGAACGGCAACATCCCGAAACGCGCCGCGCTGCAACCGCTGTCGCAGCTCGCGGCGGTCGAGGAACAAGAGCAGTCCATCGCTCTTTGGAACGGAACGGGGCCGGATCAGACGCCGCACTCCAGCAACACATGGCTCGCGAATCGTACGAAATTGATCGACGCCGATGCCGTCCTGGTCAGCGGGCCGCAGGTCGGCGACCGCGTGCCCAGCATGCTGTGGGCGGCCTCGCTTCATGGCGCCGGGCTCGACGTCACCGGAATGACCTATCCGGGTCTGCCGTATTTCCATTACGGCACGAACGGTTATACCGCCTGGGGCCGTACCGCGCTGGCCGGCAGCGTACTCGATACCTATCAGGAGCAGCTCAATCCCGCCAACCCGCGCCAATACCGCTTCAACGGCAAGTGGCGCGACATGGAAAAGAAGGAGTTCCTGATCCGCGTGAAAGGCCAGGCACAGCCGGTGAAGCACGAAGTTTTCGCGACCGTGCACGGCAACGTGATCATGTTCGATGAAAAGAACAACACCGCCTACACCAAGAAGCGCGCCTGGGCGGGTTACGAGATCCAGACGATGTTTGCTTACCTGGAGGAAAATAAATCCAAGAATTTCAAGGAATGGTCGACGGCGATCTCCAAGAAGGCCAACAACCAAAGTCAGTACTACGCCGACCGGGAAGGCAATATCGCGCTCATCCAGGCCGGCCGTTATCCGATCCGGCCGGATGGCTACGATATCCAGCTGCCGACACCGGGCACGGGCGAAAAGGAATGGAAGGGCACCCAGCCGTTCGAATACAACGCGCGCGTCCTCAATCCGAAGAAGGGCTTTATCGACAACTGGAATAACCGCCCGCATCCGGACATGGAGAACACCGACACGCTGTTGTGGTCGCGCCTCAACCGCGTCGACGCGATCACCGCGCAGTTCGAGGCGAAGCCAAAGCTGACCGTTCAGGAGGTGTGGGACATCAATCGCGCCGCGTCTTATAACGCCGAAATGCACCGCTATTTTGTGCCTTTGCTGCGCGATGCGGTAAAGGATCTGCCGGCGGCCGACCGCGCCCGTATGCTGGCGGAAGCGATCATCAATTGGAACGGGCAGGAAGATGATCCGACGCAGTCCGGGTTCTACTCATCGCCGGGCTACACGGCATTCTACGGCTGGATGGGCACAGCGCTCACGGCGCTGTTCTCACAAGATATTCCGGCGAGCTACATGGGTGGATGCGGACGCGGACAAAACCTCAACTGCCCTTATGGCCAGCCGCTCGGCGGCTCGGTCCTTTACTTCCATCTGACCCAGGGCAAAACCGGAAGTCCGGTTCCAGAGTACGATTTTATGCACGGCAAGGCGCCGAAGGATTTCATGCTTG
Organism: Rhodospirillaceae bacterium; assembly: GCA_041913245.1. GTDB lineage: Bacteria > Pseudomonadota > Alphaproteobacteria > Rhodospirillales > Rhodospirillaceae > SHVO01. Next base: position 23,220 of record JAYSFT010000009.1, on the reverse strand, counting down.
AAACTCTCGCAGCCGCCGACAAGGAACTGAGCGCCAAGCAGGGGCCCGACATCGCCAAGTGGATGGCGCCGACGAACGACAAGACCTGGACGCACCAGAGTGCGATGCAAGTCCCCTGGGCGGGCGCCGACGAACGTATCGTTCAGCATCCGGACCAGAAGCGTGGTTCGATGAACGCCATGTATGTGTTCAAGAACGGCAAAGTGACCATGTGTGACTCGGTTCCGCCGGGCCAAAGCGGGTTCATTGCCCCGGATGGTAAGAAGGATCCGCACTACGCGGATCAGCAACTCCTCTATACCGCGTTCGCATGCAAGCCGCGTCGCATCACGGCGGAGGATGTCGAGAAGTACAAGACATCGGAAAAGAAACTGACCTTTTAGCCGCGCACCTTCGTCACCAAAGGGATCGCTATTCCTTGGTGTGGCGCATGTTCTGCGATTGCGCGGTGATATGATCGAGGAAGGCGCGCGCGGGCGGTGAAAGCGCGCGCCGGGATGAGTGCAGTACGCCAAGGGTGCGGGTCATGATGGGGCCGCGCAGCGGCGTTATCCTGCATTTCGTGAACGGAAGATGCCGGATTGCGAGCCTGGGCAATGCCGTGATCCCGAGGCCCGCCTCGAGCAGGCCCCCGAGCGTCGTCAGTTCGTTACACTGATACTGCGGCGTGACGGCGATGCCGGCCTGGACAAAGGCGGCGTCAGTCATCATGCGGATACTGCTGGTTGGGGCAAAGGCGATGAACGGCCATCGCTGAAGATCGGTCCATTTCAGCTCTTTTTCCCGTTGACCAAGCTTCCTGTGGCTGATCGCGACGAAATTGTCGGACAGCAGGGGGCGAAACGACAGTTCCTTCTTTTCACTCGGTCTGATCGTCAGGCCGATATCGGCAGTCCCGTCTTCAACGGCCTCTATGATGTCTTGCGTTAGTCCATCCTTGATGACGATCGTCACATCGGGGTGCGATTGAATGAAACTCGCGATCGCATTGGGAACCAGAGATGCGGCAAGCGTCGGAATCGCGGCGACCGTCACGCTTCCGCGCTTCCCGTCGGCAAGGTCGGCGAGCCGCCCGACGGAGTGGTCGAACTCGCCGAGCAGCCGTTCGGCCACCAAGCGCAGTTCGTCACCGACCGCGGTAAGAGCGAGGTTGCGCGTGTCGCGGTCGAAGACGCGTTGACCCAGTTCTTCTTCCAAGGCGCGAATGGTGCGGCTTAGGGCCGGCTGAGATGATCCCGTCAGCCGGGCGGCCGCCGTAAAGCCGCCGGCCTGGACCACCTGCAAGAACGTCCGGAGCGCGCGCAAATCTATATTCATGACGATCCTGATATAGATTAATAGTATTCGAGCATTTGCCAAATTAATGCGCTCTCGCAAGTATGTCACCTGTGTGCGGATGCGGCGGGACCAAGGAGCCGCGCGCCACGGGGCCGGGGAGGGCCGCGCGGTGGGTAGTCGCTATTTAATCAACGAAACTCAAGCATTCTCTTACAGTCCGGCGAACCACGTCGGGACTCTCAATCGGCGCCTGATCGGCGACAAAGGTCTTCAAAGCCAGAGGATGGAAGTCATCCGCGGCACCTTGGATCCCGATTGCGGCGCTCACCCCCACGCGCATCCCGGAATGGAGCAAGCGGTCTATGTGATCTCCGGAAACGCGGACGTCGTCGTTGGGCAGGAACGGTTCAGCGTGGGACCGGGCGATTGCTGCCATTTCCCCGCTGATGTCGCGCACAGTTTCGTCGCCCGCGGCGCCAAGCCCGCGGAAATCCTTGTGATCTACACGCCGCCTTACGGTGAGCGTAAGGAAGCCGTGATGCTGGCCGGCGTCGGCGAATAAAGGACGCCGCACGGAAGGCGATAGAGAGGGGCGGTAATCATGGTTGATCTCACGCAAAGCCAACGCGTTCGAAGCACCGTTGTCGTGTCCCTGGGCCATCTCATCGAGTGGTACGACTTCTATGTCTATGCTTTCGTCGCGATATATTTCGCCGCATCTTTTTTTCCCGAGGGCGACCGCACAGCCCAACTCCTGAATACGGCCGGCATTTACGCCGTGGGCTTCTTCTTTCGCCCGCTGGGCGGATGGTATTTCGGCCGTCTCGCGGATCGGCGCGGCAGGAAAGTTTCCATCCTGTGGTCCGTGTTGCTGATGGGCTTCGGATCGCTCGCGATCGCGGTCATGCCAACGTATATCGCGGTCGGCGGATTGGCTCCGGCCTTGCTGATGCTGTTTCGCGCGGCGCAAGGTTTCTCGACCGGCGGTCAGTATGGCGCCGTCGCCAGTTATCTCAGTGAAATCGGCACCGATACCAAACGCGGCTTCTATTCGTCGTTTCAGTTCGTAACGCTCATCGGAGGCCAGTTCAGCGCGCTGGCGCTTCTGTTGGTGCTTCAGGAGTTCTTGACCGAGGACGTCATGCGCGCGTGGGCGTGGCGCCTGCCGTTCGCGGTCGGTGCCGTGCTTGCGCTGGCGGTCTTGCTGCTCGGCCGGTTCATGCAGGAAAGCGCGGCGCCCGCTAAATCGGCGCAGGCGGGTTCGCTTCGCGAACTGGGCCGCTATCCTGGCGCCATGGCGCGCGTGATCATCCTGTCGGCGGCCGGCAATCTTTGCTTCTTCACGTTCACCACGTACATGCAGAAGTTCCTGGTGAACACGGCCGGTATCGCGACGCCGACGGTCAATACGATCATGGCCTGCGGGATCGGTATCTTCCTTTTACTGCAGCCCCCGATCGGCGCGCTTTCCGACAGAATAGGACGGCGTACCTGTTTGCTGATCTTCAGCGCCGGCATGGGGCTTCTCGCCTATCCGCTGCTCTCCGCGTTGAGCACGGTCCAGAGCGGTGTTGCCGCTTTCGCCTTGGTGATGACGGCGCTTGTGCTCATCAGTTTCTACACCTCCGTCAGCGGACTTTTTAAATCCGAATTATTCCCCATCCACGTCCGCGCGATGGGTGTGGGGATCGGCCACAACCTCGCGTCCGCATTGTTCGGCGGGTCCGCGGAATTCGTCGCCCTGTATGCCAAACAACAAGGGCACGAGGAGTGGTTCTACATCTATGTCGTCGTGATCTGCGCAATCGGATTCGTCACCGCATTGACGCTGCCGCGCGGGCGCAAAGCGGATGGTGAACAGGGTGTGTCACCATACGTGGGCTCGCCGGCGACCAGTGCAACTCAAGCAAACTAGGAGTGGGGATAGGTCCATGAAAAAGCAGTGTAAGAGCATTATGCCCGCTGCGGCGGCGATTATGGGATTGCTGCTCGCCGGCACCTCGGCGACGGCTCAGGCCGCGGCCGCGAAAGCGGGCCGGAACGCCGCCGTCATCAAGCGCGATGACTTCGGTATTCCCCACATCTTCGCCGACGATATCTATAGCCTTTACTACGGCTGGGGTTATGCGGTGGCGGAAGACCGGCTCTTTCAGTTGGAATCGGTTCGTTACACCTCGCAAGGACGCGCGGCGGAGGTCTTCGGGAAGGAATATCTCAAACGCGATCAGGCAATTCTGATCAACTACGATCCGAATACGCTGAAGCCTCAGCTAGCGGCCCTGAAGGGCGACCACCGGCAGGCCATGGATGGAATGGTCGCCGGCATCAACAAACGTATCGATGAGGTGATGGCCGACAAAGCCCATCTTCTGCCCAAGCAGTTCACGGATTTTGGCTTTGAGCCGCAGCACTGGACCGATCTCGACGTAGCGATGGCCTGGGTCGGCATGTTCATGTTCGGGTTCACCGATGCGAGTTCTCAGGTCTCGAACCTGGCATTCTTTGAAGAGCTGAAAGCCAAGCATGGGGCGGAGACAGCGGAGAAAATCTTCGCCAGCATGCGTTGGAAGTACGACCCGACGGCGCCGAGCACCGTTGAAAAAACCAAACCGAACGCGCGGACCACGCCCCTCATAGGGCCGCCGTCGCCGGTCAAGAAAGCCGAACTCGCGCCGCTTTCTGAACATGCCGGGCTGGACGAGGAGGAGCAGACGATCGCACTGTTCCAGGGCTCGGGCCCCGATCTGACGCCGAAGGCCAGCAACGCCTGGGTCGCGAACAGAAGTAAGCTCGCCGATGCCGATGCCGTGCTGTTCAGTGGTCCGCAGGTGGGCGACCGCGTTCCCAGCATGATCTGGTCGGTGTCGATCCACGGCGCGGGGCTGGACATTACCGGCCTGACCTACCCCGGCGTGCCTTACATTCATTACGGAACCAACGGCGATATCGCCTGGGGCCGCACGTCCCTCGCGGGCAGCATCATCGATATCTATCAGGAGCAGCTCAATCCGGCCAATCCGCGCCAGTATCGCTATCAAGGAAAGTGGCGCGATATGGAAAAGCGGGACCTGACGTTCCGCGTGAAAGGCGAAGCGGAGCCCGTCAAGCTCACGACCTATAACAGCGTGCATGGCCCGGTGCTGACGTTCGATGAAAAGAACAACGCCGCTTATTCCAAAAAGCGCAGTTGGGCCGGCAACGAAATGGAGACCATGTTCGCCTTCTATGATGTGATGAAGGCGCGTAGTCACGCCGAATGGTCGGCGGCCATTTCGCATAAGGCGCACAATCAAAATCAGTTTTATGCCGATAAATACGGCAACATCGCTTACATCCAGGCCGGCAAATATCCGGTGCGCCCGGACGGCTTCAATATTCAAGTCCCTACCGTCGGCGACGGAACGCGCGAGTGGCGCGGCATTCAGCCGTTCGCGGAGAATGCGCGCGTGACGAACCCGCCGCAGGGCTGGATCACAAGCTGGAATAACAGGCCCGGCTCGGACATGCAGAACACCGACACATATCTTTGGTCGAAGCTGAACCGCGTCGACAACATTATCGAGCGGCTCGAAGCCAAGCCGAAGCTAACGGTTCAAGAAGTCTGGGATATCAACCGCTACACCTCGGTCGCCTCCGAGTATCACCGTTATTTCGTCCCGTTGCTGCGCGAAGCGGTGAAGGACCTTCCCGCCGACGATCGCATCCGCATGGTCGCGGATACGATCACCAACTGGGACGGGCTGCAAACCGACACGACATTCTCCGGCTATTACTCATCGCCCGGATATGCCGCTTTCTACGGATGGCTCGGCAATGCCCTCACTGCGGCTTTCTCTCAAGACATGCCCGAGCGATACATGAAAGGCTGCGGCGCTCAGTCGGCCAGCTACAATTGTCCGTACGGCCAGCCGGCGTCGGCGTCGGTGCTCTATTTCGCGCTCACCAAAGGGACGACCGGCAGTCCGGTCAACGCGTTTGACTTCCTGCACGGGAAGGCGACCGGCGTGTTTATCCGGGAAACGCTTGCCGCTGCGGATAAGGAACTCACTGCGAAATACGGTCCGGATATCGCGGCTTGGCTCGACGTTACCCGCAAAAAGGTCTGGACGAACATGAGCGGCATGGACGTGCCGTGGGCCGGCGTCGAGGAGAAGATCACCTACGGCCTTGGTCAGAACCGCGGCACGATGAATTCCATCGTCGTGTTTCGCAACGGCAACGTCACTTTGTGCGATTCGGCCCCTCCGGGTCAGAGTGGCTTCATTGCGCCCGACGGCAAACGCGATCCCCATTACAGCGACCAGCAGCTCCTTTACACGTCCTTCTCCTGTAAGCCTCGCGCGATAACTCCGGCCGACATCGAGGTGCATAAAACCTCGGAAAAGCGCCTGACATTTTAGCGGTGCCGAATGCTGCGCCGCGTCGCCCGTTTGATGCGGCGTAGCTATAAGGCCATCAGTTAATTGTCATTGCACCCGCGTGCCGCTCAAAGGACCCTGCAGTCACCATGTCGTCTTGCGTCAACCGCGTGACGCTTGACCGACGCGCTCATTCACTGAAGGGGGGAATCAGCATGACTACGGCCACCACACGCCCAAGAATCCGGCAGAGTTTCCACCTTCGTGTCATGAGTTCGGTCAGCGCCGCCGCGCTTGCCCTTGGGACGGTTTCTGCGGGCGAGGCTGCCGCCCAGACGGTGCCGCAGATCGACGAAATCATCGTCACCGCGACACGCATCGTCCGCGATGGATATACCGCGCCGACGCCGGTCACGGTGTTCAGTTCGGAAGACCTCGAACGTTCGGGCGAAATCAATGCATTTGCCTCCGTTTTGCAGCTTCCCTCCTTGGCGGGCAGCAACTCAACTTCGACTTTCGGAACGACGCAGAGCACCGGTACGGGCGGTTTGTCGTCCCTGAACCTCCGGGGGCTCGGTACGAACCGCACGCTGACGCTCCTTGACGGACAGCGCGTGGTTGGAGCGCTCAACACCGGCGTGACCGATGCGGGCGCTTTCCCGCAAGCGCTTGTCACGCGGGTCGATGCCGTTACAGGCGGCGCCTCGGCATCGTGGGGGTCGGATGCCGTTGCCGGCGTCGTCAACTACGTGCTCGATCATAATTTCGTCGGTGTAAAAGGCAATTTTAGCGGCGGCGTCACCACCTACGGCGACAATGAGCAGGGCATCGTCGCGCTGACGGCCGGAACGGGGTTCGCGGGCGATCGCGGTCACTTCACCATCAGCGGCGAATATCACGACAGCGCCGGTGTGCCGAAGGGGATTGGCTCGCGCACCTGGTATGACGGCACGCGCATCATTCAGCGCACCATTGCGGGCACGCCGGCAGGCGAGCCGCAGTACCTGGTGCTGCCGCACGTTAACGACGCGCGCCTGGCGCCCGGCGGTTTGATCACCGCGGGTCCGCTGAAGGGGATTGCCTTCGGTCCCGGCGGCACGCCCTTCAACTTCCAATATGGGCCGATCTACGCCGATCCGAACATGTCTGGTGGCGACTTGTCGGGTGACGTCGGCAACAACTCCAACCTTGATGCAAAGCTGCGCCGCGAGACGTTATATATTCGTTTGTCTTACGACATTGCGGACACCGTCAACGCTTACGTCACTTTCAATCACGGCGGCGTTAAGACGACCGCTCATTCCTACCCGGGCCAATATCGCACCGGCAACCTCACCATCCGCTGTGACAACGCGTTTCTTCCGTCGCAAGTGACGGCCCTTTGCGCCGCGAACAACATCACCCAGTTCGCTTTCGGAACGTACGTCAAGGATCTGCCGGACACGATCGCGGTCAATACCCGAACTATGGACCGCTTTACCGCGGGGCTTGACGGCACGTTTGAGATGGGCGGCAACGAGTGGAACTGGAGCGCCTACGCGGCGCACGGACGTACCAAAACGAACAGCTCGGTGCTGAACAACACCCTCAACGGCCTCGTCACTCAGGCGATCGACGCCATTCGCGATACCAATGGCGTGGTCGTTTGCCGCAATACGGCCGCGCGCGCCGCCGGCTGCGTGCCTTTCAATATCATCGGTGTGGGCGTGGCGTCGGAATCGGCCATCAACTGGGTTCTTGGCACGCCGTGGCTGGACACATGGCTCACGCAGCAGGTGACCGCATTCGACGTTTCGGGGGACCTCTTTGAAGGGTGGGCCGGGCCGATTTCCATCGCCTTCGGCGCCGAGTATCGCAAAGAGAAGTTCCATCAGGCGGCCGATGTCTATTCGACCGGCAACGGCGGCAATGCGCTCCTGAACGCGACCGGCAATAATTGGTTCACCGGCAATTTCCGTCCTGCAAGCGGACAACTCCATGTCTGGGAAGCTTTTGCCGAAGCCGCGGTGCCTGTCTTCAACAGCGTCGATATGGGCAAAGGCGAAGTGAACCTCGCTGTGCGCGCGACCGACTATAGCGTCTCGGGCTACGTCACGACGTGGAAGGTCGGCGCCACATGGGAGACGCCGCTCTCGGGGGTGCGCTTGCGCGGCTTGACCTCGCGCGATATCCGCGCCCCGAACCTCGCGGACGTCTACCGCGCGCCGTCAAACCTCACGGGCACCGTCATCGACCGCTTCGCGCCGTTCGCCGGCCAGGCTTACACGATCAATCAGGCGACCCTCTCGAGCGCGACCCTGAAACCGGAGAAGGGGACAACGAAGCAGGTCGGGATCGTGGTGCAGCCGGAATGGCTGCCCGGCCTCAGTGCGTCGGTGGACTACTACAATATCGGTGTGAACGAAGGGATCGGAACGCTCAGCGCCCAGCAGACGATGGACCTTTGCTTCCAGGGCACAACAGGCGTGTGCGGTAACATCAGCCGCAATGGTGCGGGACAAGTCACCGAGATCCGTCTCAACCCATTCAATCTGGCGTTCTCAGAAACGGAAGGAATGGATATTGAAGCGTCTTACCGCGCGCCGGTTTCGACGTTCTTCGACGGCGCGAACGGCGACATCACCTTGCGCATGCTGGCGACGCACGCCATCAAGAACGAAACGAACTCCGGCCTTCCGAATGCCATAACGAGCGATTCCGTCGGCCAGAACGGCGGCAACATCGCCAAGTGGCGCATCCTCGCGACGCAGACCTATAACAACGACAGGTACCGGCTGACGCTCACCGAGCGGTATGTCAGCCCCGGCGTGATCAACAACAACTGGATCGAATGTAACGGCAATTGCCCGGTGCCCACGATCAACAACCCGACGGTGAACAACAACCGAATCAAGGGCGCGTTGTATTGGGACCTTGGCGGCAGCTACAAGCTCACGCCTGATGAAGACGATTTTGCGAGTGAAGTCTATTTCAAGATCGACAACGTGATGAATGTCGACCCGCCCATCGCAGCGAGTGCCGGCATCAATCCTTATCTCGTCCGTTCGCTGAACGCATCGCTCTACGACACGCTTGGCCGCTTCTACCGCGTCGGCTTCCGCTTTACTTACAAATAGAGAACGGGACGGAGGCGCTCCTGAAGCGCCTCCGTTTACGAGACCAGCGGAATGACGTTGCTGGGCGGCGGGCCGTCGGAAGGAAACAGCAGCCTGGCATGCGCCTTAAGTTCCTTGATGAACAACAATGCGGCGGGCGAAAGCGAACGGCCCGCGTGCGTTGCAATTCCAAGGGAGCGCGACATATGAGGGTTGCTGAGCCGGCGCCAGGTGAGGGCGGGCGAGGCGAGCTGAGCAAGCGTAAGCCGGGGGAGGGCTGAAATTCCAAGATTGGCGCTGATCAGGCTGCCGATGGTCGTGGGGCTCTTGCAATTGTAGAGCGCCTCCACGGTAAGGCCGGCTTGGACAAAGGCATGATCGATCATCCCGCGCAGGTCGCTCTCGGGCGACATCGCGATGAAGGGGCGGTTCTTGAAAACGGTCCAATCGTATTCCGCGTCGCGGACGAGCGGATCGTCGGTACGGCAGACGAGAACGATTTCGTCTTTCACGAGGGCTTTGTAGTTGAGATCGGTCCTGACCTGCGGCGCCGTGGCCAGGCCGATATCCGCGTCGCCTTCGGAGACCGCGCGGTGTACGGGCATCGTGACATCTTCCCAGATGTCGATACGCACCCCGGGATAACGCGATTGAAAGTCGGCGATGGTTTGCGGAAGCAGCGCGGAGGAAATCGATGGCAGTGAGGCGATCCGGATGCGGCCGCGGCGGCCGAGTACAAAGTCGTCGAACTCCTCGAAGGCCGTCGTGTAGTTCTGGACCAATTGTTGCGCTAGCGGCCGCAATTTTTCCCCTGCTGGTGTCAGGGTGACCTTTCGGGTGTCGCGATCGAACAGGCGGGCGTTTAAGCGGGATTCGATAAGCTGGATGGTTCGGCTCAATGCCGGCTGCGAAACGCCGAGAGCCTGGGCTGCGTCGCGGAACCCGCCCAGTTCGGCGAGTTTAAGGAATGCGTTGAGCTGCAGCAGGTTCAGTCGAATACGCATGACCACCCCTTCATGTTCCCATCAGACTATCCCAATAAAAGTGTCAACGTCGATACCAAGCCGTCGTCGAAGTCCATGCGCGGGGCACATCAATAAATAACATCGGTCGCATTGCGGGCGGTGTCTCGAACCTGCTTGAAAATAGGGCTAATGGGTAAAAGTTCGTGTGAAGACAACTGCATCGCCCAGCCGGTTTCGGTTATGGAAGCAAAATGACTCCTTTGTTGAGCGGCGTTAAGATTGTCGAGATGACATCGGTCGTCATGGGGCCGTTCGCCGGACAGATTCTTGCCGACCTCGGCGCCGAGGTCATTAAGATCGAACCGCTCTCGGGCGATATCGCGCGCGACGCCGATCCGGCGCCCATCGACGGTATGGGCGCGATGTACATCAACAACAATCGCAATAAGAAGGTCATCGCGCTCGATGTGAAGACGCCCGAGGGCTTGGAAGTCGCGCAGCGTTTGATCGCGCGGTCCGACGTTTTTTTTCACAACATGCGCATCGAGGCGGTGGAGCGTCTCGGCTTCGGGTTCGAAGCCGTCTCCAAGATCAATCCCAAGATTGTCTACTGCTCGGCGATCGGTTTCGGTCAGGGCGGACGCTACCGCGATCTGCCGGCTTACGATGACGTCATTCAGGCGGCGAGCGGTCTTGTCGGCCTTACGCAGAAGTTGGGTCAGAACCCCCAATTCTTGCCGACGATCATCGCCGACAAGGTGGGCGCCCTTTATTCCGTGTACGGGATACTCGCGGCGCTCATGCATCAGGCGCGCGGCGGCAAGAAGGCGATCAAGGTCGAGATGTCGATGTTCGAATCCCTCGCGTCATTCGTGCTGAACGAGCATCTCTCGGGTGCGACGTTCGCCAACGAAGGCTCGACGGGTTATCACCGCATTCTATCGCCAAACCGAAAGCCGCATCAGACGAAAGACGGTTGGATCGTCGTGCTTCCCTACACAACGGAGAATTGGCGCGCGCTTATGGCTGAACTGGGCCGCAAGGACATCATGGCGCAGGACTGGTTTAGCGACCGCATCGAACGGGGAAAGCGGGCGAATTACCTTTACGGCGAAATAGCTCCGGCGATGGCGGAAAAGACGACGAGTGAGTGGCTTGAACTCCTGAATCGGCTCGACGTGCCGTGCTCGCGTGTCAACAGCCTCGACGATCTGCTTGAAGACCCGCATCTCGCTGACGTGGGATTCTTCAATCCGCAAGGCAGTTTCCCTTCCTACATCGCCCGAAGCCTTCCGCAGCCTGTTGTCTTTGATGGTCTTGAGACGAAGGACGATAAACCGGCACCGGCGCTGGGAGCCAACACACGCGAGGTCTTGCTCGCCTGCGGGTATAGTGACGCGGACGTCGACTCCATGATCAAGAACCGCGTCGTTGCGACAAGCGATGGCCGTAACGTTCGGGTAGCGTAAATTCCGGTCGTCGGCACACGGCCGGAAAATGGGCCTTGAGTTCGAGGGGAGAGTTCTGCGATGTCGGGAACTGAGGCCACACGCGAGGTGTCTGCCGTACGGCTCGGCGACGACCTTACGCATATTCAGCGCATCAAGGCCATCACGGCCGGCTCCCTAGGCAATCTGATCGAGTGGTATGACTTCTACGTCTATGCCTTCACCGCTCTTTATTTCGCCTCGTCTTTCTTCCCGCAGGGCGACCGGACCGCGCAGCTCATAAACGTCGCCGCCATCTATGCTGCCGGCTTTTTCATCCGTCCGATCGGCGGATGGTATTTCGGACGCTACGCCGATCGACACGGCCGCAAGGCCGCCATGATTCTATCAATCCTCTTGATGGGCGCAGGTTCCTTGTTGATCGCGGCCCTGCCGACCTACGCGGCGGTTGGCGCGCTGGCGCCCGCGCTCCTGCTGCTCGCCCGGTTGATGCAAGGCTTCTCCACCGGCGGACAGTACGGGACGGCGGCGACCTATCTCAGCGAGGTGGCGACGACCGGGCGCCGGGGGTTCTATGCGTCCTTCCATTTCGTGACTCTTCTGGGCGGACAGCTCGGCGCGCTTCTCGTCCTCCTCATTCTTCAAAACGTGCTGAGCGAAGCGGACATTCGTGCCTGGGGCTGGCGTATCCCCTTCGCTTTTGGCGCGGTTCTGGCCTTGAGTTTCTTGTTGTTGCGTCATGCGATGCACGAGACCGCGGTGGGAGAAAAGCCCAAGGATGCCGGCACGCTCAGGGCCCTGATCAAGCATCCGGGGGCGCTGTTCATCGTCGTTTCCCTCACCGCCAGCGGCGCCATCTGCCTCTACGCCTTCACGACTTATATGCAGAAATTCCTGGTCAACACCGCCGGCATGGACGTCAAGACGGCGAGTTCCATCATGACGGGATCGCTGGTCGTGTTTATCTGCCTTCAGCCCATCATCGGGGCGCTCTCCGATAAAATCGGCCGCCGCACCTGCCTCCTGATCTTTACGGGCGTAATGACCGTCCTCGCGGTGCCGCTCTTGAGCGCACTGGCAGAGGTGGAAACCGCTTTCATGGCATTTCTGCTTGTCGTCGCGTCCGTGACGATCCTGAGTTTCTACACGTCCGTCAGCGGCCTGTTTAAGGCCGAGCTTTTTCCTGCGCATGTTCGGGCGCTCGGCGTCAACATCGCGCACAGCGTTTCCGCGGCGGTTTTCGGTGGAACGGTGGAATATGTAGCGCTCGTGGCCAAGCAGGGCGGTCACGAGAACTATTTTTATTGGTACGTGGCCGGCATGTGCGCGCTCACCTTTATCGTAGCGCTGCGCATGAAGGAAACCCGCCACACGAATATGAGAAGTTAGCGCGCGACAATCGGGGAGATTCTCCATGCATGCGATCCGGATTGCGATTGCGGCTCTCACCTTCGGCGGAATGCTGGCGGCTGCGAACGCGCAGACCATTCGCACCTTAAGCGAGCAAGAGGTCGTCGATCTCATGGTGGGCACCGCGATCCAGGGCACACGCAGTTCCGATACCGATCAATTGATCAAACAGGCGCAGGCAATGCTGGCGGAAGGTCGTCAATTCCGCATTGTGTCGGCCACCGATATTCCCGACAACTGGACCGTCGTGATGGCGGGTGGCGCGATCGGCGGCGGCGGAGCGTGGGAACATGTCACGGCGCGCATGAAACAGCAGGGGACTCCAAGTGTCCAGAACCCGACGGTTCGCGCGATGGAGGTGCTCGGCAAACACCTAGGCAAGTCGTTTAATGCCGTGATCCGCAACGAAGCCGCGGGCGCCACTTTGAACGCCTTCCAGACCGCGACGCTCGCCGGCCTTCCGGTGGTGGACGCCTGTCCGGCCGGACGCGCGAAGCCCGAGGTGCAACAGTCCATTCCCTTCATCAACGGCCTCTCGGTCACGCCGGCGGCCCTTGTGACGCGCTGGGGCGACACGGTTGTCATCGATAAGACGGTCGACGACTACCGCTATGAGGATATAGCGCGCTCCATCGCCGTCGCCAGCGGGGGCGTCGTCTACAACGCACGCGGCGTTCTCACCGGCGCCGAGGTTAAACGCGCGACGATCATGGGAGCATTGTCGGAAGCCATTCTCTTCGGCAAAACGGTGCGCGAAGCGGCGGCGCGGAAGCAGGACCCAATCGCGGCGCTGATGAAGGTCGCCGGCGGTTATTTCTTGTTCCAAGGCACGGTCACCAAGGCCGAGGAGAAGGGGGAGCGTGGCTTTACATGGTGGGATGTCGAACTGACGGGCACCGGCGCCTATAAGGGACACGCATACCGCGTCTGGGTGAAGAATGAGAACATCGTCAGTTGGCTCGACGGCAAACCCGACGTCGTCTCGCCCGACCTTATGTATAACCTCGACCCGAAGACGGGCCGCGCGGTGTCGAGTTCCGGGCTCGGTGGATATCCCCTGCACACCGAAGTTTTCATGATGGGCCGGCCGGCCAATTCGCCCGCGTGGCGGACCGCGAAGGGCATCGAGGTCATCGGGCCGCGGCATTTCGGGTTCGACTTCGACTACACGCCGATCGAAGAGGTCATGAAGTCGCGCCCCAAGTTTTAGCGCCGCTGGTAACCCCGGGTCTGATGTGCAACTGGCGCTTAAGGAACGTCACCCTCTAAACCGGATCGTCTCGACGAACAGGCTGAAGGCGGCCGATGGGTGTCGCCGGTGCGGATAATAGAGATGATAGCCCGGCAGATCTGGTGTGAACTTGTCCAGCACTCTTGTGAGTCGGTCGCTATCGAGATGGAGTTGAACCTGATCCAGCGGCAGGTAAGCAAGGCCGTGCCCATCAAGCGCCGCATCGAGAATCAAATCTATCGCATTGAGGACGAGGGGGCCGTCGATTCGCACCCGCGTCTCGCGCCCACCGCGCGTCAATCGCCAGCTATTTAGTGTACCTGACGTTGGCAGTCGCAGATTAATCGCGCGATGGTCAATGAGTTGCGCTGGTGACGTTGGGGCGGCATGTAAGCGAAGGTATTCAGGCGATCCAACAATAGCCATTGGAGTGTCCGGGCCTATGCGCACCGCAACCATATCCTTTGCGATGTCTCCGCCTAGTCTGACGCCCGCGTCAAACCGATCGGCCACGACGTCGGCGCGGAGTCCCACTTGGAGAAAATGGTGGGCGGTACTGGGATTGAACCAGTGACCCCACGCGTGTGAAGCGTGTGCTCTCCCGCTGAGCTAACCGCCCGTCCTGCACGCCTATGGAAGGATGCAAAAGGAAGGCCGGTTCTTAAAGTCCGGCCATGCGCCTGTCAAGGCGGGCTAAAACCGGCCCCAAGCGCCTAACTCATTGATGGTGACACTTTTTTCACCGGTTGCGGGAACAAAGTTTGTTCGCGCGCCCTTTATCCTCGGGCTGCGGCGTGCCATTTTCACGCGTCTCCAGGCTCTAATATCGGCTTTCCATGACCCCTCCCGCGCTGACGGCGACCGCCGCCATAGTCCTCGCTGCCGGTCTCGGCACGCGTATGAAGTCCACCCTGCCCAAGGTGATGCACAAGGTGGCCGGCCGGCCCCTGGTCAACCATGTGCTGGTCACCCTGGCCGAGCAAAAGATCGCCCCCGTGGTCGTGGTCATCGGGCCGGAAATGGACCGGCTGGCACAGGCGGTCGCTCCGCACCCCACGGCCGTCCAGCACGATCGCCGCGGCACGGCCCACGCCGTGCAGCAGGCCGAAAGCGCCCTCAAGGACTTCACGGGCGATATCGTCGTGGTTTACGGCGACACCCCTTTTATCGGCGGCGAAACCATCGCGCGGATGCGCGCGGCCCGCGCCGCGGGCGGGAAACCGGCTGTCGTGGTGCTCGGTTTCACGCCGGACGATCCCGGCGGCTACGGCCGCCTCGTCACCGGCGCCGAGGGCCTGGAGCGCATCGTCGAGGCGAAGGACGCCACCCCGGCCGAGTGCGACATCAAGCTCTGCAACTCGGGCATCATGCTGGTCGAGGCGAAAGCGCTGTGGCGATTGCTCGCGCAGGTCACGCCCAACAACGCCAAGAACGAATTCTATCTGACGGACATCGTCGGTCTCGCCCGCAAGGCCGGCATGGCCTGCGCGGTGGTCGAGGGCGGCGAGGACGAATTGCTCGGTATCAACAGCCGGGTCGAACTCGCCGAAGCCGAAGCCATCTACCAGCGCCGCCGCCGCAGGCAGGTCATGGAGAACGGCGCGACGCTCACGGCTCCCGACACGGTTTATTTCTCTGCCGATACGAAAGTCGGCAAGGACGTCGAGATCGGCCCGTTCACCGTCTTCGGTCCCGGCGTGAGCATCGACGACAACGCCGTCATCAAGGGTTTCTGCCACATCGAAGGCGCGCACATTGCCGGCGGCGCGATCGTCGGCCCTTACGCGCGCCTGCGTCCGGGCGCCGACATCGGCGCCGACGCGCATGTGGGCAACTTCGTCGAGATCAAGAACGCCAACCTGGAAACCGGCGCGAAGGTGAACCACCTGACCTATATCGGCGACGCGCGGGTCGGGGCGAAAGCCAACGTCGGCGCGGGCACGATCACCGCCAACTACGACGGTTTCAACAAATCGCGCACCGACATCGGCGCGGGCGCCTCCATCGGTTCGAACTCGGTGCTGGTCGCGCCGGTGAAGATCGGCGACGGCGCCATGACCGGCGCGGGCGCCGTCGTGCGCAAGGATGTTCCGGCCGATGGGCTGGCCTTGAATTCCTCGCGCCAGGAAACGCGCGAAGGCTTCGCGGCGAAGTACCGGCGGATGAAGCAAGACAAGACGAAATAGGGCCCCACCATGTGCGGAATTATCGGCATCATCGGCCGTGAGAATGCGGCGGAGCACCTGATCGACGGCCTGCGCCGACTTGAATATCGCGGTTATGACTCCGCGGGCGTCGCGACGCTCGCCAACGGCTCCATCGACCGCCGCCGCGCGTCGGGTAAGATCGCGAATTTGGCGGCGCACCTCGCCCGCGAACCGCTCGCCGGGACCACGGGCATCGGGCACACCCGCTGGGCCACGCACGGCGTTCCCAGCGACACCAACGCCCATCCCCATTCCAACGGGCGCGTGGCCGTCGTTCACAACGGCATCATCGAAAACTTCCAGGAACTGCGCGCCGAGCTCGAAAAGAAAGGCCACACGTTCACCAGCGACACCGACACGGAAGTCGTCGTTCACCTGATCACGGAAAATCTCGATCAGGGCCTCAAGGCCGAAGACGCCGTGCAGAAGGCCCTTCCGCGCCTGCACGGCGCTTTTGCCCTGGCGATTCTCGTCGCCGGCCGCGACGACATCCTCATCGGCGCCCGCCGCGGCTCGCCTTTGGCCGTCGGTTATGGCAACGGCGAAATGTATCTCGGCTCCGACGCCATGGCGCTCGCGCCCATGACGCAGAGAATCACCTATCTCGAGGACGACGATTGGGCGCTGATCTCGCGCGACAAGGTCGAGATCCGCGACGGCGCCGGCCGGACGGTCGACCGCCCGATCAAGCAGACGGCTCTGACCGGCGCGCTCATCGGCAAGGGCGAATACCGCCACTACATGCTGAAGGAAATCTACGAGCAGCCGCAGGTTCTCGGCGATACGCTGCGCGCGCTCTTCAATCCGGCGGAACGTTCGCTGACCCTCCCGCCGATGCCCTTCGAACTTGCCGAAATCGAACGCATCACCGCGGTCGCGTGCGGCACGGCCTACTACGCCTGCCTCGTCGCGAAGTACTGGATCGAACAGCTCGCCCGTGTCGCGGTCGATACCGACGTCGGCTCCGAATACCGTTACCGCGAACCGCCGCTCGCGCCGGCCGGCCTCGGCATTTTCGTCTCGCAGTCCGGCGAAACGGCCGACACCCTGGCGCCGCTGCGTTTCTGCAAGGGCCGGAAGCAGCACATCCTCTCCGTGGTCAATTCACCGGAAAGCGCCATCGCGCGCGAGTCCGACGTGGTGGTGCCGACGCTGGCCGGCCCGGAGATCGGCGTGGCGTCGACCAAGGCCTTCACCACACAATTGATGTCTCTGGCCTGTTTCGCGATCTGCCTCGCGCGCGCCAAGGGCGCCATCGATTCCAAGCGCGAAGCCCAGCTCTCCACCGCGCTCGCCGAAGTGCCCTCGCGCGCGGCCGAAGTCCTGCACCTGGACGAGCATATCCGCGCCATCGCCGAGGATCTGATGCAGGCGCGCGACGTGCTCTATCTCGGCCGCGGCGCCTCTTATCCGATCGCCCTGGAAGGTGCGCTGAAGCTCAAGGAAATTTCGTACATCCACGCCGAAGGTTATGCCGCCGGCGAAATGAAACACGGGCCCATCGCGCTCATCGACGAGCACGTGCCCGTCGTCGTCATCGCGCCCAGCGACAATCTTTTCGACAAGACTCTTTCGAACATCGAGCAGGTGGTCGCGCGCGGCGGCAAGGTCATCCTCATCAGCGACGAGGAAGGCATCCGCCGCACCGGCAAGAACGCCAAACACGCCATCTGCCTGCCGAAGATGGATCCGTTCGTCGTGCCGATCATCGCCTCGATTCCGATCCAGCTGCTCGCCTATCACACCGCCGTGCTCAAGGGCACGGACGTGGACCAGCCGCGCAACTTGGCCAAGAGCGTCACGGTCGAGTAATACGAGTTAAGTCCGCGCGCCGAAGGTCTCGGTCATCGCCGCGCGCAGCGTGTGCTCGACCATGGGCTTGGCGACCTGCGGATAGCTCTGGAACTTGGGCGGCACCGCCTGGGTGAAGGCGTGGCCCGAGCAGAACAGTATCGGGATCTCGCGTTCCGCCAGCCGCTCGGCCAGGGGGGTGACCATCTCGCCGTGGAGGTTGATGTCCAGCATGGCGCCGTCGATGGGGGTGCGGTCCAGGACCGTCAACGCTTCGGCCAGGCGGCCCGTGGGGCCGATCACCGTGCAACCGAGGCTTTCCACGAAATCCTGAAGGTTCAGAGCCACAAGGGCGTCGTCTTCGACGATCAGGATGCGCAGGCCTGCTAGACAACTCATGGATACGTTGCTCTTGACGGAATTCCACCGGCAGCCAGATAGAACGCAGAACTTCCGGAAAGTTCCCGGCCCGCGCCTGCAATTACGGGCATTATTTTCGAGGGCCTGGGGCGGGCGGTGTATAAAGGGGGTGTTCCGGCGGCTCGTCCAACCGCAGATGCGCGGCTTATGGCCGCCGAAAACCGAAAAGTTGATGCCTCTATGACCCAGGGCCAGCGTTACGACTACGACCTCATCACCCTCGGCGCCGGCTCGGGTGGGGTGCGGGCCTCGCGCCTCGCCGCCAAGTACGGCGGCCGGGTCGCCGTCATCGAGGCCGGCCGCCCGGGCGGCACCTGCGTGCTCCGGGGATGCGTGCCCAAGAAGCTGCTCGTCTACGGCTCCCGCTTCGCCGGCCATTTCCAGGACGCCCTCGGCTACGGCTGGCAGATCAACGGGGCGACCCACGACTGGGGCGCCATGATCGCCGCCAAGAACAAGGAACTGGAGCGTTTGGAAGGCATCTACGCCCGGATCCTGCGCGACGCGGGCGCGAACCTCATCGCCGGGCGCGGCGTCATCGCCGACCCGCACACGGTCGAGGTCGACGGCAAGCGCATGACCGCCGAAAAGATCCTTGTCGCCGTCGGCGGCTGGCCGGTGGTTCCGGAATTCCCGGGCAAGGGGCATGTCATTACCTCGAACGAGGCCCTGGAACTCAAGGAACGCCCCAAGCGCATCGTCATCGTCGGCGGCGGCTATATCGCCTGCGAGTTCGCCTGCATCTTCCGCTCCCTCGGCTCCGAAGTGACCCTCGTCATCCGCTCCGGCTCCATCCTGCGCGGCTTCGACCAGGACGTGCGCGCGGCCTTGGCCGAGGAACTCGAAAAGCAAGGCATCAGGATCCGCCGCGACTGCGTGGTCCATTCCGTCGAGAAGAACGGCGCCGAATACTCGGTGCGCTTCGACAAGAGCGAAGAGATGATCGCCGACTGCGTGCTGTACGCGACAGGCCGCGCGGCGAATACGGCGAACCTTGGTCTCGCGGAAGCGGGGGTCCAACTCAAGAAGAACGGCTCGATCATTGTCGATGCGCAGAACCGCTCCAGCGTGGGCAGCATCTTCGCCGTCGGCGATGTCACCGACCGTGTCAACCTGACGCCCGTAGCCATCAACGAGGGCCGCGTCTTCGCCGAGACCTTTTTCAACAAGAACCCGATGACCCTCGACTATACGAACATCGCCTCGGCGGTGTTCACCCAGCCGCCCGTCAGCGTGGTCGGCCTGACCGAAGAACAGGCGCGCAAGGACCACAAGATTCGTCTGTTCATCACGCGCTTCAAGCCGATGAAACACACGCTGTCGGGCCGCGACGAACGCACCATGATGAAGCTCATCGTCGACAAGGCGAGCGACCGCGTGCTCGGCTGCCACATGGTCGGCGAGGACGCGCCCGAGATCATCCAGGGGCTCGCCGTGGCGCTCAAGGCCGGCGCCACCAAGGCCCAATTCGACGCCACCGTCGGCATCCACCCGACCGCGGCGGAAGAATTCGTCACCATGCGCGATCCGGTGCCGGAGAAAGACCCGGCCGCCGCGGAGATGTGATCGCGGCCATGGATTCCCTCACGATCATCATCATCATCGGCGCGGCCGCCGCGGGCTTCGTGCAAGGCCTTTCCGGTTTCGCCTTCGCCATGTGCGCGATGGCCTTCTGGGCCTGGACGGTCGATCCGCAGCTTGCCGCTGTCGTTGTGGTGGGCTGCTCCGTCGTCGGACAGGCCATCACCATCGTTGCCGCGCGGCGCGGTTTCAATCTCAAGCGCACCCTGCCGTTCATCGCCGGCGGTGTGCTCGGCGTGCCGCTTGGCATCGCGATCCTGCCGCTGATCGACCAAATCGCTTTCCGCGCCGCCGTGGGCGGGTTCCTCGCGCTCTATTGCCCGCTCATGCTGTTCTACGGCGGCAAGATGCATGTGCGCAAAGAGCGCCCCGCCGTGAACGGCGGCTTCGGCTTCGTGGGCGGCATTCTCGGCGGCATCGGCGGTTTCGCGGGCGCGGTGCCGACCCTGTGGGCGTCGTTCCAGGCGTGGAGCAAGGATGAACAGCGCGCGATCATCCAGTGGTTCAACCTTGCCATGCACGTCGTCACCATCAGCGGCTATTTCGTGCGCGGCATCATCACCGCGGACCGCGCGAGCTGGCTGCTCATCGCCATCCCCGCGATGGTGATCCCCTCGCTGATCGGCGCGAAGATGTACACGACGATCAGCGACGCGGCGTTCCGGCGGCTGATCCTCGCGATCCTCTCGGTGACGGGGGTCTCGCTCCTGATCTCGTCGGCGCCGCGTCTGCTGACGGGCTGATCATGCCTGCGCATCGACCACAACCGATTGGATTTGTTGGTTTTTGGGCTTTTTCCTGGAAAAGGGGGCGTGAAATCATTAAGACCAGCGCATTATATGTACGATAAGTACGCGAGAACCTATTGAGGCGCGCCGTGGCAATACGCGAGACAGGAAAATGGAGCCGGGAAAGTTGGAGGGCCAAGCCCATCCAGCAGGTGCCCGATTATCCGGACGCCGCCGTTCTCACGGCCGTCGAGAAGCAGCTGCGCGGATACCCGCCCCTGGTGTTCGCCGGTGAAGCGCGCCGCCTGAAGACCACGCTCGGCAAAGTCGCCGACGGCAAGGCGTTCCTGCTCCAGGGCGGCGATTGCGCCGAAAGCTTCGCCGAATTCCACCCGGACAATATCCGCGACACCTTCCGCGTTCTTCTCCAGATGGCGGTTGTTCTCACCTTCGGCGGCGCCGTGCCGATCGTGAAAGTCGGCCGTCTCGCCGGCCAGTTCGCCAAACCCCGTTCGTCGCCCGATGAAACCATCGACGGCGTGACTCTGCCGTCCTACCGCGGCGACAACATCAACGGTCCCGAGTTCACCGCCGAAGCGCGCACGCCGGACCCGAAGCGCATGGTGCAGGCCTACAATCAGTCGGCCGCCACGCTCAATCTCCTGCGCGCCTTTGCCCAGGGCGGTTACGCCGATCTGCATAAGGTCCATCAGTGGACTCTTGGTTTCATGACCGACGCCGCGACGGCGGAGAAGTACAAGCGCTTCGCCGACCGCATTCAGGAAACGCTCGAGTTCATGGAGGCTTGCGGTCTGACGGGCGACACGGTGCCCCAGATCCGCGAAACCGAACTTTACACCTCGCATGAGGCGCTGCTGCTTCCGTATGAGGAAGCGATGTGCCGCAACGATTCGACCACCGGCCAGTGGTACGGCTGCTCGGCCCACATGCTGTGGCTGGGCGAGCGCACGCGCCAGCCCGATCACGCCCATGTGGAATTCATGCGCGGCATCCAGAACCCGCTCGGCGTGAAGGTCGGCCCGAAGACGACGCCGGAAGAACTTCTCACCCTGTGCGATCTTCTCAACCCTCAGAACGAAGCCGGACGCCTCACGGTCATCACCCGCATGGGCGCCGAACGCCTCGCAGAACATCTGCCGACGCTGGTGCGCGCCGTGCAGCGCGAGGGCCGCAAGATCGTGTGGGTGTGCGATCCCATGCACGCCAACACGGTGAAAAGCTCGACGGGCTACAAGACCCGCCAGTTCGACCGCATCCTTTCCGAAGTGCGCGCCTTCTTTGCCGTGCACCGCGCGGAAGGCACCCATCCGGGCGGCGTTCACTTCGAGCTTACAGGCAAGGACGTGACGGAGTGCGTCGGGGGCACCCAGGCCATCACCGAAGCCAGCCTCGCCGACCGTTACCACACCCACTGCGACCCGCGCCTCAACGCCTCGCAGTCGTTGGAACTTGCTTTCCTTATCGCCGAAGCGCTCAAGGAAGAGCGCGTTCTGCAGAAAAAGGATCGCCTGGCCGCCGCTTCGTAAGACGTCCGCCCCATGGCCGACTCCCTCACGATCGCGTTGGCCCAGGTCAATCCGACCGTGGGCGACATCGCCGGCAACGTCGCGCTCATCAGGGACGCGCGCGAGAAAGCGCGGGCGCTCGGCGCCGATCTCGTGGTGTTCCCCGAGCTTTGCGTCAGCGGCTATCCGCCCGAGGACCTGGTTTACCGGGTCTCGTTCCTCGAAGCCTGTGAGAAAGCCGTCGGCGAACTCGCCGAACTCACCGCCGACAAGGGCCCCGCGCTTCTGATCGGCTCCCCCTGGCAGGCCAAGGTCGACAAGCTCGGGGAAGACACGCGCGTGCGCGCCCATAACGCCGTGCTGCTGCTGGATCATGGACAGGTGCAGGGCGTGCGCTACAAACATCACCTGCCGAACTACGGCGTCTTCGACGAATACCGCGTGTTCATGTCCGGCTCCGCGCCGGGGCCGATCCCGTTCCGCGGCGTGCGTCTGGGCGCGATGGTCTGCGAGGATATGTGGTTCGAGGATATCGCCGAGACCCTCCAGGAATCCGGGGCGGAGATCTTGATTGTCCCGAACGGCTCGCCGTTCGAGCTGTCCAAGCATGATGGGCGCCTCAATCATGCCGTCGGCCGTGTGCTCGAAACCAATCTTCCGCTGATCTATGTGAATCAAGTGGGCGGCCAGGACGATCTGGTGTTCGACGGCGGCTCCTTCGTGCTCAACGCCGACCGCGCGCTGGCGGCGCAGATGCCCTGGTGGCGGACCGATCTCCTCGTCACGACGTGGAGCCGCACGGAAAAGGGCTGGGTGTGCGCGCCGCAAGCGCCCGCGCCCGCATGCGAGCGCGCCGAGAACGTCTATCAGGCCGCGGTGATGGGGCTGCGCGACTATGTGCGTAAGAACCGGTTCCCCGGCGTGGTGCTCGGCCTCTCGGGCGGCATCGACAGCGCGCTGGCCGCCGCCATCGCCGCCGACGCGATGGGGCCCGGCAAAGTCCACTGCGTCATGATGCCGTCGCCCTATACGTCGCAGGAAAGCCTCGACGACGCGGCCGCCTGCGCGAAGCTCCTCGGCGTACGCCTCGACACCATCTCCATCGGTCCGGCCATGACGGCCTATGACGGGATGCTCGCGCCGCTGTTCGCGGGAACCAGCGCGGGCATCACGGAAGAAAAT
>JAYSFT010000008.1:0-39160 GCA_041913245.1 Rhodospirillaceae bacterium | reverse complement strand
AGGCGTCCGGGCTCTGCCAGTCGGGCTGCGAGATGATGCCGACGCGGAAGCCTTGGGCTTCCAGCAGGCGCCCGATAATGGCCATGCCGAAGCTCGGGTGATCGACGTAAGCGTCACCCGTCACGATGATGATGTCGCACTCATCCCATCCGAGCGCGTCCATCTCCTCGCGGCTCATGGGCAGGAAGGGCGCGGTTCCGAAGCGCTGGGCCCAGTACTTTTTGTACGAGAACAGCGGCTTCGGCGGCGCCTGGAGGGAAGGCAGGGCGATAGTCATGGCCGTCTATGTGGGCAAACTTGTCCCAAGGTCAATGCGAAGGGGCCCTTATATTATAAAGTGGCGCAGCCTCCCGCGCTTTCATTTTCCGTCCGCAACCCGTTGAAATTGTGCCTGAAAAGAATTCGGGCGGCGTGGGTTTCCCCGCGCCGCCCGATGTCTGTCTCTAAAGCCGAAGCCGGCCTAGCAGCATCTCGCCTGCATACCGCCCCCGACGCCGAAGCGGCGGTTCTGGCACAAGGTGAAGAACTCCGCGTAGGTCGGCACGTCCCGGTCGGGATGCGTGACTTTCAGGTGCCGGATGTAGGTGTCGTAGTCCGGCACGCCGCACATCAACCGGGCGGCCTGCCGCAACCGTGCCATCACTTCCGAAAGCAGGCCCGGCTCGGCCGAGACCGCGTCCGGGAAATGATCGGCCAGAAGGTTGCGGCTCTTGGCCATGTTTACTCCGCCGCCTGGGTGCGCGCCGCGCCCGGGGTGGCGTCGACCGTCACGCCCTGGCCGCCGCGGATCGCGCGGATGCCGAAGAACACCAGCGCCACGACGATCAGCATGAAGAAGGCGCAGATGCCCGCGTCCAGATAGTCGTTGAACACGATGCGCTGCATTTCTTCGATCGACTTCGCCGGAGCCATCACGGTGCCGGAAGCGAGGCCTTCTTCGATCATCTTGGCGTGCGCGAGGAAGCCGATGCGCGGGTCGGCATGGAACAGTTTGTCCCAGCCGGCCGCCATGGTGCAGATCAGCAGCCATGCCAGCGGAACCGCGGTCACCCAGATGCGCTTCATCTGGCCGAGCTGAACCACGAGCACCGTGGCCAGCACCAGCGCGATGGCCGCGAGCATCTGGTTGGCGACGCCGAACAGCGCCCACAGCGAGTTGATGCCGCCGAACGGGTCGATCACGCCCTGATACGTAAAGTAACCCCACGCCGCGCAGGCCATGCCTGTCGCCACGAGGTTGCCCAACGTCGAGGACGTATCGCCCAGGGTCTTGCTCGCCATGCCCAGAAGATCCTGGATCATGAAGCGCGCGACGCGGGTGCCCGCCGAAAGCGTGGTCAGGATGAACATCGCTTCGAACAGGATGGCGAAGTGATACCAGAAGGCCATGGTCGCCGTTCCGCCCAGGAACTGGGACAGGATGTGCGCCATGCCCACCGCGAGGGTCGGCGCGCCGCCGGTGCGCGAGAGGATCGAACCTTCGCCCACGTCCTTGGCCATCTGCGCCAGCATTTCCGGTGTGATCACGAAGCCCCACGAGCTGATTGTGGTGGCCGCGCTGTCAACCGTGGTGCCGATCAAGGCCGCCGGGCTGTTCATGGCGAAGTACACGCCGGGTTCCAGCGCGCACGCCGCGATCAACGCCATGACGGCGACGAAGCTTTCACAGATCATCGAGCCATAACCGACCGGACGGCCCTGGATCTCGTTCTCCATCATCTTCGGGGTCGTGCCCGAGGAGACCAGCGCGTGGAAGCCGGAGATGGCGCCGCAAGCAATGGTGATGAAGAGGAACGGGAACAGCGAGCCGGCGAACACCGGACCGGTGCCGTCGATGAACTTGGTCATCGCGGGCATCTGCAGGTCGGGCGAGACCACCAGGATGCCGGCGGCCAGCATGACGATCGTGCCGATCTTCAGGAAGGTCGACAGATAGTCGCGCGGGGCAAGCATCAGCCACACCGGCAGCACCGACGACACGAAGGCATAGATCACCAGCCACCAGGTGATCGCGGTGCCCGACAGCGTGAAGACGCCGGCCCAGTACGGATGTTCGGCGATGTGCGAGCCGAACCACAGCGCGAGCATCAGCAGCGCGAAGCCTCCCACGGAAACTTCCAGCACCTTGCCCGGTCGGACATAGCGCATGTAAAGGCCCATCAGGATCGCGATCGGGATCGACATCGCGACGGTGAACACGCCCCAGGGGCTTTCAGCGAGCGCTTTGACGATCACCAGGCTCAGCACCGCGAGCAGGATGATCATGATGGAAAGGATGCCGACGATGGCCACGATCCCGGCGTCCTTGCCGAGGTTGTCGCGGATCATCTGGCCCAGGGTATTGCCGTTGCGGCGCGTGGAGAAGAACAGGATCACGTAATCCTGCACGCAGCCTGCGAACACGGCGCCCACCAGGATCCACAAGGTTCCCGGCAGATAACCCATCTGCGCGGCGAGAGTCGGGCCGACGAGCGGTCCGGCGCCGGCGATGGCGGCGAAGTGGTGACCGAACAGCACGTACTTATTAGTAGGGACGTAATCGAGGCCGTCGTTCTTCAGAACGGCGGGCGTCGGGCGGTTCGGGTCGACGCCCAGAACCGTGTTCGCCACATAGGCGCTGTAGAAACGGTAGCCGATGGCATAAGTGCAGACCGCAGCCACGACCAGCCACGCCGCATTGATCGACTCTCCCTCATGGAGCGCGAGAACGCCCATACAGGCGGCGCCGAGTATGGCGACACCTCCCCAAAGCACCCATTGTGCCGTCTTGCCCATGGAACAAACCCCTCCGTTGCAGATTGATCCGCGACTGAAACAAAAGACGCCCTAAATAGCAAGCGAACGCGCGCACCTTTGATCGACCGCACAGCTTTTTCTTGTAAACGGAGTTGGTCTTCGGGGGTCGCGCCTCTTTATGGTTTTGCTGCGGTGCACAATCGACTGCGGCCATTTGGGCCGCGCGTGCGGAAGTTTCACTTCGCTCGTCGATGATCGCCCCCGCCGGCGAAGGCCGGCATTTATAAAATGCAGCAGCTTCGCCTGCCGGGGTTTCACTTCGCTCGTCGATGATCGCCCCCGCCGGCGAAGGCCGGCATTTATAAAATGCAACGGCTTCGCCTGTAGGGGTTTCACTCAGCTCGTCGATGATCGCCGCCGCCGGCGAAGGCCGGCATTTATAAAATGCAGCGGCTTCGCCTGCAGGGGTTTCACTCAGGTTAGTCGATGATCGCCCAAGCGCCGTCGGGCTGCTGGCAGGCGCGTCCTCTCGCTTCTTCAGGACGCCCATCGATCCAGATTTTCTGGCTGTAGACCGAGCAGCGGAAGTTGTCCTCGTCCTCATAATAGTCGAGCACATGCAGCTGGCCGCGGGTTCCGGACTGCGGGTTCTGCCAATCGTAGTAGGCGTTGGCTTTGCCCGCGTTGAAGCCGGTCGTGTAGGTCTTATAGGCGTAGCTGCGGTCGTTGCAGTCGAGCTTGCTGGTCAGGGCCGCGCCGATGGCGCCGCCGGCCACGACGCCCATGATCGTGGTAGCCGTTTCATTGCGGCGGTTGCCGGCCGCGTTGCCGAGCAGGCCGCCGATCACCGCGCCGACCAGCGCGCCGGCCGGATCGGGCTTGCGGCTGCATTCACGATAATACTGGTCGTCATTGAGGCTGTACTGGCGGGCATAACGCGCGCGCCACTGGGCCTCGCGTTCGGCGCGCGAGTATTCGCGCCGGTCGCGGCGCTCTTCCCGGCGTTCTTCCCGATCCGCACGCCGTTCCACGCGTTCCACATCGCGCACGTCGCGGATCTGGCCGTTGGCGACGGAGGCCAGCACATATTGATCGCCGATCATCATCCACTGATAACCCTGGGGCGGGCGCGACAGGTTGCTTTCGCGCCAGTCATAATAGACGTAGCGCTTGTCGCGCAGGCCGCGCGGCAGGCGGTCGCCGCGCTTGAAATCGTAGCTGTCGCCGCGGCGGTCGTCGCCGCGGTACTGCACCGGCTGCGAAAGCGCCGCGCCCTGCGCGGCGGGCTGCGGTTTCGTGACGGGCATGGCCGAGGCCATGGAACTGGTCAGGACCGAACTGGTCAGGAAGGTGAGGGCGGTGGCGCTCAACATGAGCTTCTTCACGGGGGAATCTCCTAAATCGCCGGTGTGACTTGGGGAAGACCGGCACGCATGAACCGAGTCCGGATGTAAACGTTACAGCGCGAACTGCGGTTCCGTGCGCGAACGGTCCCGCGTCACTTCGGCGACCAGTCGAACGCCCCTTTGGGGAGAAAATGCGACCGGATTGGATCGAATTGGAGGTTGTCGTCACATTCGCGCGACCGCTGCGCGCAGGACGAGAGGATGCCTAGCTCGCCGAGAGCATCAGGTTGCGGACCAGCGGGTAGATTTGGGTCCGCCATTTCCGGCCGCTGAAGACGCCGTAGTGGCCCGCGCCGGCTTGGAGATGATGGCGCTTCAGGAACGGCTTGAGCCCCGTGCACAGGTCGTGGGCGGCGAGGGTCTGCCCCACCGCGCAGATGTCGTCGTGCTCGCCTTCGATGGTGAGCAGCGCGGTTTTCCTGATCACCGAGGGATCGACGCGCTTGCCCTTGTACGTGAGCGCGCCGCGCGCGAGGTCGGCGTCCTGGAACACGCGTTTCACCGTCTCGAGGTAGAAGCGCGCCGGCAGGTCGAACACGGCGAAATATTCGTCGTAGAACGTCTTGATGTCGTTGGCGCGCGCGACGTCACCGGTAGCGAGGTGCGAATAAAGATCGCCATGCGCCTTCGCATGACGCGCCCCGTTCATCGACATGAAGGCGGTCAATTGCAGGAAGCCCGGATACACCTTGCGGCCGGCGCCGGCGAGGCTCGCGGGCACTTCGGTGATGAGATTCCGCTCGAACCATTCGATCTGATGGCTGAGGGCAAGCTCGTTGACCTTGGTCGGCTGCACCCGCGTGTCGATGGGGCCGGCCATCAGGGTCATCGAAAGCGGCGTCGCCGGATTTTTGTTCTCGGCCATCGCCGCGACGGCGGCCAGCACCTGCACGCACGGCTGGCACACCGCGATCACATGCGCCTTGGGGCCGATGGTCTCCAGGAAGCCGATGACATGTTCGATACAGTCGTCGAAGCCGAAGTCGCCGTGGGTCACGGGGATGTCGCGGGCGTTGCGCCAATCCGTCAGGAAAACGTCATGATCGACCAGCAGCGTGCGCACGGTATCGCGCAGCAGGGTCGCGAAGTGGCCGGACAGGGGGGCGACCACCAGCACCTTGGGCTGGCCGGTGACCCCCGGTTTGGCGAAACGCAGCAATGTGCAGAACGGCGACGTGGCCGCCGTTTCTTCCCTCACGGGCACGGGACGGCCGTCGACCAGCACATGATCGATGTCGTAGCCGGGATGATCGTGGGTCAGCGCGGTGCGTGACAGAAGGTCGAACGCCGCCGTCACATGCGACATGCCGGCGCCGCAGGGCCACAGCGTCAGCGGCATAAGCGCGTCGCGCGCCAGGCCCGCCATCTGGCGAAGCGGCTCGCTCCACGTACGCTGTTGTTCATAAAACGAATAAAGCATCTATCCCCAGCTACGGGCCATTCTGGCTTCTCCCCGGGAAAAGCCTAGTGCAATTTTTGCTGCGGTGCGAGATGATCCTTTTGCGGCTTCGAACCGTAAGGTTGAGGAACCCCGGAGCCGCCCCGAGGGCTCAATGGCGGCAACACTCACCATTTCCAGTAAAAACTATTCATCCTGGTCTTTCCGGGGATGGCTCCTCTGCAAAATGGCCGGCCTGGAGATCGTGGAAAAGGTCGTCGGCATCGACGATCCGGCCGCCCGGGCGGAACTCCTTTTATTGTCGCCGTCCTTCCTGACGCCGAAGCTTGAGCATGACGGTCTCACGGTGTGGGACACCCTCTCCATTGCCGAGTATCTCGCCGAACTGAAACCGGACGCGAAGTTGCTGCCGTCCGGCCCGAAAGCCAGGGCGCATTGCCGCTCCATCAGCGGCGAGATGCACTCCGGCTTCTTCAATCTGCGCTCGGCGCTTCCCATGAATCTCAAGGCGCGGTTTCCGGGCTTCAAGGTCTGGACCGGCGCGAAGCCGGACATCGAGCGTGTGTGCGAGATCTGGCGAGACTGCCTCGCGCGCTATGGCGGGCCGTATCTTTTCGGCCGGGAACCCAGCATGGCGGACGCCATGTACGCGCCCGTCTGCACGCGCTTCGTCACCTATGATGTCAAACTCGACCCGGTTTGCACGGCCTACTGCGATACCATCCGCGCCTGGGAGCCGGTCGTCGCCTGGACGCAGGCCGCGCAGGCCGAGCCGGACGAAATGGAAGAGCTGGAAGCGGAGTTCTAATTATGGGTGTGGTCGGTAAAGTCGCGGTCGTCACGGGCGCCGCCAGCGGAATCGGCCGCGGCATCGCCGAGGTTTTCGTGAAGGCCGGCGCGAAAGTCGTCATCGCCGATCTCAACGCCGCGCAGGCCGAAGCGACGGCGCGCGAACTTGGATCGAACGCCCTCGGCGTGGCCATGGACGTGACCCAGGAATCTCAGGTGGACGCCGGCATCGACCATGCCGCGCGGCATTTCGGCAAGATCGACATCCTCGTCAGCAACGCCGGTATCCAGATCGTCGCGCCGCTGGTGGACTTCGCCTACAAGGATTGGCAGCGCCTCATGGCGATCCATCTCGACGGTGCGTTCCTCACCACGCGCGCGGCCCTGCGCCACATGTACAGGCAGGGCACCGGCGGCGCCGTCATTTACATGGGTTCGGTGCATTCGAAGGAAGCCTCGCCGTTGAAGGCGCCTTACGTGACCGCGAAGCACGGTCTCATGGGGCTCGCGAAAGTCGTGGCCAAGGAAGGCGCCGCCCACGGCGTGCGCGCCAACGTGGTCTGCCCCGGCTTTGTGCGCACGCCGCTCGTCGATAAACAGATCCCCGAACAGGCGAAGACATTCGGCATTTCGGAAGAAGAGGTCGTGAAGAACATCATGCTGAAAGGCACGGTGGACGGCGAGTTCTCGACCGTCGACGATGTTGCGCAGGCGGTTATGTTCTTCGCCGCGTTCGAGACCAACGCGCTGACCGGACAGTCGCTGAACGTCAGTCACGGCTGGTCGATGACCTGAGCCTGCGCGGCTTGTTTTTCCGAGAATCTCTCAAGAGCTCTCCCGGCTCCCGGGAACAATCATAAAAAGGCTTCGTTCTGCCTTTGGGTTGTGTGCGTCGCGCCCGTCCGCGCGGCGCATGCGTGTGGAGCGAACCTCAGTTTATTTTGATGATGCAGAACGCCCGCGCGATCTTGCGCCGGGGTTTTTGAGGGAGTTGCGCGTGCGCAACGTCGAGCGCGTCCTGTTTGTCACATCCGAACTCACCGACCTCGTGAAGGCCGGCGGTCTCGGTGAGGTCTCCGCTTGTCTTCCGCGGGTGCTGCGCGACGGCGGTCTCGATGCGCGCATCATGATCCCCGGCTACCGGCAGGTCCTCGCGAAGATCGGCGCCCCACATGTGGTTGCCGAGCTTCCCGGCCTCAACGCCATTCCCTCTTGCAGGGTCGCGCTGACGCACACTCGTGACGGGCTTCCGGTCTATGTGCTTCTCGCGCCCGAGCTGTACGACCGTCCCGGATCGCCGTACGGCGACGAGAACGCGCGCGATTGGGCGGACAACGATGTGCGGTTCGCGCGTCTTGCTCTCGCGGCGGCGGATATTGCCACCGGTACGCGAAACAGGGAATCGCCCGCCTGGTGCGCCGACGTCGTGCATGTAAACGACTGGGCCTCGGCGCTGACGCCGGCCTATCTCAGGTGGCGCGGTGAAGCGGTGCCCAGCATCCTCACCATCCACAATCTCGCCTATCAGGGTCTGTTCGAGCGCAGCCGCCTTCCGGCGCTTGGCGTGCCCGAGTCCGCCTATACCGTCGACGGCGTCGAATTCTACGGCCGTATGTCCTTCCTGAAAGCCGGGATCGTTTACGCCTCGCATGTGACCACCGTCAGCGAGACCTATGCCCGCGAGATCCTGACGCCGGAGTTCGGCGCCGGCCTCGACGGCGTGCTCAAGAACCGCGCCGCGCGGAATCAACTCACCGGCATCCTGAACGGCATCGACGACAGCTTCGATCCCGCGCGCGATCCGCATCTCGAGCATCACTTCGACGCCGCCGATTTCACCGGCAAGGAAAAGACCGCCGCGTTCGTGCGCGGCGCCTTCGGTCTCGCGCGCACGGGCCCGTTGTTCTGCGTGATCTCGCGTCTGGTCCACCAGAAGGGTCTCGATCTTCTGGAGGACTCCGCGGATCATATCGTCCGCCAGGGCGGCCAGGTGGTTGTGATCGGCGAGGGCGACCCCGCCATCGAGAAATCCATGCGCGCGCTGGCCCGTAAATATCCCGCGCATGTGGCCGTGCGCATCGGTTTCGACGAAACCCTCTCGCGCCGCGCCTATGCCGGCAGCGATTTCCTCCTGATGCCGTCGCGCTTCGAGCCCTGCGGTCTCTCGCAACAATATGCCCAGCGCTTCGGCACCCTGCCGATTGCCCATCGCACCGGCGGTCTGACCGACACCATCAAGGACGGCGTCACCGGTTTCCTTTTTGGCCGGTTCTCGACCGAGGGCCTTATCGAAGCGGTCGGCCGCGCGTTCGGCGCTTACGGCTCGCGCACGAATTTCGCCGCGATGAAACGCGCCGCCATGGAACGCCGCAACTGCTGGCGCGGCGCGGCGGACCGGTATCGCGACGTGTATCACGGCGCCGCGCGCGGCGCGCCTGTCTTCCCGTACAACGTTGCGTCCGCCGCTTAACGCGCGGCCTCGCCGCCTTCAGGCCCTCTTGAGGCCCCGAGCGACGGCCTGATGCCCGCCATTCGCGTCATGACCTGGAACATCCACGGCGCCGTCGGCCCCGACGGCCGCCGCGATCTCGGGCGCATCGTGCGGCTCATCCAAGCGCACAATCCCGATATCATCGCGCTCCAGGAAATCGATTCCCGCGGACGGCCCGCCCACGAGCCGCCGCCGCTGGCCTTTCTCACGAACGCGCTGGGCGCGCATCAGGCCGAAGCGCGCACCATCGTCGCCGAGGACGGACACTATGGTCACGCCGTCATCAGCCGCTGGCCGATGACGCATGTCAAATTGCACGATCTTTCCTACTGGAAATTCGAAAAGCGCTGCGCCATCGAGTGCGACATCGAAACCCCCTGCGGCCCGGTGAACCTTTCGGCCGTGCATCTGGGGTTATGGTTCACCGAGCGCCGCCGCCAGGCCCGCCAGCTCGCGTGCATCGCGGCAAGCGATCATCCCGTGTCGATCATGCTCGGCGACTTCAACGACTGGCCGTGGCGGGGTCCGGTGCGCCGGTCGCTCGCGGCCGTATTGCCGGCGCGAACGCACCATCGCACCTGGCCCTCGTTCCGGCCTATGCTGCTGCTCGATCGAATCTATTGCCGGCCTCGGGGCGCGATGATCGCAAGCTGGGTCGATCCCGCCGGCCGCGACGGCTCCGATCATCTTCCGGTCTTCGCCGACATTTCGATTGAGCCGCATTTCGACTGAAAGGTTCGCGCCTTGCCCGTTCCGCCAGACCTGATCGCCGCGTACCGCGCGGCGACTTATGAAATCGACGCCGGTGGGCAGGCGCTGGCCTTCCACGTCGATCGCCCGAACGCGGCGCTGGATGCGCTTTTGGCCGCGCGCGGCGCGGTGTGCGCCGTGCTCATCACCGCCTACAACCCGCGCAGCCAGGTCCAGCCCGAGGAAAAGAACGCCGTTGCCCACGGTGCGCTGATCGAAGCCGTCCGCGGCGCGGGCAAGGCCTACGCCCTCACGCGCGCGCGCGATCCCAATGACAACGGACCGACGGAAGCGGGCCTGTTTGTTTTCGATCTCTCGCGCGCGGACGGCCTCGCCCTCGCCCGCCGCTTCGGCCAATATGCGATTGTCGTCGTGGAGCGCGGCGCGCCGCCCGCGCTGGCGTTCGCGGAATGATCTGTTTCAGCGCGCCGCTCTTGAATTCGATCCGCAGCACTTGCTCAAGCGCGTTGTAGCGCATGCGCCGGATCGCGGTGGAGCGCATGACCTTCTCTGTCATTGTTTCGAGACGGGCATAGAACGAAGCGCGTGAACCGTCGTTCCCCTTGTGGGAGCGGCCGGCGGTGGCCATATGGAATGAGAAGCGTGAGGAGTAACCCGCGATGCGTGTGAATCTCGCTGTCCTCGTGATCGCTCTGGCCTCCGGTGGGCCGGTCGTTGCGCAAGACCTTTGCGGCAATATCCGCTTGTCCGTCTCCGAACAGATCGAATGCCGGGGCCGCCTGACCAACGCGCTCGGCGAGGGCGACCGCGCGCGGATCCAGCAGGAATTCGAAGATCGCATCCGGCGCGCCAATGATCAGTTGATCACGCCGCCCGTTCTTCGCAGTCCGCCGCCGCCGGCGGTGAATCCGCTTCCGAATACGCCGCCGCCCGTCAGGCCGCTGGCGCCGATCCCGCCGGAGGCGCCGGCGCTGCCCGGCGCGCCGGCCGATACGGCCGCGGGCGGTGCTTTGTCCGCGCCGCCGTCCCGATAGCGGTTGTAGTTTGTGTAACTCCCGGCGCTAGGAATGGGTTCGCGTTAAGCGCGAAGATGAATTTCCGGAAAATTCGGAAAATAGAATCCCTCACACGGAACATTTGAACAGTTTCGGCCGTTGGCCCGCATAGAGGATATCCGGGTCGGGTCGTGCGCGCGGTGGCGGCGGGCACGGGGTCGCGTGTGCGACGCCATATGCGTCGGCCCGCGCGGGTTTCCGAAATATTTCAAACCATATGCCGGCGGCATCAGGCCGCTTGTGGCGCATTCGGGGGTCCGATGACCAAGACGTCTCAGAAATCCACCACGCTCGATCAGCATGACCTGCTCGCCGCCCTGCGCGCGCTGCGCAAGGGCGACTTTTCCGTCCGCCTGCCCAGCAGTCTGTCCGGGATCGACGGCGAAATCGCCGAAGCCTTCAATGACGTGGTTGATCTCAACGAGCGGATGACCAAGGAGTTCCAGCGTCTCGGCGACTTTGTCGGTAAGGAAGGCAAAATCACCCACCGCGCGAAACTTTCCAATGCCGGCGGGTCGTGGGCCACCAGCATCGACACGGTCAACACGCTCATCGCCGACCTGGTGCAGCCGACCTCCGAAATGGCCCGCGTGATCGGCGCCGTCGCGAAAGGCGACCTTTCGCAGACCATGAATCTCGATATCGACGGCCGTCCGCTGCGGGGGGAATTCCTGCGCATCGGCAAGACCGTGAATACGATGGTGGGCCAGCTCGGCTCCTTTGCCTCGGAAGTGACCCGCGTGGCCCGCGAAGTCGGCACCGAAGGAAAACTCGGCGGCCAGGCGAAAGTGAAGGGCGTCGCCGGGACGTGGAAAGACCTCACCGACAACGTCAACCTGATGGCCGCCAATCTGACCGGCCAGGTCCGTAACATCGCCGAAGTGACCACCGCGGTGGCCAACGGCGACTTGTCCAAGAAGATCACCGTGGACGTGAAGGGCGAGATCCTGGAGCTGAAAAACACCATCAACACCATGGTGGACCAGCTCAACTCCTTCGCCTCGGAAGTGACCCGCGTGGCGCGCGAAGTCGGCACCGACGGGAAACTCGGCGGTCAGGCCAACGTGCGCGGGGTCGCCGGGACGTGGAAGGATCTCACCGACAACGTGAACCTGATGGCCGCCAATCTGACCGGCCAGGTGCGCAACATCGCCGACGTGACCACCGCGGTGGCCAAAGGCGACTTGTCCAAGAAGATCACCGTGGACGTGAAGGGCGAGATCCTGGAGCTGAAAAACACCATCAACACCATGGTGGACCAGCTCAACGGCTTCGCCTCGGAAGTGACCCGCGTGGCGCGTGAAGTCGGCACCGAAGGCAAGCTCGGCGGTCAGGCGCGCGTGCCCGGCATCGCCGGGACGTGGAAGGATCTCACCGACAACGTGAACTTCATGGCCGCGAACTTGACCGGCCAGGTGCGTAACATCGCCGAAGTGACCACCGCGGTGGCCAACGGAAACCTCTCCAAGAAGATCACCGTGGACGTGCAAGGCGAAATCCTGGAGCTGAAGAACACCATCAACACCATGGTGGACCAGCTCAACTCCTTCGCCTCGGAAGTCACCCGCGTGGCGCGCGAAGTCGGCACCGAAGGGAAACTCGGCGGTCAGGCGAAAGTGCCGGGAGTCGCCGGGACCTGGAAGGATCTCACCGACAATGTGAACTTCATGGCCAATAACTTGACCGGCCAGGTGCGTAACATCGCCGAAGTGACCACCGCCGTGGCCAACGGAAACCTTTCCAAGAAGATCACCGTGGACGTGCAAGGCGAAATCCTGGAGCTGAAGAACACCATCAACACCATGGTGGACCAGCTCAACTCCTTCGCTTCGGAAGTGACCCGCGTGGCGCGCGAAGTCGGCACCGAAGGCAAGCTCGGCGGTCAGGCCCAGGTGCCCGGGGTCGGCGGGACGTGGAAGGACCTCACCGACAACGTGAACGCGATGGCCACGAACCTCACGTCCCAGGTGCGCGGCATCGCCGATGTCGTGACCGCCGTGGCGCAAGGGAATCTGCGCCGCAAATTGACGGTCGAAGCGAAGGGCGAAATCGCCAGCCTCGCCGAAACCATCAACGGGATGATCGAGACCCTCGCGACCTTCGCGGACCAGGTGACCAACGTGGCCCGCGAGGTCGGGATCGAAGGCAAGCTCGGCGGTCAGGCCCGCGTGCCGGGCGCCGCCGGTCTGTGGCGCGACTTGACCGACAACGTGAACCAGCTGGCCGCCAACCTCACCACCCAAGTCCGCGCCATCGCCGAAGTGTCCACCGCCGTGACGACCGGCGACTTGACCCGGTCCATCACCGTCGAAGCCTCGGGCGAAGTGGCCGCGCTGAAAGACAATATCAATGAAATGATCCGGAACCTGAAGGATCAAACCCTCAAGAACACCGAACAGGACTGGCTGAAAACCAACCTGACGCGCTTCACCCGGATGCTGCAGGGCGAGCGCGACCTGGCCACCGTCTCGAACATGGTGCTCTCCGAACTCGCGCCGCTCGTCAAGGCGCAGCACGGCTTGTTCTATGTGACGGAAAAGGACGAAGACAACCGCGTCGCGCTCAACCTTGTCGCGTCCTACGCCTTCAATCACAGGAAGCATCTGGCAAATCGCTTCGAACTGCGTGAAGGCCTGGTCGGACAGTGCGCCTTCGAAAAGTCGCGTATCCTGCTCACCAACGTGCCTCATGATTATATCAAGGTCAGTTCCGGCCTCGGCGAAGCGTCGCCCTTGAACGTCATCGTGCTCCCCGTGGTGTTCGAAGGCGAAGTGAACGCCGTCATCGAGCTGGCCTCGTTCAGCGAATTCTCCGAAACCCACCAGTCCTTTCTCGATCAGCTCATGGAATCGATCGGGATCGTGCTCAACACGATCGCGGCGAACATGCGGACCGAGGGCCTCCTGAAACAGTCCCAGCTGCTCACCGCCGAGCTTCAGGCCCAGCAGGAAGAGCTCAAGAAGACCAACGACCGCCTTGAGCAGCAGGCCAATACGCTCCGCCAGTCCGAGGAACTGCTGCGCTCCAAGCAGGACGAATTGCAGCGCACCAACGTCGAGCTGGAAGACAAGGCCAAGCTGCTGTCCGACCAGAACGCGCAGGTCGAAGCCAAGAACCGCGAGGTCGAAAACGCCAAGCGCGAACTGGAAGAGAAGGCCGAACAGCTCGCCCTGACCTCAAAGTACAAATCCGAGTTCCTGGCCAACATGAGCCACGAATTGCGCACGCCGCTCAACTCGCTGCTGATCCTCTCGAAGCTGCTCTCGACCAACACGCACGGCAATCTCACCGACAAGCAGGTGGAATTCGCCCGCTCGATCCACCATGCGGGGTCGGACCTTCTGGCGCTCATCAACGACATCCTGGACCTGTCGAAGATCGAATCCGGCACGGTCACCCTCGATGTCGGCGAGACCTTCTTCGGGTCGTTGCGCGATCATATGGACCGCACCTTCGCGCAGCTGGCGCAGGACAAGAAACTCGAATTCCAGGTCGAACTCGACCAGGAACTGCCGCGCTCCATGTACACCGACGACAAGCGCCTCCAGCAGATCATCAAGAACCTGCTTTCCAACGCCTTCAAGTTCACGGAAACGGGACATGTGTGTCTCAAGGTCGCGCCGGTCACGTCCGGCTGGTCGCCGTCCAACGAGCATCTCAGCCGCGCGAGCCAGGTCCTTGCCTTCACCGTCGAGGATACCGGCATCGGTATCCCGGAGGAAAAGCAGCGCATCATCTTCGAGGCCTTCCAGCAGGCCGACGGCACCACCAGCCGCAAATACGGCGGAACTGGATTGGGCCTGTCGATCAGCCGCGAAATCACCCGCCTGCTCGGCGGCGAGCTCACGGTAAACAGCAAGGTGGGCAAGGGCTCGACCTTCACCCTGTTCCTGCCGATGAACTTCACGCCGTCCGCCAAGACCGTCGCGCGCCCGTCCATGCCGATGGCGCGTGTGATATCGCCGAGCGCGGAGGAAGTCACCGAACGCGTGCTCGACGACCGCGACACCATCCAGCGCGGCGAGGCCACGGTGCTGATCGTGGAGGACGATCCGCACTTCGCCTCCATCATGCTCACCATGGCGCGCGAGGCGGGCTTCAAGGGCGTGGTGACCGGCGAGGGCGGCGGCGTCGTGCCGCTGGCCAAGCGTTTCCGCCCCGACGCCATCACCCTGGACATCGGCCTTCCCGATATGGACGGCTTCGCGCTCCTCGATCTCTTGAAGCGCAATCCGGAGACCCGGCATATCCCGGTGCATATCATCTCCGCCGACGAACAGACCCGCCTCGGTCTCGGCCTCGGCGCGATGGGCGTCACCGGCAAGCCGGCCGAGCCGGACACGCTGCTGGCCACCTTGCAGCGGGTGAAGGCCTACCGCGAACGCACCAAGACCCTGATCGCCGTCGAGCCGGAAGGCCTGTCCGACGGGATCGCATCGCTCATCGACGCGGCCGGTCTCCAGATCAACCGGGCAACCGAAGTGCCGGACGATATCGACGCCGACGACGCGGACTGCATCGTGGTGAATTTGTCGGCGCCCTCCGAAACGCCGGTCGAGGATCTGGTCGCCGACCTTCAGGCCGTGGACCTCCCATTCATCCTGTTCGTGCCGCGCGACTTCACCGAGGAGGAAAAGGCCTTTTTCCTGAAAGGCCGCATGACGCGCGGCCGCTGGGCCCGCAACGCGCCGGAACTCCAGGACGCGGTCGCGATTCTCCTTCACCGCGCCTACGAAAGCCTGACCAGCGACGCCCAGGACGTGCTGCGCCAGATCCGCCAGTCCGATCCGGTCCTGGCCGGCAAGAAGATCGCCGTGGTCGATGACGACATCCGCAACATCTTCTCGCTGACGAGCGCGCTCGAAGAGCATGGGGTGGAACTTCATTATGCCGAGAGCGGACGCTCGGGCATCGAACTCCTCAACCGCATTCCGAACATCGATGCCGCGCTCATCGACATCATGATGCCGGGGATGGACGGCTATGAGACCATCGAGGAGATCAGGGCCGATCCGCGCTTCACGGCGCTGCCGATCGTCGCCGTGACCGCCAAGGCGATGAAGGGTGACCGTCAAAAGTGCATGGAAGCCGGCGCCAGCGACTACATCGCCAAGCCGGTGGACATCGAGCAACTTGTTTCCGTGCTCCGCGTTTGGTTTGCGCGCGGCGAGCAGGCGCCTGTCCTTCGGACCGGCACGGACAATGTGGTCGCGTTCCCGGCGGAATAGGAATGGTGGCCTAGAACCGTGGGTCCGATTGTGACTTCAGTGCGTACGGACGATGGCGATCGCGCGTCAGCGGCGCAGGATGCGCCTAAAGCGCGCATCCTCATCGTCGATGACGACCGCTCGACGTCGCTTGCCCTGACCGCGGCGCTTGAGCGTCTCGGCCAGACCCTCGTTGTCGCCCATTCCGGCGAGGAGGCGCTTCAGCATCTTCTGCACGAGGACTTCGCGGTCATCCTGCTCGACCTTCATATGTCGGGCATGGACGGTTATGAAACCGCCGCGCTCATCCGCGCCCGCAAGAAGACGCGCCATATCCCCATCGTCTTCCTGACGGCGGTGTTCCGCGACGATTCCCACCTGCTCCAGGCCTATTCGGCCGGCGCCGTGGACATGATCTTCAAGCCGGTGGATCCGTTCATCCTCACCTCGAAGATCTCGGTGTTCGTCGACCTGCATCTCAAGCAGTACGAGGCCCAGCGCGAGGCGGAAATCCGCCATAAGTTGCAGGAAGAGAATTTCAGGGTCCGCGCCGAAAAGATCGCCACCGAACAGGCTCTGCGCCGCTCGCAGGAGCATCAGGAAGCGATGGCCGCCGCCGAGGCGCAGCAGCGCATCCTGATCGAGGAACTGTCGCACCGCGTGAAGAACATGCTCGCGGTGGTCAACGCCATGGCCCGCCAGACGCTGGCCTCGACTCCCGAACCCGAAGCCTTCGTCGAGAAGTTCCTGAAGCGCATCGAGGCTTTGGGACGCACGCACGGGCTCCTGTCGCGCGAGCATTGGGGCAACGTGCAGCTGCGTGACGTGGCCTCGGAGGCCCTCGAGCCGTACATCGTCGAGGACAAGACCCGCGTCGTGTTGAGCGGCCCGCCGGTCGCGATTCAACCCAAAGCGGCCGTCGCGCTCGGCATCGTTTTCCACGAACTCGCCACCAACGCCGTCAAACACGGCTCGTTGTCCAACAACGACGGCATCGTCACCGTGCGGTGGGACTGGTCGCGCGAGGAGAACGGCGAGGTGGCGATCCAATGGGGCGAAACGCAAGGCCCGAAGGTGCGCGCGCCCACGCGCAAGGGCTTCGGCAGCAAGCTCATCAAGCTTGAGCTGACGCACGAGCTGAACGGCGACATCGAGCTGGCCTACGACGAAGCGGGCTTCCGCGCGATGATGTCTTTTCCGACCGCGCCGCGAATGGCGGCGCCCGAAACCGAAGCGCCGCGAATGGCGGCGCCTGAATCCGAAGCGGACCCGCGCGGCGCGCTATACGTGTGACTTCAGAAGGGCGAGCAGCGCGGCCTCTTCTGGCTCCAGCCCGCCCCGGATCTTGCGTCCTTTGTGCTTGAAACGGCGCGCGAGGCGGCCCTCGGTGTAAGCGTCGATCACCGCCGGGTGGATGTAGCACTTGCGGCAGACGGCGGCGGTATTGCCCAGCCGTTCCGATACGTCGCCGACGCACGCCTTTATCGTGCGTTTGGCGGCGGCCTCGCTTTGCGGCGGCGCCTCGTCGGCCAGCGTCAGGGCCGCCATCAGTGTGCCGCTCCAGGTGCGGAAGTCCTTCGCGGTCACGTCGCACCCGCTGACGCCGCGCAAATAGTCGTTCACATCCGTCGAACTCACCCGCTGACGCCGGCCGTCCTCGCCGAGGTACTGGAACAGATGCCGGCCCGGCAATTCGCGGCACGCCTTCACGATGCGGGCGATGCGCCGGTCCTTGAGGGTGATCCGCCACGCGCGGCCGCTCTTGCCCGTGAAGCCGAAGGTCATCTCCGCGCCGTTCACCTCCACATGCGGGTCGCGCATGGTGGTGAGGCCGTAGCTCTTGTTCAGGCGCGCGTAGTCGGCATTCCCCACGCGAATGAGCGTGGCTTCGAGCAGGTAGACCACGGTCGCGATGACTTTCGCGCGTGCCAAGCCTGGCGCGGCCATGTCCTTGGCGATCGCCGCGCGGACGCGCGGCAGCGCCTTGGCGAAGTCGAACAGGCGCCGGTATTTCGCGTTTTCCCGCGCTTCCCGGAACTTTGGATGATAGCGGTATTGCTTGCGCCCGCGCGCGTCGCGGCCCGTCGCCTGCAAATGGCCTTTCGCATCCGGGCAGATCCACACGTCCGACCATGCCGGCGGAATCGCCAGCGCCTTCACGCGGGACAGGACGGCGGGCGCGCGCACGCGCCGTCCGCGCCGGTCCAGGTAGACGAATGACCCGCCCGCGCGCTTGCGCGCAAGGCCCGGAACCGCATCCGAAACATGATGAAGATCGCCGGCGCGAAGCATGTGCGCGGGGTCAGGTGTCGAGGTTGAAGTGCGCGCCGATCTTGAGGGCGCGGCGCGGGGCGCGCGCGGCGACGAGCGCGTGGGCCGCCTCCGCGCCGGTCTGGAAAGCGCCGTGAGCCGTCGCGAACGAGCGCGTCGAACAGGCCTCGCCCGCGAAGAACAGGCGGTCGTCCACCGCGCGGGCCAGGCTTTCCCGCGCGCCCGCGCAGCCGGCCTCGGCATAGGAATAAGAGCCGCGCACGAAGGGATCTTCGTGCCACGCCGACTGGGCGAGGGGGCTGAGATGCTTGCGCACGTCGCTGCCCAGAAGCTTGACCAGCTCGCCGACCGCGAAATCGCCGTGGGCGCGCGCGCCGTCGGCCGCCAGGTCCCGCGCGAGGGATCCGGCCAGAAAAACTTCGATCACCGGATGGCCGAAGGGCTTCAGGTGGTAGCTCCCCGTCGCCGCGGTGCGCCAGTCACCGAAGAAATGCCCGTCGGCGGGAAACATGGCCGATTGATCGCAGGCGAGGAACAGTTTGTTCACAAGGCCGAGCGGCAAATGATGCGCGGCGTCGATCTTGTCGGGCAGCTCCGGGGCAAAGCGCAGGGTCTCCGTGGCGATCACGGACGTCGGCACGGTAATGATGACCTGCTGCGCGGCGATGTCGCCGCGGTCCGTCGCCAGTTTCACCGTGCGGCCGCCGTGATTGATGCACGACACGCGCGTGCGCAGCGCCACGCTCAGGCCCGATCCGTAAGCGCCGATCAGCGCGCCGTAGCCTTCCTTGATGCGCCAGTTGACGTCGGTGTCCTGGTAGTTCCGATAGTCCGCGGCGGACACGTTCTTCAGCTCCGCGCCGTTCAGGTAGGTGCAGATCGCGTCGATCAGCGGATTCCAGCGCGAGGCGGGATCGAGCAGCGCCGCCGCCGCCCGGTCTTCGCTAAGGTCCGCCTTATCGATGCGTGTCTCAAACTCCTCGAACGCCTTCTGGAATTCTTCCTGTTCCGCCGCGCTCATGCCCTGGTCGCAGCTCTGTTCCTCCCAGGGCGGCTTGGTCTTGTCGATGTGAAAACCCAGTTTGTAGGCGATGGCCGCCCACGGGTTCTTGTTGGCCGAATGCAACCAGCCGCAGCCGAGATCGAGCGGCATCTGGCCCACGGTTTCGGTGAGCCCGCGCCCGCCGAGGCGGGCGCGGCTGTCGATCAGCAGATAGGGGATGTTTTCCCGCGCGAGCACATGGGCGGCCGCGAGGCCGGCGGCGCCGGCG
Source organism: Rhodospirillaceae bacterium (assembly GCA_041913245.1). Classification (GTDB taxonomy): domain Bacteria; phylum Pseudomonadota; class Alphaproteobacteria; order Rhodospirillales; family Rhodospirillaceae; genus SHVO01. The sequence continues at coordinate 19,824 of JAYSFT010000008.1, read as the reverse complement.
CCCACAACCGCGACCGCGATCTCACGATGAAGATATTCAACGTTCTTCATGACCCGTCATTCGGCAACGGGGATGTAACGTTGGCGGCGCGCGGCCGGTTCCGCCCGTTTCCGGCGAATCTCCGGCGCGTGTCGCGACTATCTATGCGGGCAGGCGCCGAACTTCGCCGGGCATAATTTGGCGCCGGTCTCCGAGCAGGGCGTCTCGCGCCCTTTCAGGAAGTCGATGAAGCCGGCCAGCGTCGCGACGAAGGTCGCGTCCGTACGCACCGCCGGAATGCGCCGGTACGCGGGCACGCCGGCGTCCTTGGCCAGATCGCGCATGGTCTCGTCCAGTTCCACCAGCGTCTCGACATGCTCCGACACGAAGGAGACCGGCGCGACGATCAAGGGCGCGCCGTCTTTCCCCGCGCGCTGGATCTCCGCCTCCGTCGACGGCCCGATCCACTTCGCGGGACCGACGCGGCTCTGATAGCAGATCGCCCAGTCCAGATTCTCGATCTTCAGGCCCGCGACGACGGCGGCGGCGGTCTGTTCCACCTGCCACTGATAAGGATCGCCGCCGGCGATGGTCTTTTCCGGCAGGCCGTGCGCGGTCAGCAGCACGCGCGGCTTTTGTCCGGCCGCGGCCATTTCGGCATAGGCTTTCGCGATCATGGAGACCATCGGTGCGATGAGACCGGCCGCGGTCGGGAAGCAGCAGATGATCTCGAACGGCGTGGCGAGGCCTTGTTTGCGCGCTTCCCTGGTCAGCGCGTCGACGGATGTTCCCGTGGTCGTCGTGGAGTATTGCGGATACATCGGCACCACCACGATCCGGGTCGGCGCGTAGTCCTTCAATTGCGTCACGACCTCCGGCGCCATCGGGTGCCAGTAGCGCATGTAGACGAAGGCGCGCACGTCCTTGGCGTAATGCGACGCGGCGGCCTCCAGCGCCTTGGCCTGCGCGGTCGTTTCGGGCAGCAGGACCGAGCGCCCGCCCAGCCGGGCGTAATAGCCTCGGGATTTCTTTGCGCGCGCACCGGAGATGGTGCGCGCCAGCAGCCAGCGGAAGGGCTGCACCCACGGGATGATGTAACGGTCGTTGAACAGGTTGAACAGGAACGGACGCACCGCCGCGGGGCTATCCGGCCCCCCCAGGCTGAACACCACGATCGCTAGCCGTTCATCCATGCGCGCTCACTCGCTCCAGGCCGTTACAAGATAAAGGTGAAACGGCGGCATCTTGTCTCACGTCCGCGCCGTCTTGTCTCCCCGTTTCCATAATCGGCAGGCACCGCTATGGTGTCAAAAAAACACTGCATGGTCGGTCTGTGGGGGCCGAAAATATGGCCGGTTCATTGAATGTCGCAGAGCATCTCTCCGCCGAAATGGCGTCGGAGGATCCCTGGCGGCTGGGCACCAACCTGTTCGAGGCGCGGCGCTACGCCATCATTCTGGACATGATGCGCGCGCACGCGGGCGGCAACGAGGCCGTCTTCGCCCGCGGCCTCGAGATCGGCTGCGCCGCCGGCGTCTTCACCTCGCTGCTCGCGCCCCAGTGCAGGTCGCTGCATGTGGTCGATGTCATGCCCGCCGCCGTCGAACGGGCCGCGGCGAAACTCAAGGATCGCGGCAACATCCAATGGGAAGTCGGTTCCGTCACCGACGATTTCGCGGCCGGAAAGACGTTTGACCTCATCGTCGTCGCCGAAGTGCTGTGTTATCTGCCCGATCTCGAAACCCTGGCCGGCGCCGTCGACCGCATCGCCGCGAAGCTCGCGCCGGGCGGCTTGCTGGTTTTCGGCTCGGCGATCGACAGCGTCACCAAGCGCTGGGGCCTGCTTGGCGCCGGCGCCGAAACCACCATGCGCGAGTGGGAGCGCACCTTGCGCGAAACCAACCGCGCCTCGTGCCAAGGCTCCTATTGGGGCGAGGACACGCGCATCGTCAGCTATACGCGCGATGCGAGCGGCGCCCTGCCCGGCGCCAGCTTCAAGACCCCCGAAGACGCCATCGTGCCGCACAAGGCCGTAACCGAGATTCCGGCCAAATCCGTCGTCGTGCTTGCCCCGCATCCCGATGACGAGGTGTTCGGCTGCGGCGGAGCCATCGCGCGCCATGTGGCGGCGAAGGTCCCGGTGCGCGTGATTGTCGCCACCGACGGCGCCTATAAGAAGGGCGAGATGGGCGCGACGGAAATGGAACGTCAGCGCGCCCGCACGCGCGAGAACGAAGCCCGCGCCGCGGCGAAGGTGCTGGGCTACGGCGAGCCGCTGTTCTGGAATCTTCCCGACCGCGCGCTCGCCTACGGCGAACCCCTGATCGGCAAGGTCCTCGCCGTCCTCGAGGGCGCCGATCTCGTCTATGCGCCCGCCGTGTCCGAGCAGCATCCCGATCATCGCATTCTCGCCATGGCGGCGGTCGAAGCGGTGAAACGCAAGCCCGGCACGCGTTTGGCTTTCTATGAGATCGGCGCGCCGCAGCGGCCCAATCTCCTGCTCGACATCTCGCCGGTCCAGGCGATCAAACACGATGCCGTCGCCTGTTTCCGCTCGCAGCTGGAGGCTCAGCGCTACGACGAACAGATCGCCGCGCTCAACCGTTACCGCACCTACACGCTGCTCGGCAACGTGACCGCCGCCGAGGCGTTTTTCATCGTGAGCGCGGAAGAACTGAATGCCGACCCCTTGAAATTCCACCGGCCCGAGACCGAGCGTTATCTCGCTGAAACCGCCTATGCGCAGCAGGAAATCCAGAAGATGCGCCGCCTCCTGCACGACCGCGAACAGGAGCTGGAGGCCATGCGCCGGTCGACCTCATGGAAAGTCACCGCGCCTTTGCGTAAAGTGATGCGGTTGTTTCGCCGTTAGCCGCGAGTCCGATGAAAACCGTTCACGTCTTTACCGTCGCCGCAGGCAATTACCTGCCCAAAGCGCGCGTGCTGCTGGCCTCCCTGCGCCGCCGGCACCCGGCCTGGCGCCTGCATTTCGCCGTCTCGGACGCCGCGCCGCCCGATGACGCCTTGGCCGGTCTCGGCGCCGACGAGATCCATCAGCTCGACTCTCTCGATATTCCCAACCTGCGCCGGTGGGCCTTTTCGCACACGCTCATCGAGCTTGCGACGGCCATTAAACCTTTTGTCCTGAAGAAACTGCTGGCGCGCGACGACTGCGCGGCGGCGATCTATCTCGATCCCGATATCGCGGTGATGGCGCCGATGGCCGAGGTGGCGGACACCCTCGAGACCGCGGACATCGTGCTCACGCCGCATATGACCTCGCCCGAACAGACCGTCGCGGGCATCGTCGCCAACGAAATCTCCACCCTGCAGCACGGCATTTACAACCTCGGTTTCATCGCCGTCGCCGCGCGCGACGAGGGGCGCGCGTTTGCGCGCTGGTGGTCCGAGCGCACATACAGATACTGCCGCGAGGATATTCCCGACGGCATCTACACCGATCAGCGCTGGGTCGATTTCGCCCCGGCCTTCTTCGAGCGCGTGAAGGTCCTGCGCTCGCCCGGCCTCAACGCGGCGCCGTGGAATTTGTCGACGCGCGAGATGGGCGGAAGCCTCGCCGCCGGCTTCACGGTCGATGCGAAGCCCCTGGTGTTTTTCCACTTCAGCCAGCTCGGCGTCATGCCCGACGCGCGCACCACCGGGGGGCAAGCCGCCGCGGCGGAACTCGTGGCGTGGTACCGCGCCGAGACCGCGCCGACGCCCGCCGAAAAGGCCGTTCCCTCCCACTACGCCTTCGGCCGGTTTGACGACGGCTCATCGATTTCAATGGAACAGCGGCTGGTCTATCGCGCGCGCCCCGACGTGCAGCGCGCCCATCCCGATCCCTTTGCCGCGGGCGAGGGTACCTATCTCGCCTGGTGGAAGGCCCACGCCCGTAGCGAATATCCGAAGCTCTTCCATCCGGACACACGCGCCGCCGAGATGCAGCATCTGATGGCGTTTCTCGCCTACCGGCGCGACGCGGAAGACATCGTGGGCGACGAGGCTGTACAGCCCGCCGCGCCGGCGGGCGGCGTCACGTCGCGCGCGCTGAATTTCATCCGCAAGATCGCGGGCTAATTGAGGACGACGATCGCCGCGTTCAACAGGCCGGCGAAGCCGACCCACAGAAGGTAAGGCGCGAGCAGCAGCGCCGCGGCGCGGTCATGCCGCGCGAACAGAAGCATATTCGCGCCGATCGCGATCCACAGGACGATCAGGCCGGCCATTGCGGCGGCCGGCCGCTGGAGCCCAAAGAAAAGCACCGACCACAGAAGATTGAGGAACAGCTGAGCGCCGTAGGCCGTGAACGCCTTCCGATCGGAGAAGCCGGTCTTTCGCCATACCCGCCAGCCCGAGAGCGCGATCAGAACATAAAGCGCGGTCCAGACCGGTGCGAACACCCAGTCCGGAGGATTGAACGGCGGTTTGGCGAGGGTCTGGTACCAGGTTCCGACGCTGCCGGCGGTGGCCAGCGCGCCCAGCGCCGAGACGGCGAAACAGACGGCCAGAAATCCTATCGCGGCGATGATGTTGCGCATGGTGTGATAACGGCGGGGCATCAACTGGGTTGCGGCAGCTGGACTTGCTTGTATCTGTTGAAGTCGAGCTTGATGGCGCGCCTGCGCGCCTGGGAAATGGCGGCGCCCAGTTTTTGCGGATGCACCGGTTTGATCAGGTAGCCCGACACATCCAGCCGCGCCGCCGTGGTGACCGTATCGTGGTCGCGGGACCCGGTCAGCAGCATGAAGCAGGCGTCGGGGCGGACGGATTTCACTTGGCCGGTGCGCACCACCCATAACAGCTCGAGGCCCGTGCCCCCGGCCATGTTCTGGTCGCACAGCACGACATCGATCACGCGCCGGCCGCTCATCAGGACTTCAAACGCCTCGCGGCCGCTCTGGGCGCGGCTCACGTTCACCACGCCCACGGCGTTGAGCATCGCGTGCGTCAGGTCCAGGAAGGCGTTGTCGTCGTCAACCAGGAGAACGTGAAGATTCCCAAGATCGTCGGTCTCGCCCGATATGCTCTGCGTTGGGCTCATGAATTCGTTTTGCCTTAACCCGGCGCTCAGCCGCGCTTTTCCGCGAAATCTATTATAGAACGGCCAATGTTTCAATTTTCTAAACTATGCTATACCATTGTTTTCATGAATGATTTTGAGGTCCGTCAGTGAACGCGCGCGCAATGGTCGTCTACGGCATCAGGAACTGCGACACGATGAAGAAGGCGCGCGCGTGGCTCGACGGGCAAGGCGTCGCCTATGCGTTTCACGATTACAAGGTTGCGGGCCTCGATCGGGCGACGCTCGCGGGCTGGGTCAAAAGCGTGGGCTGGGAAGCGCTTCTGAACCGCGCGGGCGCCACGTTCCGCAAGCTGGCCGATGCGGACAAGGAAAATCTCACCGAAGCGAAGGCCATCCGGCTCATGCTCGATCAGCCGTCGATGATCAAGCGCCCCGTCGTCGATCGCGGCGGCAAGCTGCTCGTCGGCTTCAAGCCGGCGGAGTTCGAGAAGGCTTTCGCGAAATAGAGGCGCGCGTTGACAACGCGGGGCGGCTCCTCTCTATTCCCTGTCCATTCAGCGATAAAAAGCCCTTTGAAAGGGACGCCTGATGTCCGACACCATGCAAAGCTGGGATCCGCGGGGCGCCGCGGTCAGTTCCCACCTGGACATCGCGAGCGCGCTTTTGCTCCTGAAGGACTCTGAAATCCTCAGTCTCGCCATCGGCGCGGGCGATATCGCGCCCGCCATTGCCGCGGCCGTGAAGTCCGCCGCCGTGACCGTGCTCGAAACCCAGGGCGCCGGCGACGACCCGCCGCCCTTGTCGAACCTTACTTATAAAGCGGGCGACGCGGACCGGATCCCGGTCGAAGACGAAAGCTTCGACATCGTGATCGTCAACGGCCTCCTGTCGCGCATCCCCGAGGACCGCCGCGCGCCGGCCCTGCGCGAAATTCGCCGCGCGCTGCGGCCGGGCGGCCTCGCCTATATCGCCGAGCCCGCGCCCGGCGGCGCCTTCAACGAGATCACGCGTGTGTTCAAGGATGAGAAGCAGGACCGTCTCGCGACCTTCGAACTGATCCGCGGCGCCGTCTCGTCGGGCGCCATGGCGCTGGTCGAGCAGAGGTTCTTTCAGATGCCGGTCGTGATCCCGGATTTCGCCGCGGTCGAGCGCGGCTATGTGCCGCCCGGCGCGCGCGCCTCCGGCGCCCAGAAGGCCGAGGCGCAGAAGAAATTCGAGCGTCACATGGGGCCGAAAGGCGCGGCCTTCCAGATCCCGACCCGGATCGATCTCCTGCGCAAATCGGACTGACATCGCGCCATGACAAGCGATGTTCCCGGTCGCCTGCGCGGCATCGCCACACGGCCCGCTAAACGCGCCGCCATGATCACCCGGGCGGCGGCTGAGATTCTGGCGCACGCGGGCATCGCCGGCGATTTCGCCCGCAAGCGCGGCAAGCGCCAGGTCACGGTGCTGAGCGAGGAGGCGTGGCGCGCGGCCTGCGACGAACTGGGCGCGGGCCTGCCGTGGACGATGCGCCGGGCGAATCTCCTCGTCGCGGGAATCCCGCTTCAGCCGCGTGCGGGTTCGCGGATCGTCATCGGCGAAGTCATTTTGGAAGTCACCGGCGAAACCGACCCCTGCAAGCGCATGGACGAACAGCGCCAAGGCCTGCGCGCGGCGCTGACGCCGCATGGACATGGCGGCGTAACCTGCCGCGTCGTCGCGGCGGGAAAGATCGCGGTCGGCGATGACGTGACATGGCGCCCGGCGGTCGCGCGGCCGGAAAAAGTGGAACCCGGTTTTTCGTCCGGACGCGCGGCAAAAGAAGAACTTCCGGATTTATTCGCCGGCACAAACGAACAGCGCGTGGCGCGCTGACGCCGCCACGCGCGAGTCCTTAGAACAGCCCCGCGAACACGATCGCGATCACGGCGCTGGTGAAAAAGGCCGACACCATCAGAGCATAGGTGTTGTCCAAAAGCGCTGCACGTTCGGTCATGACGCACCATCCTTTCGTGAGCCCTATTTCGGGTGCGCAAGGCGCTTCCGCCAGGTCCGCGGGCGCATGCCGGTCATGCGGCAGCCGCATGACATAAACCGTTACAATCGTTTACGAATTCAGCCCGAGACCAGCTTGATGGGACGGTCGAAAACCTCGAGCGCTTCGTCCAGGCCGGCGCTCTGTTTCAGCTTCACCGCGCCCCGGCTCGTCACCACGAAGCGCCGGTCCGCGCCCTTGGATCCGGCCAGCTTGGAGACCGTGAACAGCGGCTGCTCATGGCTTGAGGCGAACACCATGAAACTCGCCGCTTCCGGGCCATGATGGATGGCGTAGTCGCGCCACTCGCCGCGGCTGACGCGGCTGGCGTACAAGCCGAGAAGGCGGTTGAGTTCGGCTCGCGTGAAATGGAGGTATGGTGCGCGGCGCCGGAAGTCTTTGAGGCGGACTACCGCGGACATGAGGCCGTTAAACCGGGACACCATGACGCATGCCCGTCATTTTTCCAGACGGCGGCGTTTCGATCAAGGAAAACCGGTTCACATGATCGCGCGGCGCGCGCTCGGCGCTATTTTCCGGACGAACCCAATTCCTGGTTCTTGCTGATCTCGTCGGGTTGATCGAAGCAGTTCGGATCGCCGAGGGTATCGTAGCAGTAGCGGCTCACGTTTTCCGGCTCGGGCGGACGGGTCTTGCAGGTGGCGTCGGCCCCGCGGCCCGGATGGTTCGAGCACACATAGCCGAACGCCTGCTGCCACACCGGATCGGGGTCGCCGCCGCATCCGCCCAGCATGAGGCCGACCGCGCTCAAAGCCGCGAAAACCGAAATGCGCATGAGGGGGCCCTTTTTTTGAGACTTTAAGCCGTCTTTCACATAACACCGGGATGTTAACAAAGCCTTGAAAAGCCCCGGCCCGGGCGGTCCCGAGGGGGCTCGGAGCTGCCCCAAAAAAGCCTGTCTTTTCAGTCAGGTTCCGCCCTCATCCCTTTGAATTGCCTAACCTCCCCCGGTTCTTTATGTTTCCGGCGCATTTCGCGCCTCGCAGGCCGCGTTTAGATAGAGATAAGGAGTTCCATTGAGCGATAAGGACGCCAAGCCGGCGCCGGAGCAAAAGAAGGGCGAAATCGCCCTCGGGAAGGCTCCCATCCAGAAGGACGTCGAACTCGACGGTCTGATGTCCGAGATCGAGTCCGATCTGCGCGAAGACGAACTCAAGCGCATTTGGCGCCAGCATGGCTCGACGTTCGTCGTCATCGCCGTGTTGTTCCTCGTCGCCGTCGCCGGCTACGAAGGCTGGAAGGCCTACGAGGGCCGCGCGCACGCGAACATCGCCATGGTCTACGACGAAGGCATGAACGCGGCGGCCAAGGGCGAGATCGACGAAGCCAAGGCGAAGTTCGCCGAAGTCGCCACGTCGGGCGACCAACCTTATGCCGCCCTCGCGCGCCTGACCGAAGCGGGCCTGCGCCTGCAAAGCAACGACGCGAAAGGCGCGGTCGATCTTTACGCCGCGCTCGCCGCCGACGAGAAGGCCGATCTGCTGTTCCGTGATGTCGCGGCCATCATGAAGGCGCTGCACAGCGTCGACAGCGAAGACCCGAAGAAGCTGGAAGGCGAAATCGCGCCGCTGACCAAGGACAGCACGTTCAAGCATTCCGCCATCGAACTCACGGCGCTGCTCGCGGCCAAGCAGGGCGACACCGCCCGCGCCGCGGAACTGGCGCAAAGCCTGGTCGACGATGCGGCCACGCCGCAGTCGATGCGCGGCCGCGCGTCGGAATATGCGGCGCTCTACAAGGCCGGCGTCGTTCCCGCCGCGCTGCCGCCGCCGCCGATCGATGCCGGCAAGGCGCCGTCCGTGACCGACCTCGTCGCACCCGCCGCGGAAACCGAACCCACGCCGGCGCGTCCCGCCGCGAAACCCTAGGGCCGTTCCCACATCATGATGCGTTTTGCCCGCGTTTTTTCGCTCGTTCTCGCGACGGCCGCCCTGACAGGCTGTTCGTCCGTCGGCGACATGTTCAGTAAAGACAGCAACGAAGTGCTGCCCGGTACGCGTATCTCGGTGCTCGCGCTTGAACGTGAACTGCGCCCGTCCATCGAAACCACGGACACGCGCATCGTGCTGCCCACGCCCCAGGACACCGCGCTGTGGCCGGGCGCCGGGGGATTCTCGCACCATGCCATGCACCACATGGTGATCAGCGATGTGCCGAAAAAGGCGTGGACGACGGGCATCGGTGAAGGCACGGGCCTGCGCAATCACATGTTCGCCGAGCCGATCGTGGCGAATGGGCACATCTACACCATGGACGCCGACGGTCGCGTCACATCGTTCGACGCCAAGACCGGCAAGCGCCAGTGGCGCGCCGATACGGCGCCGCGCATGGAACGCGACAACAAGTTCCTCGGCGGCGCGATCGCCATCGAGGGCGACCGCATCTTCGCGACCTCGGGCGCCGCGGAAGTGATGGCCATGAGTGCGGCGGACGGCAAAATCCTGTGGCGCGCGACCACCGAGACGCCGGTGCGCGCCGCGCCGGCCGTCAACGGCGGCCGCGTGTTCGTCACCACGATCGAAAATCAGGTCATCGCTTTCGCCGCCAACGACGGCGCGCAGCTTTGGACCTACGCCGGCGCTTCGACGCCGACCATCCTTCTCGGCGGCTCCGCGCCGGCCGCGGACGGCGGCGTGGTCGTCGCCGCGCTCTCCACCGGCGAACTCGCGGCGCTGCGCGTCGACAACGGCTCGCTGCTCTGGAGCGAAACCGTCGTCGCCATCCGCCGGACCGAGGCCGCCGCCAGCCTGCCGGACATCGCCGCGCGCCCGGTCATCGACCGCGGCCGCGTTTACGCCGTGGGCCAGTCGGGCCTCATCGTCGCCATCGACCTGCGCACTGGAAACAGGCTCTGGGAAGCGCCGGTCGCGGGCATCTATCAGCCGTGGGTCGCGGGCGATTTCCTCTACACCGTCACCATCGACGCCGAAGCGGTCTGCATCGACGCGCGTTCGGGGCGCATCCTGTGGGTGACGCAGCTGCGCGCCTGGGAAGATGAGAACGACCGCGAAGACCGCGTGATCTGGGCCGGCCCCGCGCTCGCCTCGGACCGCCTCATCCTGGTCAATTCCTTGAGCGAAGCGATCTCGATCTCGCCGTACTCGGGCGAGGTGCTGGGCACGATGGACCTGCCGGCCTCGGCCACCATGGCGCCGGTGTTCGCCGACTCCACCATGTTCCTGCTCGACGACGACGGCGACCTGACCGCCTACCGGTAGCGAACATGAAGGATTTGGGGTCAGATACCATTTCCGGTTTGTTGAAATGGTGTCTGACCCCAATTCCGTTCTCCAAGTAACTCTCGATCTCTTTGGACTTCTCGAATGCCTCGCAAAACCCATCGCAAGCAAGCCGGCGGCTCTCCGCGCAAGGAGCTGGCCCGCACGCGCGACAAGCGGGGCGAGGAGAAACCGATGTTCACGGCCGCCATCGTCGGGCGCCCCAATGTCGGCAAGTCGACGCTGTTCAACCGTCTCATCGGCCGCCGCGAAGCCATCGTGCATGACCGCCCCGGCGTCACGCGCGACCGCCGCCAGGGCCTGGGCACGCTTGGCGGTCTCACCTTTACCGTCTTCGACACCGCCGGTTTCGAAGACGCCGACGCCGAGACCCTCGAAGGGCGCATGCGCCGCCAGACCGAGAAAGCCATCGCCGAAGCCGACGTCGCCCTGTTCCTCGTCGACGCCAAGGCCGGCATCACGCCGCTCGACGAACATTTCGCCGATCTCCTGCGCAGGAGCCGCACGCCGATCCTCCTGGTCGCCAACAAGACCGAAGGCAAGGGCAGCGAGAGCGCGCTGTACGACGCCTTCCGCCTCGGCCTCGGCGAAGCGATCGCCATCGCCGCCGAACACGGCCAGGGCCTCGACGCGCTCTATGCCGCGCTGGCCCCGTTCGCGCCGCCCGAGGATCTCGACGCCCTCGAAGACGAGGAACCCGCGCCGCCCGCCGAAGGCGAGGCGCCGCCGCCCGCGCCGCTGCGCCCCTTGCAACTCGCCATCATCGGCCGCCCGAACACCGGCAAATCCACCCTCATCAATCGTCTCGTCGGCGAAGACCGCGTGCTCACGGGACCGGAGCCGGGTGTGACCCGTGACGCCATTCCCGTCGACTGGACCTACACCGCGCCCGACGGGTCCACGCGCGAGATCCGCCTCGTCGATACCGCCGGTGTGCGCAAACGGGCCAAGATCACCGACGCCGTCGAGAAGCTCTCGGTCGGCGAAACATTCGAGGCCATCCGCCTCGCCGAAGTCGTTGTCCTGGTGGTCGACGCCGAAAGTCCGCTCGACAACCAGGAACTCACCCTCGCCCGCCATGTCGCCGAGGAGGGCCGCGCCCTCGTCATCGCGGTGAACAAGTGGGACCTCATCAAGGAAAAGCGCTCGGTCCTGTCCAAGGTCGAGGACACGCTGGAATCCTCGCTCGCCCAGGTGCGCGGCGTTCCCATCGTCACGCTGTCGGGTAAAACGGGTCAGCGCATCGATACGCTGATGGAAGCGGTCCTCGCGGTGCATGACATCTGGAACAAGCATATCCCGACCAACCCGCTGAACCGCTGGCTGGCCTCCGCCACCCGGGCGCATCCGCCGCCGCTATCGATCCACAAGCAGCGCATCAAGCTCCGTTACATGACCCAGGCGAAGACGCGTCCGCCCACCTTCGTCATTTTCTCCACCCGCGCGGGCGACCTGCCGGACGCCTACATGCGCTATCTCACGAACGGCCTGCGCGACACCTTCGATCTGGATGGCGTGCCGATCCGCATCCATCTGCGCAAGCCGAAGAATCCCTTCGAGGACGAGAAGGGCTAACCGCTCCGCGCCAAGCTGTGCCATCATCCTCCCCTGGCTTTAGGGGAGGTCGTGTCATGACTGCGCTGCGCTTTGCTCTGGCCGCCGCCGCGGCGCTGTTCCTGTCCGCGCCGGCCATCGCGGCCGACGCCTCCATCCTGGATCCCAAGGCGCTGAAATTTGTCCTGCCCAAGGACATCAAGTGGGCGCCAGGATCACCAGGCGCCGAGGTCGCGGTCCTGCAAGGCGATCCGCAGAAACCCGGCGAACTCTATGTGCTTCTGAACAAGTGGAAGGCCGGCAACAATTTCAGCCGGCCCCATTTCCACGAAAACGACCGCTACATCTACGTGCTCTCGGGCACTTGGTGGGTCGGCACCGGGGATATGTTCGATCCCGACAACGCCACCGTGCCCATGCCCGCCGGCAGCTACGTGGTCCATCACGCCAAGCAGGTGCATTGGGACGGCGCCAAGACCGAAGACACGATCATCGCCATCGTCGGCATCGGCCCGGCGGCGTCGAAGCCGTCGCCGACGGCCAAGGTCCCGGAAAAGAAATAAGGCCGCGGCGTTCCGCGCTAAATCGCGTTCAGCGGGACTTTCACGTAAGCCACGCCGTTGTCCTCCGCCGGCGGCAGCGCGCCGGCGCGGATATTCAGCTGGATGGCGGGAATCAGCAGCGCCGGCATGTTGAGGGTCTTGTCGCGCGCCGTGCGCATGGCCACGAATTCGTCCTCGCTCACCCCATCGCGCACATGCAGGTTTGCCCGCCTTTGCTGGGCGACCGTGGTCTCCCAGGCGAACTTGTCGCGGCCCGGCGCCTTGTAGTCGTGGCAGCAGAAAATCCGCGTGTTTCCCGGCAGGGCCAGGATCTTGCGCACGGACTTGTAAAGGGCGGCGGCGTCGCCGCCCGGAAAATCCGCGCGGGCGCTGCCGTAGTCGGGCATGAACATGGTGTCGCCGATGAAGGCCGCGTCGCCGATCAGGTAGGTGACGCAGGCGGGTGTGTGGCCCGGCGTGTGCATCACGCGGATCTTCATTTGACCGAGCGCGATCTCCTCGCCGTCCGCGAGCAGCCGGTCGAATTGCCGGCCGTCGGTGACGAGGTCCTTCATGTTGAACAGGGACGCGAAGGTCTTCTGCACATCGACGATCTCGGCGCCGATGCCGATCGTCACGCCCATCTCCTGGCGCAGGACATGGCCCGCCGATACGTGATCGGCGTGGGCGTGCGTTTCCAGGCACCACTGGGGCGTCAGGCCCTCGGCGCGGACGAAGGCGAGCAGCGAGTCGACCGAGCGGCGCGAGGTGCGCCCGGATACCGCGTCGTAGTCCAGCACCGGATCGATGATCGCGCAGGCGTTCGTCGCCGGATCCGATACGACGTAGCTCACGGAATTGGTGGCCGTGTCGAAAAACGACCGGATCTGAGGGCTTGTCATGCGGCGAGAATGAGCAAGCCGGCGGACTCTGTCAAAGCCTCTTGACGGGCGGGCATTATACCTACATAGTTAGAGATATGGCGGACAGCTCCTCCCTCGGCCAGTTCGAACAGCTCGTGCTCACGGCGGTCTTGAGCCTTGGCGACAACGCCTACGGCGTCACCATTCACGAGAAGGTCGAAGCGCTGAGCCATCCCAAGGCCGCCGCGCTCGGCGCGGTGTATGTCACGCTCGACCGGCTGGAAGACAAGAAACTCATCGTTTCGAAGATGTCCGATCCGACGCCGGAGCGCGGCGGCCGCGCCAAGCGTTTCTACAGGCTGAGCGAAAAGGGCGAGCGCGCCCTGAAAGACGCTGCGGCGACGGCGCGGCGGATGTGCGAGGTCATTGAAACCAGCTGGGGAGAAGGCGCATGGAAGCCGGCCCGCACCCGCTGATCGAACGCGCGGTCGGTGTTCTCTTTCCGCCACTCACGCGCGAGGCGGTGATGGGCGATCTCTCGGAACGCTACCGCGCGCCGGGGCCGTATCTCCGCGAAGCCCTCGGCGTATTGCCGATGGTCATCGCCGGCCAGATCGCGCGCACGACGACGGCCGCCGCGTTCGGTGTCCAGGCTCTCATCCTTTTCGGCTGCATGGGCGGTTTCGACGTTTCAAGCGCGCCGCGCGACGTCCCGCCGTGGGCGCGGGCCGCGGTTCCCGCGACGGCGGCCGTGATGATCCTCCTGCTTCGGGATGCCTACCGCACCGTCGACGGCTGGTCCGCCGGACGCGCCTTCAAGGATATCCTCGCGGCCGTCGGCGTTGTCGCGCTGTGCCAACTGATCGCCATGGGCCTTGCCGGCGTGGGCGCGGCCTCGCCCGCGTGGGTGTTTTCGGCGAACCGTGCGGTCGTGGCCGCCCTTTCCGTGCTGCCGGCGCTGTTCGTATTCCGTCTCGGTCTTGGTCTCGACGGCGATTCCCGTTTGCAGGAACCGGCCGGCGCGCTGTCGGCCGTTGAGTTACGCGCCGACTACGCGCGGTTCCGCGTCCGTGTGCGCACGCGCAATCTGCTCGAGGTCGGGATCTACGGCCTCGGGGCCCTTGGCGGCGCGGTCTTCCTCATCCTCGCGCCGGGAACGGAAGGCAAGGCTCTGTATTGGTCATGGCCCCTCGGCCAGATGATTATTAGCTGGTATCTCCTCACGGCCGCATCGGCGCGCGCCATGCCCGATCAGGCGCCGTTCGCGGCGCTCGCGGCTTTCTATGTCACGGAAATCGCCCGTCAGCGCCGCCATGTGCGCCTCGTCTGGTGGTGGTATCTGTGGCCGCTGTGCATCGGCGTCGGGATTCCAGCGTTCCGCCGCGCCGGCGACAGTCTTCTATTCGCGCTGCTGGGTTTCGCGAGCTGCGCTCTCGTCACGGCTTTTGTCGCCTGGTTCACCGCCGGCCGCGCCCGCGACTTCCAGGACGAGATGGATAACCTTTCCAGTGCACGGGAGCGGCCATGAAACTCCTCGCCAAAATCATCGGCGGCCTCGTCGCCCTGCTTGTGATCGCGTTTGTCGTATTCGTGGTCGCCACCAATTACCGGATCGCGACGACGGAAACGGTCGCCTATGATGCCCATGCGCAGGGGCGTTACCTCAATTTCGCCGGTCACCGCTGGCATTATCTCACCTTGGGCGATGTCGCCGCCGATCCCACCGGCGCGCCCGTGCTTCTCCTGCATGGGTTTATCCTCTCCGGCGCCGAGGGCTTCGCCGCGTTCAAGGAAAAGATCGCCGAGACCCGCGGCGTCGTCGCGCCGGATTATCTCGGCTATGGCCACTCCGAACGGGTGTTGACGCCGGGCGAGCCTTACGAGATCACGCATACGGCAAAAGCCATCGCCGCCATGCTCGACGAGCTCGGCATCGACAAGGTCGATATCGTCGGTCACTCCTACGGCGGCGTCATCGCGGCGCAGTTCGCGCTCGACTATCCCGCGCGTGTGCGCCGCATCGTGTTCCTGGACGCGGCCTTCTACGTGGATATCTCCGGCACCCGGATGTACGAGACGGGTCTTGGCATAGGGCGCGCCATGGCGTGGCACATCATCAGCGGGCCGCTCAGCTTCATCGGCAATTCGTGCAAACGCAATCCGAAGTGCACGTCGGCGCCCTATGCGCTGATCGCCGACAATACCGAGGCCATGCGCGCCGCCATGTACACGAATGCGCACTCACCGGTGTTCGCGGGGCGGGCGGACAGGCTGGGCGAGATCTCCGCGCCGTCCCTGGTGCTCAACGGCGAAAACGATTTCCTGATTCCGCCCGAGGATGCAAAACAACTCGCCGACGCCCTTGCCGACGCGAGGCTCGCGTTCATCCCTCAAGCCGGCCATATGCCCTACATGCGCAAGCTCGACGAGACCTACAACGCCGTCATGGGCTTCCTTCAGCCCAGCACGTAGATCGCGACGTAGGCGAAAAAGAACCCGACGGCGTAGACGGTGCCTGCCGCCCCCAAAATCCAGCCGCCGACCCTGCGCAGGCGGCGGCAGGCATCGGCTGCGTCGGGATCGGCGGGGCAGGGGGCGTTGCGGGTGGCGTATCTCATGATCGCCGCCGCCAGCAGCAGCGCGCCGGCCACCGCGAACACATAGTCCTTATAGATGGATACCGCCACGATCTGCGGCGCGGCGCTCACCAGGCCCGCCACCGCCGCGCCCGCGCCAAGCGCCACCAGCATCGCCGGCAGCGCGCAGCAGATCAGCGTGCCACAGGATGTGAACAGCGCCAGCCACACCAGCGCCGTTGTCGGGCGTTCACGGGTTCGCAAGACGGGCTACCGGCCCTGGCGGGTGATCTCGGTCACCGCGTAACCGGCGTTCATGATGGTCTTGGTCACCGCGGCGTCGTCCAGGCGGGCACCCGTCTTGGTCTCGACGGTCACCTTGCCCGTCTCCAGATCGACCTTCACCTTTTCCACCGCCGGGTTCCTCCGGAAGCTCTTCTCGATCCCGGTCACGCAGATCGCGCACACCATTCCGTTCACCGAAGCGGTGATGGTTTCGGCATGGGCCGCGCTCGCGGCCAGAAACACGCCGAGAAGGGCGATGACGCGCATGGGACTATCCTAGAATTGCTTCACCCAGTTGAACATCAGTCTTCCGCGATGGCTCACCCCGCCTTCGATCAGGAAGGCCCGGTACATCACGCGGATCAGCGGCGTGATTTCCACCTTCGGTTCGCGCGCGCCCAGGTGCAGGCCGAGGTGTTTTTCGTCGCGGTAGTCCACCTGCACCATCGCCCAGGGGCTCACCTTGGCGTAGTCGACGGGGCTGAAGGCCACTCCGGCGCGCGCGCGTTGCCACAGTGATCGTTCCACCTTCGGCGCATACATCGCCTGCGCCTCGTAGGAGATGAACAGCCGCCGGGTCTCGTAGTCGGCGAGAAGGCCGGTCCATGTGGCCGACCTCATGTCGCCGTTCCGGTCGATGGTCGCGCCGCCGCCCACGGTCGTGAAGATGTTGCCCTGGCTGCGCGGCGCGTTCCACCGTTTGACCAGAAAGTTCATCTGCGGCCCCAACATCGTGAAATTGTCGCCGCGGATGTGATACTGCGCATGGAACGCGACGGCCATACGCGGGGTCACCGTGTAATCGAGCCCCACCATATGGCCGCCGGCGTCGTTCTCCTGCATCAGCATCAAGCCGCCCACATAGCTCACGGGCTTCCCGAACGCAGCTTCCGGGTGATGGAGCAGCGTCGCGGCGAACCCGAAGAAGGCGATGTGGATCGCGGAACACGGTTTCTTCAAATTTTTACATCTTCAAGGTCAGGCGCGCTTCCAGGGCGTGCAGTTTGGTCCGGCTGGAGATCGTGCCGTTGTAGCCCGCGGAAATGAACATGTTATCGCCGACCTTGGCGCCCAGATTCGCTCCGACCCGCACGCCGTTGATGCCGGACGAGCGCACGAGGGTGTTGAAGGTGGCCGCCGAGCCCACGAAGCGGGTCTCGATGGTGTCCTTGCCGTCCTCGAGCAGGTAGCGGTAGCCGGCGAGCAGGCGGACGTGCACGTCGTCGCCCGCGCCCATCGGCACTTCGAAGGCCGCGCCCAGTTCGGCGGCCGCGCTTTTTTCCTTATGTTCGCCGACCATCAGCGACACGCTGTTCGCGCCCGTTTCGGTGTAGGCGTCCATCTTGGCGACCTGATAGTCGATGAGGCCGTAGGGCGCGATGGTGGAATCCCCGTCCAGTTTCAGCGGCGCCGACGCCTTCGCGCCCATGGACATCACCTTGCCGTCCTGCGCGCCGGTCGCCGTGCGGGCCAGGCTCGTGATCGCGCGGGTCGAATCCGCGTCCACCCAGCCATAACCGACCACCGCCGCGAACACGACGCTCTCATTCCCGCCGGAGACGTGCGCCTGCAGCGAGGTCGTCTTGACGTTGGTTTCGCCGAGCGCGTTGCGGAACTCGTCCTTCCCGTCCGCATAGCCCACCGACAGGCCGACGCTCGCGCCGCCGCCCATGCCGTAGTCGAAGCCCGCGATCACATAGGGGCGCGAGACCTTGGCGCCCGCCGTCGCGCTGTCGGTCTCGCGGGTGCCGAACACCATGCCGCCGCCGACGAAGCCGCCGAAGCCTTCAGGGCCGGTCCCGGCAACGTCTTGCGCATGTTCGAACAGCGAATCCTGGAAGCCTTGCATCGATTCCACCGCCTGGCGGCCCGCCGCGTACAGCGTGCGGCCGGACAGGTCGTCGAGGCTCTGCGTGCGCGCGGCGGCCGTCACGGTCGAGGCGAAGCGGCCCATCAGCACCTGGTCCAGATCCGTGTTGCGCCCGGCGGACACATCGAGCGCGCTCGCCACCAGCATCTGCGTGTCCGTGGTCGCCGCCGGCGCGAACGTCGCGCGCACGATCTGCCCGCGGATTTCACCGGCCGGGTTCAGCTGGGTGTGGAACTGCATGTACAGCCCGGCGTTGTTGAGGTTCGCAAGTTCGGCCTGCGGGATCGCCCAGACCAGCGGTCCCACGGGGCTCGCGGGCGGAACCGGAGTGAAGCCGAAGATCACCGGGCCGTTGACCCCCGCCGGGCCGCGGTGGATATGGCCGAGGGTCAGCGGACTCGTGCCGCGCGTGGCGATGTCGTGCGCGGCGTAGACGGTCGCGCCGGCCTGCGCGTCATCGAGGACCAGGAAGCCGGTGCCGCGCGCCTGGGACGGGTTCGGCGCGCCTTCATACTGCATGTTGCTGATGTAAAGCGTTCCGGCTTGCGCGCCGGTCGCGGTCAGGACGGCGACAGCCGTGCTCAAAAGCAGTCTCGACTTTCTCATGAGGTCCTCCCCCCTTTGGGATGTATGAGTCGAAGCAACGGAACAAAAAATAAAACGGGCGGGCGCGCCTACGAATGCGGCATGCCCGGCATGGGTGTGGCCGGCGTCGTCGGCACGCCGGGAGTCGCCGGCGCCGCGACCGTGGACATGCATCCGGCGCTGAAATCGTCGAAGCTGTCCCCGCCCGCGAGGCCTTCGCTATAGCTGAGCGCGACGCCGGCGGGCGCGGCGTCGGCCATGGCCATCAGCGAGGCGACGCTTGCCGGGATGGGCGGCGAGGCTTCGCGCGCGATGGTCTCCATCGTCGCGGTGACTGCGCCGTAGGAGGCAATGGCGGGGCTTTGCCACACGTAGGGGGTATTCGCGCTGTCGTGGAAGGTCACGCGCAGCGAACGTGTCTCGCCGGTCGCGTTGGACACGCGCACGACGCCCGTCAGTCCGCCGCGCCCGGGTCCGACGACGAAGGGCAGCGACAGGGGATCGGCCATCAGCACCATGCCGCAGGTGGACACATGGCTCCATGTGCCGCTCGACGGCGTCCAGGTCGCGTGCTGCACATGGCCGGCCAGGCCCGAGATCGACAGCAGCAGCACCGGCGGCAGGCGCGTCATATCGACTTTTGGATCGGCATCGGCCAGCATCTGCTGCGCCCAGGTCTCCATCGTGCCGCCCGAGGGCAGCACGGGTGACGTCCATGTCCCGATCGCGATTCCCGTCGCCGCGTCGTGCATGCGCACGCTCGCCTGCGCCGGTGCGCCGTCGTTGTTGGAGATGCGAAGATAGGATTGGACGGAAAGTCCCGTATTGAATCCCGGGATGACGAGATCGTTGCCCGCGAAAGCAGGCGCGCCGATCAGCACCGCGGCCAGTCCAGCACATGCCGATTTGAACCGAGACAAGGTCGCTCCCTAAACCCTTCTGGTTTCAAGAATTTGTTACATTGGGTAAAAGAAGCCAGCGCTTAATTTTTGAAGGGCGAGGGAATAACTCGCCTGTCCGCGACGTCAGCGGCATTCGGCGCGAGAAGCCGGCCGTCATCAATACGTGGGAGAGGCTTTATGACCTGGACTTACGCCGCGCCGATCGGCCTTCTGCTGATCTCGAACGTCTTTATGACCTTCGCCTGGTACGGGCAGCTCAAATACCCCGGCACGGCCCTTTGGATCGTCATCCCCATCAGCTGGGGCATCGCCTTCTTCGAATACTGCCTCGCGGTGCCCGCCAACCGCATCGGCTACACGGT
>JAYSFT010000007.1:0-39811 GCA_041913245.1 Rhodospirillaceae bacterium | reverse complement strand
GCGACAACAACGTCGACCAAGCCCTCAAGGCGCTCAAGAAGAAGATGCAGCGCGAAGGGCTCTTCCGCGAGATGAAGCTGCGCAAGTCCTATGAAAAGCCGTCCGAGCGCAAGGCCCGTGAAAAGGCCGAAGCGGTGCGCCGCGCGCGCAAGATGGAGCGCAAGCGTCTCGAGCGCGAAGGCTTCTAGAACCACGCATCTCTCACGAGTTGCTGCAAAGGCCGCGATCGCATCGCGGCCTTTTGTGTTTTCGCGCACCGGCTTACCCGGCCCCTTAACCCACTGGAAACCACACCGCTCGTACCCTCGGGAGTCCGCCCTGTTGAGAGGCCCTGCCCCCCGTGAGCGTTTTAGAAATCCGTTCCGCCGCCGCCGACGATGCGCCTCAGATCGCCTCCGTGGTGCGTGAATCCTGGCTCGACGCCAACAAGAACATCATCCCCGCCGACAGCCAGCGCGCCTTGACCAACTCGCGCGACCTGGCCGCCTTCGTGGCCGGCGAGTGGAACAGCATTCACGTCGCCCTGGTCGAGGGCGAAATTGTCGGCACGGTCGGGGTCAATCCGGCCGGGGTGATCTGGATGCTTTATGTATTGCCCGCTTATCAGGGCTGCGGCGTGGGCTCGGCCCTTTATGACGCCGCGATCGGAACCATCAAATCGACGGGCCAGCGCAAGGCGCTGCTCGAAGTCATGGCCGCCAACGAGAGCGCCGTGGCGTTCTACCGCGCCCGCGGATGGGTGCCGGAAGGCCGGCGGACCGAGCACATCCCCGGCTTCCGCTTCACCGCGCTGCGCATGGGTCTCGCGCTCGCGTAAAGACGAGCGCGAGAAGCCGGCAGACTAGCGGTTGGTACGTTCGGAACGGGCCCGGCGGCGCGACTGCTTGGCCTTCGCCTTGGCTTTGCGCTTGTTCGCGCGCGTCTTCTTGCTGGCTTTACGTGCGTGGCTCATGGGGGCCTCCCTGTTATTGCAACGGTCCGCACCTCATTGGAAGGTACAGTTCGTGGGCGATATACCATCCGGCGGCCTCAAACTCCATATCGGCGGTAAGGAACAGCACGGCGGCCGGACCGGGCTCATAGACTTGAACGTTCTGGCCCGGAAGTAGAAGATCGAGACCCTGATGGACCAACTTGAACTCTTCGGCCGCCTGGCGCTGGCCTTCGCGATCGGCCTGATGATCGGCATAGAGCGCGGCTGGCAAAGCCGCGCCATGGAAACCGGGACGCGGGCGCTCGGCGTGCGCACCTTCGCGCTCATCGGATTGCTCGGCGGCGCGGCCGGGCTCGCCGGCCAACTGACGGACGACCTTGTCACCGCGCTGGCCGGCCTAGGCTTCATCGCCATCGTCACCGTGATCTACTACACGGGCCTGGTGAAGGATCAGGGCCGCGGCGCAACCACGGAGATCGCGGCGATCCTGACATTCATGCTCGGCATCGTCGCGATGCGCGGCGAAATGGAAGTCGCCGCCGCCGCGGCCGTCATCGCTGCGGCCACGCTCGGCGTCAAGGAGCCGCTGCACCAGTGGATCAAGCGCATCGACGAGGATGAGCTGACCGCGGCCATCAAACTGCTGGTCATATCCGTCGTCATATTGCCGCTCCTTCCGGATCGGGGGTACGGGCCGGGCGAAACAATCAATCCCTATGTGCTGTGGTGGATCGTCGTGGTCATCGCCGCGATCTCCTTCGCCGCCCATACCGCGATGAAGCTGTTCGGCGAGAAAGCAGGCGCCGCCAGCGTCGGGCTGCTCGGCGGCCTGGTGTCGTCCACCGCGACGACGATCGCGTTCGCGCGCTTTGCAAAAGAACATGCTTCGCTGTCGCGCTACGCCGCGGGCAGCATCGCGCTCGCCTGCGCCGTCATGTTCGTGCGCGCGCTTGTGCTGACGGGCATTCTTTTCAAGGACGCGGTCGAGCTTCTGTGGCTGCCGATGGCCGTGGCGGCCATGACCTCCCTGGCCGTCGCCGCGACGCTCAGCTTCGGCAAACAGCCTAAACAAGACGGTGGGATCGAGCTGGAAGCCTCCGCCGACATCGGCACGGGATTGAAATTCGTCGCCGCCTTCGTCACGGTGGCGCTGATCACGCACTATGCGCAGCAGGCGTTTGGCCACCAGGGCGCGCTGATCGCCTCGGCGCTCGGCGGGCTGGTGGATGTGGACGCCACCAACGCGACCATGGCGCGGCTGGGGGCCAGCGGCGGCGCGACGATCTTCGAGGTCACGGTCGCCGTGCTCCTTGCCGCCGCTGTCAATTCCATCGCGAAAGCTGTCTACGCGGTTGCGATCGCCGGGCGCAAATTCGCCCCGCTCGCCGCCATGGTGTTCCTGCCGCCATTGCTGACGGCAGGCGCGGCTTTACTGATCGAACGCCAGTTTTTCCCTTAGATTTCGACCTGCGTTCCCAGTTCCACTACGCGATTGGGCGGAAGGTGGAAGAAATCGAGGGCGCTGGTGGCCGAACGCGACATCCAGGCGAACAGGCTTTCGCGCCAGAGCGCCATTCCCGGGCGGCGGCTGGGAATGAGCGTTTCGCGGCCCAGGAAGAACGAGGTTTCCATGTCGTTGAATTCGAAGTTGTGCTTGGCCGCGCACTTCAGCGCTGCCGGGATATTCGTCCGGTCGAGGAAGCCGTAGCGCACGACGAAACGGTAGAAACGCCGCCCCAGGTGCTGAACCTCGAGCCGCGCGGAATCGGGGACGTGGGCCATTTCACCCGTGACCACGGTCAGGAACACAACACGCTCGTGGACCACTTTGTTGTGCTTGAGATTGTGCAGGAGCGCATGCGGCACGCCGTCCGTCGTCGCCGACAGGAACACGGCCGTGCCCGGCACGCGCGTGACGTTGGCCGAGAGCGAGTTCAAGAAGAGATCGACCGGCATGGCTTCCTGCGCCATCCGCGCGAAGAGCAGCGCACGGCCCTTCTTCCACGTCGTGAGCAGAAGGAAGCCGACCGCGGCGATGGCGAGCGGCACCCAGCCGCCATGCGGGATCTTGGTCGCGTTGGCGCCGAAGAACGCGAGATCGATGATGAAGAAGACGATGAAGATCGCGGCGGCGACCCATACCGGCCAGCGCCACAGCAGGAACATCACGATGGCGAGTTGAACCGTCGTGACAATCATGTCGCCGGCGACCGCGACGCCGTAGGCGGCCGCGAGATTGCTGGACGAACCGAAACCGAGCACCAGCGCGAGCACCGAGACCATCAGCATCCAGTTGATGAATGGGACGTAGATCTGGCCGCGCTCGGTTTCGGACGTATGGATCGTTTCCATGCGCGGCAGGAAACCCATCTGCATCGCCTGACGCGAGAGTGAGAATGTGCCGCTGATGACGGCTTGCGAGGCGACCGCGGTCGCCAGCGTCGCCAGGATCACCATTGGCAGCGCGGCCCACTCGGGCACCATCAGATAGAACGGATTCTCGGCGGCCTTCGGGTCGTCGAGCAGCAAAGCGCCCTGACCGAGATAGTTGAGCATCAGGCCCGGAAAGACGATCCAGAACCAGGAAATGCGGATCGCCTTTTTGCCGAAGTGCCCCATGTCGGCGTAAAGCGCCTCGGCGCCCGTCACGACGAGAAAGACCGCCGCGAGGGCGAGGAAGGCCGTGCTCTTGTATTTAAGGAAAAAGGTGAACGCATAATACGGATTGAGCGCCTGCAGGATTTCCGGCGACTGAAGAATGTTCATCACCCCCAGCACGGCCAACGACAGGAACCATAAAAGCGTGACGGGCCCGAAGGCGCGCCCGACGATGCGCGTGCCGAAGCGCTGAATCATGAAAAGGCAAAGGAGGATAACGACCGTGATCGGGACCACGAAGTCGGCGAGTTCCGGCACCGCGACATTGAGACCTTCCACGGCGCTCAGGACCGAGATCGCCGGCGTGATCATGCTATCGCCGTAAAAGAGCGCGCCGGCGAAAATGCCGAGCACGACGACGAGGGGCATCAGCCACTTATTCTTGCCGTCGGCCAGCGCCTGGCTGGCGAGCCCGACGAGAACGAGACTGCCGCCCTCACCTTTATTGTCGGCGCGCATGACGATGACGGCGTACTTCAGCGTCACGACGATCATGAACGTCCAGAACACCAGCGACAGCACGCCGAACACATGCGGCTCGTCGGCCGGCATGGGATGGGCGCCGTTGAAGGCTTCTTTCAAGGCGTACAGCGGGCTGGTGCCGATGTCGCCGAACACCACGCCGACCGCGCCAAGAACAAGGGCCGCGATCCGGTGATCCTTGTGCGGAGAGTTCTGCGAACGAGGCGGTGCCCAGTCGGAGAGCGCCGGAGCTTGGGATCCAGGGAGTGGTTCCTGGTTCATGAGGACAGACCGCTGAGGGGTTACAACTCTGTCGGAGCGGCGATCCTTGGGGGCCGTTCGGCAGGCGCGCGGGTGTAGCACCACGGCCCCGCCTTGGAAAGCGGATTTATCAACTTTAGATTATTGTTTTTGCTTATTTTTTTCTTGTTCATCAACCCAAGGGTAAACAACCAGCCTGGGCCAGCGCGCCTGCCAGCGCGCGGTGATGTCCTCGTAGACCTTCGCGAGCGGCATCACGCGGTTGGGACGGGCCACCATGTCCCAGACATCGCCCACGCCGAGCGGCGCATAGATGTCGAAGAAGTCGGCGCCGGTGCACTTCATGCCGATGGTGAAGGCATTGGCCGGCTGGCGCAGCAGCCCTTCCGAGGCCGACGTCAACGGCGGATAGGCGACGCCATACTCTTCTTCATACCAAAGGTGCGTGCGCGCCTGATTGCGCACGGTCACCGTGGCGTCGAGATCGGCGAAGAGTTTTGCGGCCGCGCGGCGGACCTCGTCCTCGGCTTCCTGCGAGGCGTCCTCGGAAAAATAAGCAAGATCGTAGTCGCGAATGCCCTGATTGGCGGCGCGTCCCGAGCGGAGATTCCAAACCGTGGCCGTCAGAGACCCGGCGGTCAGCCACCAGTCGCGCAAGCCAAGCTGCGGCGCGCGCGCGAGGATGTCGGAATTGACACGGTTGAGCAGGCACAGCGCCGCGACCTTCTCGGCCAACTTGTCCGCCGGACCGTCCGTCATGTCCTCGGGCGGCGCGTCGAACAGCGCAAGGGTCTTGTTTTCCCGCTTCGGGCGGGCGGCCTTGCCCTTGGGTTTGGGAAACACCCGAAGGCGCAAGGTCCGCGAATTCAGAACGACATGCGCCATTTTTGGAACATCTATGCAGGTGTAACAGTGATCATACCCCGCCCGGCCCCTTGGGCGAAGCGGAACCGCAGTCTATAAAAGTGTTCTGTGGATTTTGGGAGACCCCATGGGCGCTTTTCGGAGAATTGCCTGCATAGCGCTGGCGGCCCTGATGCTGAGCGCCGCCGCCGCGAAGCCGAAGCCCCAGCCGCGGGGCATCGATCCGGCGCTGATCTCCGGCGAGGTGAAGACCGAGGGCGACTACCGCTGGGCGCTGGCCGCCAACGTCTCGATCTACGAGATGTGGCACGCGTCGGACACCATCATCCTCAGTTCCATCGGAAGCCTCATCCGTTATTACGAATTCGACTGGGAAGTCGCGCCGCGCGACGGCGAATGGATCGTGCAGGGCATCATCCTCGTCGGTGCGGGCGATACCACCATGCCGCCGGTCGGAATCAAGTTCTGGTCCAGGGAACGCACGCGCCTGCAGGCCGAACTGTCGCACAAGCTGAGCCTGGAAGGCAAAGAAGCCATCGCGATCTTCACGCCGAGCCTGGTGGAATGCACAGAGGCCGGCGATTGCGGAACGCATCAATTCCGCTTCGTGAACAATGAAGCCGGCGAAGTGTTCGTGGGATCGACCAAGATCGGGAGCATCAAGTGAAAACAATGTTCAGGACCGCGGCCGCGCTGCTGCTGATCGCCGCTCCGGCGCGCACGCAAACGCAAGACTATCCCGCGGGCCAATTGCCCACGTCGGTCACGCCGACGCATTACACCGTCGATCTGGTCACGCGCCCCGATCTCGATACCTTCGCGGGCAAAGTGGACATCGACGTCACCCTCGCGGCGCCGACCAGGCTGATCTGGCTGCATGGGCAGGACCTCCGGGTCAAGGAGGCGCGCGTGACCGCCGACGGCGGAAAGCCGGTGACCGCGACCTGGACCGAAATCCCCGACAGCGACGGCGTGGTGAAACTGGAACTGGCCGGCGAAGTGCGCGGCCCGAAGGCGCGCATCTCCATTACTTACGACGCGGACTACAATCGTCAACTGGAAGGCCTGTACCGCGCCGACGACGGCGGCGAGCGCTATCTCTATAGCCAGATGGAAACGATTTTCGCGCGGCGCGCCTTCCCGAGCTTCGACGAGCCGCGATTCAAGACTCCCTACGATATTTCCATGACGGTGCGCGCGCGCGACACCGCCATTTCCAATACACCGGTGGCGAAGGAAACCCCGGTGGCCGGCGGCCTCAAGCGCGTGACCTTCGCGACGACGAAGCCACTACCGACCTATCTGATCGCGCTTATCGCCGGGCCTTTCGACGTCGTGCAGGGACCGCCGGTGCCGAAGACCGGGTTCCGTGACCGCGAGATCCCGGTGCGGGGCGTGGCCACCAAGGGCAAAGGCAAGCAGCTGAAATACGCCCTCGACAACACGCCGGCCATCGTCGGCGCGCTGGAGAGCTATTTCGGCACCGCTTATCCGTTCGAGAAGCTGGACATCATCGCGGTAACCGACTTCGCCTACGGCGCCATGGAAAACGCGGGCGCGATCACCTACCGCGAGCAGTTGCTGCTGATCGGCGAAACCTCCTCGCTCCAGCAGAAGCGTTCCTACGCGCGGGTGCACGCGCATGAACTGGCGCACCAATGGTTCGGCAACCTCGTGACGCCGGCCTGGTGGAACGACATCTGGCTCAACGAAGCCTTCGCCACCTGGATGGGCAATAAGGCCGCCGCCGCGTTCGATCCGGCGGGCGAATACGGGCGCCTCACCCTCACCGGCGCGCTCGACGCCATGAGCACCGACAGCTGGCATGCCGCGCGCGCCATCGCGCAGCCGATCAAATCCAACGACGACATCCAGAACGCCTTCGACGGCATCACGTATCAAAAGGGCGGCGGCGTCCTGGCGATGTTCGAGCAGTTCTACGATGCGGAGAACTTCCAGAAGGGCGTCGCGCTGCACCTTCAACGCCGCGCCTGGGGCAACGCGACCGCGAGCGAATTCCTGCAATCGGTCGCCGACGCCAATAAGGACACCGAAGGCGTCGCGGCGTTCGAATCCTTCCTCAACCAGTCGGGCGTGCCCCTGCTCACCTCGCGCCTGGAATGCAAAGGGCCGACGGCGACCTTCGTCGTCTCCCAGAGCCGCTATTTCCAGGGACCGATCACACCCGAGTCCCGGAAACAACAGTGGCGCATCCCCACCTGTGTCGCCTTCGGCCGCGGTCCGCAACGCGACCAGATGTGTGTGATCGTCAGGGAACCGGAAACGCGCATCGCGCTGGAAACCGGCGGCTGCCCGAACTGGATCATGCCGAACGCCGACGGCGCCGGTTATTTCCGCTTCGATCTCGACGACGCCGGATGGACGGCGTTGGTGGAGAACACGGCGGCGCTGACCGACAAGGAAGTGCTATCCCTGCTCGACAGCATGGACGCCTCCTTCATGGCCGGCCGCATGAGCTTCGATCAGTATCTCGGGCGTCTGCGCACGGTCGTCACGATCCGCCAGCAGCGGGCCCCCGGACTCACCTGGGACATGGCTGAAGCGGTCGGCGAACGCCTGTCGTGGTTCGACCATGTGCTGCTGCCGGAATCGTCGCGCCCGCAGATGGCGCGCGTGGTCGGGGAGATGTACGGCCCGCTCTATACGCGCCTCGGCCTCGATAAGACGGCGGAGCTCGACAAGACGGCGCCGAACCAGGCCACCTTGATGCGTTCACCGGTCGTCAGCGCCATGGCCTTCCAAGCCCGTTCCCCGCAGGTGCGCGCGGAACTGGCCAGACGGGCGGTTGCCCATCTCGGCGCGGCCGGCGACGGCGCGGTGCATGCGAACGCCATCGATCCGGACCTGGTCGACAAGGCCTTGCAGGTCGCGGTGCAAGATCGCGGGGAACCGTTCGTGAAGGATGTGCTCGCGCATCTCAAGACGGAGCGCAGCGGCATCATCCGCCAGCGCCTGTTGTCCGCCCTCACCCGCGCGAGCGACCCGGCCATCGCCGCGCAAGTGCGCGCACTGGCCCTTTCGGAAGACCTGCGCACCAACGAGATCCCGACGATCATCTATGGAATGATGTCGGAGCCGGCGAACCGCGCGGCGGCCTGGACGTGGTTCAAGGATAACTTCGAGGCGATAAAACAGCGCACGCCGCCGAACAACCGCGAGGCCCTCGTGGGTGTGGGCAGTTACTTCTGCACGGCGAGCGAGGCCGCGGACTTCGAGGAGTTCATGACGCCGAAAGCCGACGACATGCGCGGCGCGCCGCGCAGCCTGGCGCAGACCCTGGAGCGCATCAAAGCCTGCGCCGCCCTGATCGAAAAACAACGGCCGGTGGCGCAGAAGACGCTGGCGGCCCTGAAGTAAGCCACCAGCGAAAACGCCGCCGGTTCTCACCGGCGGCGTTTCCCATTTCAAACGAGCCTACTTCGGACGCGCGGTGAGCGCGCCCGCGGTGGTCGCGGAGCCGGACGTATCGGCGCCGACCGAGGTCGAACCCGCATTCACGCCCGCCGAACCATTGGCGCCGACGGCAGCCCCGGTATCGGCCCTCGTGGTCGCAGCATTGGTGGTCGCGTTCAGATTACCGCCGGCCGAGGTCGAGCCGCCGACGCCGCCCGGCGACGCACTCAGGTTGCCGGCGGCATTCGCCGAGCCCGCGAGCGAGCCCGAGGTCCGCGCTGCGCCACCGTTCAGCGAACCGGACACATTCGGTTGCGGCGCGGTGACGCCGCCGCGCAACGCTCCAGTAGCGCCCGCACTTGCGCCGGCTCCGAGCGAACCGGCGGTCACACCGCTCGTGACACCGGCGGCCGTACCAGCCGCGCCGCCAAGCACTTGCGCCATGGCAGGCGCAACCGTGAGACCAGCGATGGCGCTGGCGAGCAGGATACGTTTCATCATTTTGAATTCTCCTTGTTGGATGGCGGAGCTTCTCACTCCGCGGTTCCGGGCCATCAGCGCAACACACCCGGCGCCGGTTCGTCCAGAACGTGACGAATAAAACGAGGTCAGTGCGCCGGAGTTGCGGCGACGCCGGGGCGGTGTTGTGGCGGGTTGCGCGCGAGGCCGCGCCTTGCACGGCGCGCGTGCGCGCCGTGCGCAACTTTTCCGAGGTTGCGGCGTTTCCTGCACACTCAACCGCTACTCTTCTCACCGACTTCGATTGGGGCTTTTCGATATGACACGCACCACCGCTATCGCCGCGGGCGCGCTGACGGCCTGCCTGCTCACGGCTGGCGCACATGCGCAAACCGTCACCCTGACGGATGGATCCACCGCGACTTTCACCCAAAACGCACTGGGTCTCGGCGCATCGGGCTCGGTCGGCGGGACTTTGACGCAAGGCGGCGTGAACAGCGCCTTCTTCTGCACCTATGACACCGTGCGCGGACAGATCGGCGGCTCGCCCGCCTGCGGTCAGATCCTCGGCGGCGCGACGACCGGCGGTCTCGACGTTTCGGTTCTCGAGCGCAACATCGTGTCGGCAAATATCAGCGTTTCGTCCGCAGGACAGGCGAGCGCCAACACACGCCTGCTGGATGATCTCGCCACGCGGCGTATCGGCATCGACACGACCGTCGCCGTGCAAGCCGAGATTCAGGCCGCCGGCCGCGCCGACGCGTCGAATGTTTTCGGCGCGCCGACCTATGGCGCCTGGGCCTCGGCGGGCGGAAACTTCTTCGACGACGATCGTCTGGGCCTTGAGCGCGACGGCCACAACAATGTCTTCACCGCAGGCGTCGATCACCGCGTCGAAAACTGGATGGTCGGGATCTACGCCGGTTATCTGCAGACCAAGGCCGATCTCACGAGTTTGGGCGGAGACCTCACTTCCGACGGATGGCTCGCGGGCACCTATGTCACCCGTGTCCTCGACGATATGTTCTCGATCACGGGCGCCGCGTCCTATGCCGACAGCGAGTCACATCTCTCGCGCACGTCGGCCGGAACGCGCGTCACCGGGGCCTTCGATCACATGGAGTGGTCCGCCTCGCTCGACGGCAACGCCTTCTGGTTGATCGCGCCGCGTTTCGGCCTCACCGGCACGGCGGGCGTGAGCTACAACCGCTGGCGCGACAAGGGCTATACCGACAGCGCCGGATTCAGCTACGCCGAGACCAAGGGTGAGAATATGTGGGGGAAGCTCGCCGGCACCGCGACATTCTTCACCGGCGTCCTGCGGCCCTATGCGAACGTGACATACAACCGCCTGTTCACGGACCCCGACTTCTCCACCAAGAAGGACCGGCTGACGGTCGGCGGCGGCTTCGCGATGGGGCAAGGCCGCCTAAGCGGCGGCGTCGAAGTGAACACACTTCTGCTGAACGACAACCAGCGCGATACGACCATCGGTTTACACCTGCGTCTCAGCATGTAGCCGAGCGGCCGACCAGAGGCGGGCATTCTCCCGCGCGGAAACGCGGGAGAACGATCTTTTTTTGTTTCCACTTTTCTCGCGAAACCGCGGCCGAAGCGCTCGCGCGTACGCATCCGGCGTGGAACATACGCCTCGCAAGGAGACATCCATGATTTCGGTTCAGGCGATTTCACCTTTCAAGCTTCTTATCGGTGCGCATAGCGCGCATCGATGTCAGCATTGATGTAAGCCGTTAGCGGCTCACACGACGCGTGCCACGGGGCGAGTCCTCCCCCTTTTGAGCGGATCCTCCCTCCGCTTTCCGGATTTTCCCCGTGGCATCCCCACTCCCGCACATCGAAAGACGAACTCCATGTCGCAGCCATTGCGCTATGTGATCGAGCTCGGCGGCGTCGCCGCGGGCCTGGTCATCCAGGATAAGAACCGTTACCGCTTCTTTGCTTCAAACCGGAGCTACGCACTTCTCGAGCAGCGTCTGTTCCGCTCACCCGATCACGCCGAACAGGTGTGCCGCCGTTTGAGCCGGACGGCGCAGGTGAATCCGGCGCGTCCTCAGTGAGCGCATGAATTCAGCGCATCTTTATTTCTTTCTGCATAGATGTGCTTGACGGCACGGAAAGGCCGCGATAGAGACGCCTCATGACCAATTTCGGCACACGACTTCGACTTAGCATTACGGGCCCAGCGCTCTAACAGCGCTGGGAAGAGTTCCCCTGTTTTCTTCGTCGAACGTCGTGGATGCTACGTGTCATGAACCCCCGCTCAATCTCCGCCTGTCTCACCGATGACGCCCGGACCACGTCCGCGCTCGTGATTGCGCCTATCGCGGCGATTATTCCCGCGCTCCTTATCATTCGACTTAGGTTCAGCCGCCAGGCGTAACGGCACGTTGGCGGCTCATCTCAGCCGAACTCTGATTCCCTAACTCAGACCTTCTTTTTTTCAGGTGCGCCTTGCAGCTCTCTGCGCGGCGGCCAAGGAGCACTCATGCGCGCAAATCCCGCCACAAAGTATCAGGCCTTTGAACCGGTCGCCCTTCACGCGCGGCAATGGCCGAGCCGCGTCATCTCCAAACCGCCGGTCTGGTGCAGCGTCGACCTGCGCGACGGCAACCAGGCGCTCGCCGATCCGATGGGACTCGAGCGCAAGCAAGTCATGTTCGACGCCCTGATCGCCGCCGGCTTCAAGGAGATCGAGGTGGGCTTTCCGTCGGCCTCGCAAACCGAGTTCGATTTCATCCACCATTTGATCGACAACAATCTGATCCCGGATGACGTCGCGATCCAGGTTCTGACCCCCGCGCGAACCCCGCACATCGAGCGGACCTTCGAAAGCCTGCGAGGCTGCCGCCGCGCCATCATCCACCTCTACAACTCCACATCGACCTTGCAGCGCCGCGTAGTGTTCAAGTCCGACCGTAACGGCATCCGCACGCTGGCCGTGGACGCGGCGCGCCGTATCGCCGCGCTGGCCGCCACCAGCGATGCCGAAATCACCGTCGAATACACGCCCGAGAGTTTTTCCGGGACGGAACTCGATTTCTCGCAGGAAATTTGCGAGGCGGTGATGGAGGTGGTGCGCCCCACACCGGAGCGCAAGATCATCTTCAACCTGCCGGCCACGGTCGAACTCGCCACGCCCAACGTCTACGCCGACCAGATCGAATGGTTTTCGGAAAACATCAACGGGCGCGATTCGGTCGTTGTTTCGGTGCATCCCCACAATGACCGCGGCACGGCGGTGGCCGCGGCCGAGCTGTCATTGATGGCCGGCGCCGACCGCGTCGAAGGCACCCTGTTCGGCAACGGCGAGCGGACCGGGAACGTCGATCTCGTCACCCTGGCGCTCAACATGTTCACGCAAGGCCTCGATCCGGGCCTGGACTTCTCCGACATCAAGCGGCTTGTCGAGGTGACCGAGCATTGCACGAAGATCCCGGTGCATCCGCGCCATCCCTACGCCGGTGAACTGGTGTTCGCGGCCTTCTCGGGCTCGCATCAGGACGCCATCAAGAAGGGCCTCGCGGCGCAAAGTGAAAGCAACTCGGGTCTATGGGAAGTGCCCTACCTGCCCATCGATCCCGCCGACGTCGGACGACGATATGAAGCCGTCATCCGC
Organism: Rhodospirillaceae bacterium; assembly: GCA_041913245.1. Taxonomy (GTDB): domain Bacteria; phylum Pseudomonadota; class Alphaproteobacteria; order Rhodospirillales; family Rhodospirillaceae; genus SHVO01. The sequence continues at coordinate 27,122 of JAYSFT010000007.1, read as the reverse complement.
ATCAACAGCCAGTCGGGCAAAGGCGGCGTGGCCTTCGTCCTGGAGCATGAATACGGCCTGGTGCTGCCGCCGGCCATGCAGGTCGAATTCGCCAAGACCGTTCAAGCGCATTCGGAAAACGCGGCCGAGTTGAGTCCCTGCGATATCTGGGAATTGTTCGAGACCGAATTCCTGCGCGCCGACGATGTCCTCCTGTTCCGTCAGTACACCTGCCGCCATCTTAGCCCGTTCAAGGTCTCGCTGAGCGCCACCGTGTCGGCGCGCGGCGCCATCCACGCGGTGGACGGCCTCGGCATAGGACCGGTGGAAGCCTACTGCAACGCCATCAAGAATATCGTGGATCTGAACTTCGATATTGTCGACCTGCGGCAGAAGTCGCGCGGCGGCGGCGCGGGAAGCGACGCGGCGACCTATGTACAGATACAAACCTCCGACAATCAGCGTTTCTACGGCGCGGGAATCCATGAAGACGTGCTGCTGGCCTCGCTGCACGCCGTCACCAGCGCGGTGAACCGCGCCTATCGCGCGGCCGCGCAGGGAGACCGCTGAGATGACTTACGCCCGTACCCTCTACGACAAGATCTGGGACAGCCACACCGTCACCGCGGACGACGACGGTCTCGCGCTGCTCTACATCGACCTGCACCTCGTGCACGAGGTGACCTCGCCCCAGGCCTTCGAGGGATTGCGCACCGCCAAACGCAAAGTGCGCCGCCCGGATATGACCTGGGCGGTCGCCGATCACAACGTTCCGACCACGCAGGACCGCGAGGCGCATGTGGCCGATCTGGAGAGCCGCGCACAGCTCGCCGCGCTGGACGAGAACGCCCGCGATTTCGCGATCGGCTACTTCCCGCCGACCGATGAACGCCATGGCATCGTCCACGTCATCGGACCCGAGCAGGGCCTGACCCTGCCCGGCAAAACCATCGTCTGCGGCGATTCGCATACATCGACCCACGGCGCGTTCGGCACGCTCGCGTTCGGGATCGGCACGTCCGAGGTCGAACATGTTCTGGCGACGCAAACCTTGCGCATGAAGAAGGCGCGCAACATGCGCGTGATCATCGACGGTCAGCTTGATCCGGGCGTGACCGCGAAGGATATCGCGCTTGTGGTCATCGGACGCATCGGCACGGCGGGGGGAACGGGATACGTCATCGAATATCAGGGCGACGCCGTCCGCGCGCTGTCGATGGAAGGCCGGATGACCCTGTGCAACATGACGATCGAGGTCGGCGCGCGCGCCGGGTTGATCGCGCCGGACGACAAGACATTCGCCTACATGCAAGGGCGCCCACACGCGCCCCAAGGCGCGCGGTGGAGCGAAGCCGTCGCCTATTGGCGCGGCCTGGCGTCCGACCCTGCGGCGCATTTCGATCGTGAGGTCGTGATCGACGCCGCGGGCATCGTGCCGCATGTGACCTGGGGCACAAGCCCCGAGGACGTCGCGCCCATCAGCGGCCGCGTGCCGGCCTTGGAAAAATTCACCGACGCCGGCAAGCGCACGCAGGTTGAGCGCGCCCTCGCCTATATGGGACTCGCGGCGGGACAAGAACTCGACGGCATCCGCATCGACAAGGTGTTCCTGGGCTCGTGCACCAACGGACGCATCGAGGATCTGCGGGCCGCGGCCGATGTCATGAGAGGACGCACGGTTGCAAAGGGCGTGGTGATGCTGGTCGTGCCCGGCTCCGACGCCGTGCGCCGCCAAGCCGAGAGCGAAGGTCTGCACGATGTGTTCCGCGCCGCCGGCGCCGAATGGCGCAAGCCGGGATGTTCGATGTGCCTGGCCATGAACCCCGATGTGCTGGGGCCCGGCGAACGCTGCGCCTCGACCTCCAATCGCAACTTCGAGGGCCGCCAGGGCCGCGACAGCCGCACGCATCTGGTCTCGCCGGCGATGGCGGCGGCGGCGGCCGTCACGGGCCAACTCACCGATGTCCGCCGGCTCGCGGCACCCATTTTGCTCGCAGGAGGCGCACGATGACCCCGTTCACCACGCTGACAGGCCCGGCGGCCCCCTTGCCGCTTGCGAATGTCGACACCGACGCCATCATGCCGAAGCAGTTCCTGAAGACCGTCAAGCGGTCGGGGCTCGGCAAGTTTGTTTTCTACGACATGAGGTTCGGCGCCGACGGCAGCGAAAAACCGGACTTTGTCCTGAACCGGAAACCCTACCGCCGCGCGACGATCCTGATCGCGGGCGCCAATTTCGGCTGCGGGTCGAGCCGCGAACACGCGCCGTGGGGGCTTGCCGACTTTGGCATCCGCTGCGTCATCGCGCCGAGCTTCGCCGACATCTTCGCGTCCAACTGCGTGAAGAACGGCCTCCTTTGCGTCACGCTGCCGACGGAGGAGGTGGACGCGCTCGACGCCCTCGCCTCCACCTCCACGACCAGCGAGATGACGGTCGATCTTCCGCGGCAACTGATCATCACGGCCGACGGCCGCGAGCGTCGGTTCGAGATCGAACCCGCACGCAAGAACCTGCTCATCGCCGGCCTCGACGAGATCGGCGTCACTCTTCAACACGAAAACGATATCGCCCGGTTCGAACTGACGCGCGTCTGGCGCGAACCTTGGCGCAACACAGGAAACCCCGCCCATGACTAAGAACGTTCTCCTCCTGCCCGGCGACGGGATCGGCCCCGAGGTCGCCGCCGCCGCGCGCAAGGTGCTGAACTGGTTCAGCGCCCACGAAAACCTCGCGGTCAGCGTCACCACCGGCTTGATCGGCGGCGCGGCGATCGATGTCGCCGGCGTTCCACTGGCGCCGGCGACCGTCGCGGCGGCCCGCGTCGCCGACGCGGTGCTGCTCGGCGCCGTCGGCGGACCGAAGTGGGCGAACCAGCCCTTCCACCGGCGGCCGGAAGCCGGTCTGTTGGAACTGCGCGGGGCGATGCAGGTGTTCGCCAACTTGAGGCCCGCCGTGCTTTTCCCGAGCCTCAGCGACGCCTCGAGCTTGAAACCCGAGGTGGTCAAGGGACTGGACCTGATGATCGTGCGTGAACTGACGGGTGGCGTTTACTTCGGCGAGCCGCGCGGCGTCTCCGCGCTTCCGGGCGGCAAGCGGCGCGGCATCAACACGCACAGCTACACCTGCGATGAAATCCGGCGCGTGGCGCGCGTGGCTTTTGAACTCGCGCGCACGCGTAAGGGCGTCGTCTGTTCCGCCGACAAGGCGAACGTGATGGAAGCGGGCCTGTTGTGGCGCGAGGAAGTGCAGAATCTGCGTGACGCCGAATATAGCGACGTGACGCTCTCGCACATGCTGGCCGACAACTGCGCCATGCAGCTTGTGCGCGCACCGCTGCAGTTCGACGTGATCCTGACCGACAATCTGTTCGGCGACATATTGTCCGACCAGGCCGCGATGTTGACGGGATCGCTGGGCATGTTGCCGTCCGCCTCCCTCGGGGCGCCGGGAACGCCGGGACTCTATGAGCCGATCCATGGCTCGGCCCCGGACATCGCGGGGAAAAACGACGCCAATCCGTGCGGGATGATCCTGAGCCTCGGCCTCGCCCTGCGACACTCGTTGGGAAGAGCCGACCTCGCGGCGCGTCTGGAGCGCGCTGTGGCCTCCGCTTTGGAAAGCGGCGCGCGGACCCGGGACATCGGAGGCAGCGCATCGACCGCCGAACTCACCGAAGCCGTGGTCGCGGCACTCGGCGAAAGAGGGGTTCATGCCGCTGCTGTATAATTTTATTACTTATTTATGTAATTTACGAACTTTTCTTACAAATTTATCTGTGTTTTTTTCCGTAAATTATTGACGGTGCAGCACACCATCAATAGGTTCCGCCCCCTTAACCGCCCGGCCCGAGTGTCTTTCATGAGCAAATCCAAATTTTCCGGCGCCCATCTTGTGTTGAAGGCCCTTGAGGATCAGGGCGTCGACGTCCTGTTCGGCTATCCGGGCGGCGCCGTGCTGCCGCTGTACGACGAGCTGTTCAAGCAAAACCGCATTCGTCATGTGCTGGTGCGTCACGAGCAGGCGGCGGTACACGCGGCGGAAGGCTATGCGCGCTCGACCGGACGCGTGGGCTGCGTGCTCGTCACTTCCGGCCCCGGCGCCACCAACGCCGTCACCGGTCTCACCGACGCGCTGATGGATTCCATTCCTATTGTCTGTTTCACCGGCCAGGTGCCGACCGGCCTGATCGGCAGCGACGCCTTCCAGGAAGCCGACACCATCGGCATCACGCGTGCCTGCACAAAACACAATTACCTTGTGAAGGATGTGCGCGACCTGCCGCGCATCATCCATGAGGCGTTCTACGTGGCGCGGTCGGGACGTCCCGGCCCGGTCGTGATCGATATCCCGAAGGATGTCGCGCTCGCGCTGGGGGCCTATACGCCGCCGCCGCGCGATATCCCGAGCGAGCAACACAAGACCTACCGCCCCCGCACCGTGCCCGACAGAGCCGCGGTGAAGATGGCGGTGGGCCTGATGGCGGAGGCGGAACGCCCGCTGTTCTACACCGGCGGCGGCGTGATCAACGCCGGGCCGGAAGCGTCCGAACTGCTGCGCGAACTGGTGGAGTTGACGGGCTTCCCCATCACCTCGACCCTCATGGGACTTGGCGCTTATCCGGCCGCGGGCCGCGCGTGGCTGGGCATGGTGGGGATGCACGGGCTTTATGAAGCCAATCTCGCGATGCACGACTGCGATGTGATGATCAACATCGGCGCGCGCTTCGATGACCGCGTGACCGGGCGGCTCGACGCCTTCTCGCCCGGTTCGCAGAAGATTCACGTCGATATCGATCCTTCGCAGATCAATAAGAACGTGCTGGTGGATGTGCCGGTGGTGGGCGACTGCGCCGAAACCCTGCGCCTGATGATCACGGAATGGAACAGCCGCCCGCGCCGCCGGGATACCGGCGCGCTCAAAGCCTGGTGGGCGAAAATCGAAGACTGGCGCGAACGCGACTGCCTCGGTTTCGAGCAGCGCGGCGCGACGATCAAACCGCAATACGCGGTGCAGCGCCTGTACGAACTGACCAAGGCCTCCAGCGTCATCATCACGACTGAAGTGGGCCAGCATCAGATGTGGGCCGCGCAGTTCTACCGCTTCCAGGAGCCCAACAAATGGCTGACCTCCGGCGGTCTCGGCACCATGGGCTACGGCTTGCCGGCCGCGATCGGCGCGCAGATCGCCCATCCGGACGCGCTGGTGATCGACATCGCCGGAGAAGCGTCGATCCTCATGAACATCCAGGAGCTTTCCACCGCCGTGCAGCACCGCGCGCCGGTGAAGGTGTTCATCCTGAACAACCAGTACATGGGCATGGTGCGGCAATGGCAAGAATTGATGCACGGCGGACGCTATTCGCAAAGCTATAGCGAGGCCCTGCCCGACTTCGTGAAACTGGCCGGGGCCTTCGGGTGGACGGGGCTGCGCGTGAGCGATCCCGCGATGCTGGACGAAACGATTCGAACAATGATGACGACCGAGGGCCCCGTGATCGTCGACGTGTGCGTGGACCCGAACGAGAACTGTTTCCCGATGATCCCGTCCGGGAAACCGCATAACGAGATGATGCTGAGCGCGGCGGATGGCGGTTTCGCGAACGTGTCGGCCGAAGGCCGCGCTCTGGTCTAAGGCGGAAGAAACATGCGTAAGAACAGAACACGCGCAAAGGCGCCCCCGGCGCCGCGCCAACCGCAGATGACCGCCGAAGCGCCCGCCGCCGCGCCGCCGCCGCGTCCGGCCACGGCGGATATGCACCGGCATGTGATCTCGGTGCTGGTGGATAACGAAGCCGGGGTGTTGGCGCGCGTGATCGGCATGATCGCGGCGCGCGGCTACAACATCGAAAGCCTGACGGTGGCCGAGGTCGATCCGGCCCGCAACCTGTCGCGCATCAACGTCCTGACCGCCGGCACGCGGCGGATCATCGAACAAATCAAAGCCCAGCTCGGACGCCTGATCCCCGTGCATGAAGTGCGCGACCTGACCGAGGAAGGGCCGTCGGTCGCGCGTGAACTGGCGCTCGTGAAGGTCGTCGGCGCCGGCGAGAAGCGCAACGAAGCGCTGCGGATCGGTGACATCTTCCGCTCCAACGTGGTGGATTCGACCGTTGAATCGTTCGTGTTCGAGATCGTCGGCAACAGCCAGAAGATCGACGCTTTCATTGAACTGATGCGCCCTCTGGGCCTTGCTGAAATTTCACGTACCGGAATCGCCGCCATCGCGCGCGGCACGGGCGGCCTGCGTCCGCACGCTTAACTCACGCTTCAAGAAAGAACGAGGATCCCATGCAAGTCTATTACGACCGCGACGCCGATGCGAACCTGGTGAAGGAAAAGCGCGTCGCCATCATCGGCTACGGCAGCCAGGGCCACGCCCATGCGCTCAATTTGCGCGAATCGGGCGTCAAGAACGTCGCGGTCGCCCTCAAGGAAGGCTCGTTCTCCCGCGCGAAGGCCGCGCAGGAGAACTTCAGCATCATGACCCCGTCGGATGCCGCCAAGTGGGCCGATGTCGTGATGTTCCTGACGCCGGACGAATTGCAGGCCGACATCTACAAGGACGACGTGCGCGACAACCTTCCCAGGGGCGCCGCGATTGCCTTCGCCCACGGACTCAATGTCCATTTCAACCTGATCGAGCCGCGCAGGGACCTCGACGTGTTCATGGTCGCCCCGAAGGGACCGGGCCACACGGTGCGCGCCGAATACACGCGCGGCGCGGGCGTGCCGGCCCTGATCGCGGTGGCGCAGGACGCTTCGGGCACCGCGAAGCAGATCGCGCTTTCGTATGCCTCGGCTATCGGCGCCGGCCGCGCCGGCATCCTTGAAACCACGTTCCGTGAAGAATGCGAAACGGATCTGTTCGGCGAACAAGCCGTGTTGTGCGGCGGCCTCTCGGCCCTGATCACGGCCGGCTACGAGACGTTGACCGAGGCCGGTTATGCGCCCGAGATGGCCTACTTCGAATGCCTGCACGAAATGAAGCTGATCGTGGACCTGATGTATGAAGGCGGTCTCGCCGATATGCGCTACTCGATCTCCAACACGGCCGAGTACGGCGATTACACCGCAGGTCCGCGTATCGTGACGGACGAAACCAAAAAAGAGATGAAACGCATCCTGGGCGAGATCCAGCAGGGCAAGTTTGTCTCGCATTGGATGACCGAGTGCAAAGCGGGCCAGCCCAGCTTCAAGGCGATGCGCCGCAACGCAGCCAATCACCAGATCGAAGAGGTCGGCGCGCGCCTGCGCGGCATGATGCGCTGGTTGAAGAACAGCCGTCTGGTCGACAAGGCGCGGAACTAGAGGGCGCGCTTGGACGCCACGCGGTACAGCCCCCAGGCCAAGGCCGCGTAAACGATGGGACCGAGAAACTCGGCGGCTCCCGCGAAGGAGCCGCCGACGAGCGCGAGCGGCGCGTCGTCGCCGGTGCCGACGATGAGGCCCGCGAGCAGGACGCCAAAGATACTTTCTCCCACGATCATGCCCGAGGCCATGAGCACGCCCATCTGCTTCACGGCGGCGGGGTTGGCCGTGCGTTCGGCGCGGCGGTCATAGAACCACCCCAGCACCGCGCCGACGAACACCGGCACGGTGATGGTCATGGGCAGATAGATGCCGATCCCTACGGCGAGCGGTGGGATCCGCAGCCAACCTTTGCGGGCGAGGACGGCGTCGACGAGCAACAAGCCGGCACCCACCGCCCCGCCAATGGCAAGCAAGCTCCAATCGAGATCGCCGCCGAGCACGCCGCGCGCGAGACTGGAAATCAAGGTGGCTTGCGGAGCGGGCAGCGGATCGGTGGTCAAGCCCTCGGCGCGCACGGCGCCGGCAAAGCCATAGGCCTGGTTGAGGAGATCGAGGATCGGCGGGATCACGGCGGCGCCCGCGACGACGCCGAACATGAGCGCGACTTGCTGCCGCCACGGCGTGGCGCCGACGAGTTGGCCGGTTTTCAGATCCTGGAGATTGTCGTTGGAGATGGTCGCGCCGGCAAAAATGATCGACGTCACGAACAGCGCAAAGGCGATGAGGGCCTGCCGGGTCTCGTCCGTAGCCGCGGCGGCGAACGGCGTCAGCAGAAGCGCCGCGCCGAGGATCGCGATGATGCCCACGCCAGACAGCGGACTGTTGGACGAACCGATGAGGCCGGCCATATAGCCGCAGACCGAAGCGATGAAGGCGCCGACGATCACGATGTAGATGAGGCTGGCGAAAACAAAGCCGAGAGTGCCGGCCGCGAGGGCGCTGCTGGCCAAGAATTGCCATAACAGGAGCGCGATGGGGCCGAGCGAGACAAGGGTGACAAGGCCGATGGTTCGCGCGGACAGATCCTGGTCCTCGCGGACCGTGACATTGGCTTGAGCGCGGGCCGCGCGGGCCACGGCCATGCCGCGCCAGATCGGACCGACAAGCTCGAATAATTTCCAAAGCGCCGCGATACCAATCGCGCCGGCGCCAATGAAGCGTACTTGGGCGGCCCAGACCGTGCGCGCGACATCGACGGCGGCGCCCTGGGCCGGGTGGAGTCCGGTTAGAATGGGTGTCGCCACACCCCAGGCGATCAGGAACCCGCAGAACATCGCGGCGCCGACCGAGAGCCCGACGAGATGCCCGGCCCCGAGCAAGGCAAAAGACAGCCCACCGGCGATGCCGGTGGCCGAAGAGCCGACGCGGAAATAGGCGGCGAGTTCGCCCGAGAGAAGCTTCGCGCCGATCAGCGCGGTGTGGGCCGCGGACACAAGGGTGCTGATGACGATGACGGCGAACCCCGCTTTGGCTTCTTGAGCGCCAGCGCGTGTTTCGGTGCCGACCTTCAGAACCTCAGCCGCCGCGACGCCTTCCGGGAACGGCAGCGACGACTGCACGACCAGTGCCCGACGCAGGGGGATAGAGAACATCACGCCCAGGATGCCGCCGGCGGCGCAGATGCCGAAAGTCGTCCAGTAGGGAAAATCGGTCCACCAGCCGATCATGATCAGGCCGGGCAGGACGAAAATGATGGAGGAGAGCGTGCCCGCCGACGAGGCGACGGTTTGAACGATATTGTTTTCGAGGATCCCGGCGTCGCGCACCTTGCGCAGGATCGCCATGGAGATCACGGCGGCGGGGATGGAGGTGGCGAAGGTGAGCCCGACTTTCAGGCCGAGATAAACATTGGCGGCGGTGAAAATAAACGTGATCGCCGCGCCGATGAGAATGCCGCGGACCGTGAGTTCGCTCGTTTCTTTCAAGGCTATCCCCTACCTGGTCACAGGCCGGAGTGTGGCACAACTCGCGCACGCAAAAAAAGCGCCGCGAGGGGTTCTCCGCGCGGCGCTTTCCGGAAAATCAGAGCGTCACAGCGACCCGACGATCTCCTCGGTCATCTTTTTGGCGTCGCCGAGCAGCATCATGGTGTTGTCGCGGTAGAAGAGTTCGTTATCGACGCCCGCGTAGCCGGCGCCCATGGAGCGCTTCACGAACAGGACCGTTTTCGCCTTTTCGACATCCAGGATCGGCATGCCGAAGATCGGGCTGGCGGGATCGCTCTTGGCGACCGGGTTCGTGACGTCGTTGGCGCCGATGACGTAGACCGCGTCGGCGGTCGAGAACTCGTGGTTGATCTCCTCGAGTTCGAAGACTTCGTCATACGGAACATTGGCTTCGGCGAGGAGCACGTTCATGTGGCCGGGCATGCGGCCCGCGACCGGGTGAATGGCGTATTTCACCGTGACACCTTCCTTCTTCAATTGGTCGGCCATCTCCCGCAGGGCGTGCTGCGCCTGGGCGACCGCCATGCCATAACCCGGCACGATGATGACCTTGCTGGCGTTCTTCATGATGAAGGCCGCGTCGTCGGCGGAGCCGGCCTTGTGCGGCCGCGCCTCCTTCTTGCCGCCGCCGGCGGCGGAGGCCGCATCACCGCCGAAGCCGCCGAGGATGACGCTGAAGATGGACCGGTTCATCCCCTTACACATGATGTAGGAGAGGATGGCGCCCGACGAGCCGACCAGCGCACCGACGATGATGAGCAGGCTGTTGTGCAGCGTGAATCCGATACCCGCCGCCGCCCAGCCCGAGTAGCTGTTCAGCATCGAGACCACGACCGGCATGTCGGCGCCGCCGATCGGCAGGATGAGCAGAAATCCGATCAGAAAGCTGAGGGCCATCAGCGCGAAGAACATGTTGTGATTCTCGCTGAGGCAGAACATCACCACCAGGGCGACGATGGCGATGCCGAGAAGGGCGTTGAGAAGATGCTGCCCCTTGAACACCAGCGGGTTGCCGGTCATGAGGCCTTGCAGCTTGGCGAAGGCGATGATCGAGCCCGAGAAGGTGATCGCCCCAATGGCAAGGCCGATCGACATTTCGACGAGGCTGCCAGTGGCGATGCTTCCGACTTCACCTAAGCCGTAGCTGGTGGGCGATAGCAGCGCCGAGGTCGCCACGAGGACGGCCGCCAGGCCGACGAGGCTGTGGAACGCCGCGACAAGCTGCGGCAAGGCGGTCATCTCGATCTTCTTGGCGATGACGACGCCGATGGCGCCGCCGACGGCGATGCCGGCGACGATCCACACATATTCCTGCACAACGGGGGACGTCAGGGTGGTGAAGATGGCGATGGCCATCCCGACCATCCCGAACATATTGCCCTTGCGGGAAGTCTCGGGACTGGAAAGGCCGCGCAGCGTCAGGATGAAGAAGACACCCGCGACGATGTAAGCGAAGAGGGTTGCGCCTTGCGACATGCTATTTGCCCTTCTTCTTGAACATGGCAAGCATGCGCTGGGTGACGATAAAGCCGCCGAAGATATTCACGGACGCGAGCATCACGGCAAAGAAGCCGAGGATCTTGGAACTGGTGATCTCTTCGGGCCCGGCGGCGAGGATGGCGCCGACGATGATGACGCTGGACACCGCGTTGGTGACCGCCATCAGGGGCGAATGCAGCGCCGGAGTTACGCTCCACACCACATAGAAGCCGACGAACACCGCGAGCACGAAGATGGTGATGAGGTACCAGAAGGTATCTGGATTGGTTGCCATTTCCATAGGTGTCCCCCTAACCAGCGAGCGACGGATGAACGATCTTTCCGTCCTTGGTGACGAGCGTGCCTTTGACCAGTTCGTCTTCCCAATTGATCTTGAGATTGCCGGTGCCCTTTTCGAGCATCAGCGTGATGAAGTTGAGAATGTTCTTCGAGAATAATGAGCTTGCATCGCGCCCGAGACGCGCGGCCATGTTGGTGTAGCCGAGGATGGTGACGCCGTTAGCGGTCACCGCGGCCTGGTCTTTCACCGTGCCCTCGACATTGCCGCCCGCTTCGGCGGCGAGATCGACGATCACGGAGCCGGCCTTCATCAGCGCGACCACATCGCCGGCCACAAGACGCGGCGCAGATTTTCCGGGAATCAGCGCGGTGGTGATGACGATGTCGGACTTGGCGACTTCGGCGCGCACGGCTTCGGCCTGCTTGCGCTTGAAATCGTCGTCCATTTCCTTGGCGTAGCCGCCGGCCGTTTGGGCGGCTTTCATCTTCTCCTCGTCGACGACGATGAATTTGCCGCCGAGAGATTCGACCTGCTCCTTCGTCGCATAGCGAACGTCGGTCGCGTAAACCACCGCGCCCATGCGCTTGGCGGTGGCGATCGCTTGCAGACCGGCGACGCCCGCGCCGAACACGAGAACGCGCGCCGGGGCGATGGTGCCGGCGGCGGTCATCATCATCGGCATCGCCCGCCCGAAAGTAGCGGCGGCGTCGACCACCGCCTTGTAACCCGCGAGGTTGGACTGCGAGGAAAGGACGTCCATGGCTTGCGCGCGGCTGATGCGCGGCATCAGTTCCATGGCAAAGGTTGTGACACCCTGGCTCGCGAGCGCCTGCATCAGGTCCCTGCTGGTCTGCGCGGACAGGTGTGCCATCAGGACCGAGCCGGATTTGAGGTAACTCACCTCGTCCGTGCCTTCGGCGGCGGTCATCGGCTTCTGGATTTTGAAAACGACGTCGGAGGCGGCCGCGGCGGCGGCGGTGGGCGCGATGGTCGCACCGGCCTCCTGAAACAAAGCGTCGCTAATCTGGGAGCCCGCGCCCGCTCCGGTTTCCACTGTTACCTTACAGCCGGCGGCCACGAGTTTTTTGACAGTATCGGGTGTGGCCGCGACGCGCGTTTCGCCCGCGCGGCGCTCCTTCAGTACGCCAATCTGCATGGAAATCCCCCAATGCCCCCCAAAGAACCTGGGGGGACCAACACTTTTTACGAACCACCTTTTGTAACGAGCAAAACCAGCAAGCTGGAAACCTGACACAGTTCACGCGACCTTGCCAACTCTCCGCGCAATTGCTGCGGGAGCGAAAGAGGTCTTTTCGTGGCATATGGCCCGCGCCCCTAGAAAAAGGACACGGAATCCCTATAGATTCCCTCCGGGAGGGCACCGGAGGATTACCGATGCACGATTTCTATCGCCGCCTGACGGCGGGCACCATCGGCGGGCTGCTGGCCTTGACCGCCGCGAGCATACCGAGTTGGGCCCAGGACGCCGCGCAAAATGAGCGTCTTGCCTATTCGTTGATGGTGGGCGGTCTGCATGTGGGCGACGCCGTCGTTTCCCTTGCGCAAGACTCGGACAACTATACCACCGGCCTCAAGCTGACGGCCGGCGGCGTCGCGAAATGGGTGCGCGAATTTCGCGCCGACTTGAGCGGCGAAGGGACTTTCGCAACCAGCGAGAATGCCGTGACGCTGTTGCCTTCGAGCTACCGGCGCGACTGGTCGGGCTCGGAGATCGACTCCAGCCTGCTCATGACCTACGACCCGGCGACGCGGCTGACCTCGACCAAGGAGCGCTATATCCAGCGCGAGACGGGCGAGGAACTGAGCTACGACGAACTGCCCTGGAATAAAAACGACAGGGGCCGCGACAAGAAGAAACCCGTGCCGGAGAACCAGCGCACGGGCGCGGTGGACCCGATGGCCGCTTTCATCGCCGCGCGTCACCAGGTGATGGCACAAGGCGCGGACAAAGCGCCGGTGAAATTCCGCGTGCCGGTGTACGACGGCCAGCGCCGCTATGACATCGTCGGCACCTCGAGCGCGCCGCGCGGCGTCACCATCAACGACAAGCAGTACAACGTGATCACGGTGAACACCACGCTGGTGCCGATCGCCGGCTTCTCGCCTCGCGGCGAGGAACGCATGCAGGAATCGCGCGGGAAGATCCTGTTCACCGCCGATGACCGCTTCATCCCGGTGCAGGTGACCATCGAGAACGACCTTCTCAGCGGCGTGATGAACCTGACCGCCGACTGCAATTTCACGCCGGAAGCGTGCACGCCGGCGACACAGGAAGCGAAGAGCGAGGATTAGGTACGCCCCTCCCCCCCCTCTCCCGCAAGCGGGTGAGGGGCCGGGGCGAGCGTCGCTAGGCGAGTTCCGCCTTTTTCAGCGCCGCGCCCTGCACCTTCGCCAGGTTCTTCACGTCGAAGCCTTCGATGGTTTCGTGGAAGAGGCGGTACCAGTTCACCTTGGCGTTGAGGTGCATGAAGACCGAGCCCAGGCCGATGGCGGCGCGGTCCATGAGCACGAATTCGCGCGGCGGCTTCACTCCGCCAAGACGTCTCAGTTCCTTGTGCACCTTGGCGACGGCGTCGCGGCCGTATTCGGCGGCATTGGTTTCCTCGACCAGGCGCGGGCGGTCTTCCATCAAGGGCGCGTAGACGAAGGCGGCCCAGATATTGAGCACGTCGATCATCTCGTTGCTGAGGCCCTTGAAGCCCCAGGTCTCGTAGGCGGACACGGCGAGATCGCGCTCGTTCTCTTGCAGCGCGCGGTAGAGGTCGATGACGCCCTTGACGAAAGACGGCGCGAAGACGCGGATGCAGCCGAAGTCCATGAGATTGACGGACGCATCGGGACGGACGGTATAGTTGCCGAGGTGCGGGTCGCCGTGAATGACGCCGTACTGGTAGAACGGCACGTACCAGGCGCGGAACATGTTCACCGCGATGGCGTCGCGGGTTTTCTGATCGGCCTCGGCGGCGACGTCCTTCAACGGCCGGCCCTCCAGCCATGACATCGTCAGCAAACGGCGCGTGGAGAGGTTCTCGTGCACATCGGGGACATGCACTCCCTTCTCCTTCGCGAGCATGTGGCGGTAGAGCGCGAGGTTCCTGGCCTCGTGCTCATAGTCGAGTTCCTCGCGCAAGCGCTCGGAAATTTCCTTGTGGATTTCCGAGGGGTCGATGGCCGGATCGAAACGGCGATAGGCCGCAAAAACGAGTTTCAGTTGGCGGAGGTCCGCCTCCACCACCGATTCCATATCGGGATACTGGAGCTTGCAGGCGAGCACCTCGCCCTTGGCCGTTTGCGCCTTATGCACCTGGCCGAGCGAAGCCGCCTTGGCGGCCTCGCGTTCGAACGCGGCGAAACGGGATTTCCAATCGGCGCCGAGTTCGGCGGTCATGCGCCGGTTCACGAAGGGCCAGCCCATGTGCGGGGCATTGGCTTGAAGCTGCGCGAGTTCGGCGGCGTATTCCGCCGGCAAAGCCTCCGGGATCGACGAGAGAATTTGCGCGACCTTCATCAATGGACCTTTGAGGCCGCCGAGCGCGAGCTTCAGAGTTTCGGCGTTCTTCGCGCTGTCGCCTTTGATCCCAAGAACGCGTTCGCCCGCAACGCGCGCGGCGAAACCGCCGATGGCGGTTCCCACCTGCGCGTAACGCCGAACGCGGCCCGTGACGGTGTTCTCGGACTTCGCCACTAACCCATCTTCTCCAACTCATCGATAAAGCCTTCGATGGTCTTCATGCCGCGGCGCCAGAAACCCGGGTCGGTCGCGTCGAGCCCGAACGGCGCGAGCAGTTCCTTGTGACGCAGCTTGCCGCCGGCGGCGAGCATATCGAGATATTTGGCCTCGAAGTCGGGAACGGCCCTGGTCGCATAGACGTTGTAAAGCGCGTTCACCAGGCAGTCCCCGAAGGCGTAGGCGTAGACGTAGAACGGGACATGCAGGAAATGGCTGATGTAGGTCCAGTAGTACTTGTATTCGTCGTCGAAACGGATCTTGGGGCCCAAGCTGTCGCCCTGAATCCCCATCCAAAGCTCGCACAGGCGCTCCATCGAAAGCTCGCCGCTTTTGCGCTCGTCGTGCACCTGACGCTCGAACTCGTGGAAGGCGACCTGGCGCACCACGGTATTGAGCATGTCCTCAACCTTGCCGGCGAGCAGCGCGCGGCGTTCCGCCGGGCGCGTTTCCTGCGCCAGGAGCGACTGGAAGGTGAGCATTTCGCCGAACACGGACGCGGTTTCCGCGAGAGTCAAAGGCGTTCCCGAGACGAGATAGCCCTGCGGCGCGGCCAGCACCTGGTGCACGCCGTGACCGAGTTCATGCGCGAGGGTGGCGACGTCGCGCGGGCTGCCGAGGTAGTTCAGGAGAATGTAGGGGTGCGCCGACGGGACGGTCGGGTGCGAAAAAGCGCCTGACGCCTTGCCGGGACGCGCGGGCGCGTCGATCCAGTTCTTGTCGAAGAAGTCCCGCGCGATACCGGCGATCTTCGGCGAGAACTTGTTGTAGGCGTCGAGCACCGTGGACTTCGCTTCGGTCCATGGGATATCGCGCTTGGCTGTTGCCGGTAATGGCGCGTTGCGATCCCAATACGCGAGATGGTCCTTGCCCATCCACTTGGCCTTGAGCGCGTAGTAGCGGTGTGCGGTGTCCTTGTAGGCGCCCTTCACGGCGCTGACGAGCGCATCGACAACTTCGTCTTCGACGAGGTTGGCGAGATTGCGCGAGGACACGGGGCGGGGAAACCTGCGCCAGTCATCCTCGACCGCCTTGTCCTTGGCAAGGACATTGGTGACAAGCGTGATCAGCTGCGCTTTTTCGCCCAGCGCCGCGCCGACGCCCTTCGCGGCGGCGCGGCGCTTGTTTTCGTCGGGATCGGAAAAACGATTGAGCGCCGCGGTCAGGGTCAGCGGCGCGGGCTCGCCTTCGACGGCGACACGCACTCCCGCGAGGGTCTCATCGAACAGGCGCACCCAAGCCGTGCGGCTGGTCGTGCTCTTGTCCAGGAACAGTTTCTCAAGGTCGTCGGTGAGTTCGTGTTTGCGCGAAATACGCAAGTCCCTCACCCACGGATGATAGTGCCCGGCGCGCGCATCGGACATTTTCCGCGCCAGCGCGTCGTCCTCGAGGCGGTTGATCTCGAGGGTGAAGAACAATAGCCGTCCGCCGAGTACCGTCAGGCGCTCGCTGATGTCCTGATAGAAGCGCCCGCGCGCGGGATCGGAGACATCTTCGGTCTGATAGAGCTGCGCGAAACTGCCGATCTTTCCGGTGATCTCGCTGATCGCCTCGTATTCGGCGATCGCGGCCGCGAATGCGGCGCCGGAGAGTTCGGCGACTTTGCCGCGATGTTTCTCGAAGTCCGCGATGCGCGTGTCGAGCCGGGCGAAGTCCGCGGCGATGGCGGGATCTTCAGGGCCCGCATACAGATCGCTCAATTGCCAGGCCGGAAGCTCGCCGAGGTTGACGGCCGAACCGCTCGCGGGCTCATCCTTATGGACGCCGCGTTCTGTAACGAAATTCGTCATTGTTTCATGCCCGAGAAAAAGAAGCCGATCAGATCCTATATAAGGTACGAAATCGCGCTGCCAACGCCAATGCACTGGACATATTTAGACAATCCCCTGAAGAATGGGCCGCAGGGAGGGCCCTTTGGCTCAATTGTCTTACGAAATCGACACTCAGACCGTCGCAAGTCTGCCGGGCATGTTCTATGCCCAGGCGCGTAAGCTGGGGGACCGCGCTTTTCTCTGGGAAAAAGAAGGCGGGGTCTACCGCTCGCAAAGCTGGACCCAGATCGCCGAACGGGTGTCGGCCCTCGCCCACGGCCTGAAAAACGCCGGGGTCAGACCCGGCCACCGTGTGATACTGGTGGCCGAGAACCGGCCCGAATGGCTCATCGCCGACGTGGCGATCATGGCCATCGGTGCGATTTCCGTGCCGACCTACACGACCAACACCGCCGTCAATCATCTGCACATCATCAATGACTCGGGCGCGCGGATCGCACTCGTCTCCACCGCTCCCCTCGCCCGCCACGTCATCGCGGCCGCCGCCGAAGCCGACCAGAAGGTCGCGGTCTACGTATACGAGGACGCGGACAAGGTCCTTCGCTCCGAGATCGAGGTGCACTCCTGGGCCGAACTCACCCGCCACGGTCATACGGCCGCGCCGGGTGAAGTGGAGGAATTGAAGCGCGGCGATGTGTCGTGCCTGATCTATACATCGGGCACCGGTGGGTTACCGCGCGGCGTGATGCTCACGCACGGCAACATCCTCGCCAACTGTTACGGGGCCACGGACCTTCTGCGCACGCTCGGCCTCGCGGACGAAGTGTTCCTGTCATTCCTTCCCCTCTCGCACGCCTACGAACATTCGGCGGGGCAATTCTTCCCGATTTCAGTGGGCGCGCAGCTGTATTACGCGGAACGCGTGGAGACCCTGTCGACCAATATGCAGGAAGCGCGGCCGACGATCATGACCGCCGTGCCCCGGCTTTACGAGAGCATGCGCGCGCGCATCCTTCAAAGCCTGCGCACGCAGTCCGACTTCAAGCGCAAGATGTTCGACCTCGCGCTGGAGCTGGGCCGCAAGCGCTATGAAGAACCGGAGAAGATGTCGCTATGGGACAAGGCGCGCGATCTTGCCTGCGACAAGCTTGTCAGAACCAAGATCAAAGCACGCTTCGGCGGCCGCCTGAAAGCGATGGTCTCGGGCGGCGCGCCGCTGAACTACGACGTCGGCATGTTCTTTATCGCGCTCGGTGTGCCGCTGCTGCAAGGCTACGGCCAGACCGAAGCGGCCCCCGTCGTCAGCGCAAACCCGCCCAAGCGCGTGAAACTCAAAACCGTCGGCCCGGCCTTGAAGGGCGTGCAGGTGAAGATCGCCGATGACGGCGAGATCCTGGTGCGCGGCGAGCTGGTGATGAAAGGCTATTGGAACGATCCCGACGGCACCATCGCGGTGATCGATGAGGACGGCTGGCTGCGTACGGGCGACATCGGCCGCATCGATGAAGACGGCTACATCGAAATCACGGACCGCAAGAAGGACATCATCGTCAATTCGGGCGGCGACAACGTCTCGCCGCAACGGGTCCAGGGGATTTTGTGCCTGGAGGACGCCGTCGAACAGGCGATGGTGTACGGCGACAAACGCCCCTACATCACCGCGCTGATCGTGCCGCGCACCGACTTCGCGTCCAGCTGGGCGCAACAACATGGCCAGCCCGACGATCTTGCCGCGCTGGTGCAGAACCACGAGTTTCGCAACGCCGTCGGTCACGCGGTGGAGCATGCGAACCTTCAGCTCAGCCCGATCGAGAAGGTGCGCAAGTTCGCGCTGACCGCGCAGGCGTTCACCATCGAGAACGGCCAATTGACACCGAGCTTGAAGGTGCGCCGTCACGCCGTGCTGCGCGAATATCGCGAGACTCTGGATAACCTGTACTAGGAACGACCCCCGCCCGACCTCCCCCTTTCAGGGGGAGGAAAAGAGAGGTTAGCGGATGATCCGCGGAGAACGGCCGGTCGAGGCGTTTTGGCGCCGAAGCCGCTTCAAACGGTGGGCAAGCAAATGGTTATAGCTGCCGATAATATTCTGCTGTCGGTCCTGGTCGCCGCCGCCTGTCTCTGCCTCATCTTCATGGGACGTGCCGAAGGGCAGCGCGTAAAACTCATCCTCGGCGGCGCCGGTCTCGCCGCTGCGATGGTCGCCGCGGCGTTGCTTTGGGGTTCGGTTGTTGGGGGTGGTTGGCCCCGATGCGAGGGGGCGCCCGCGCACAAGCCCCCCCCGGGGAGATAGAAATTTAGCAGGGCTTCCTGTTCCTGACGGTCGGCCTTGTCCATTTTGCGGAGCTTCACGACCTGGCGGATGATCTTCACGTCGAATCCGCCGCCTTTCGCCTCGGAATAGACTTCGCGCAGATCGCCGCCAAGGGCTTTTCTCTCTTCTTCCAAGCGTTCGATACGCTCGATGAAGCTTTTCAGCCGCTGGGCGGAAACCCCTTTATCAGTCGTCGTCGCGCCGTCCGGCATCACAGCCCCCACACGTCAAAAAAGTGAAAACGAGGGCGGACCATAGCAGCGCCCGCCCACCGAACAAGCTGTGGATAATGGGGATATCGGGGACGGGAGAGGTGTTGCTACTCGATCACGCCAATCTTGGCGTGCAGCGGTGCGGTCGCTTCAAATGTTTTTTGCTGCTCGGCGCTCGCGGGTTTCTGGTGCTTCGCCTTCCACTCGCCGGCCGACATGCCGTAAACGGCTTCCTGGGCGGCTTCGTAGCTCATGGGCGCGCCGTAGCGCTCGCCGGCGGCCTTGTACCATTTGGCGAGGCAGTTCCGGCAGAAACCGGCCGTGTTCATGATGTCGATGTTCTGGACATCGGAGCGCTTGCGCAGGTGATCCACCAGGCCGCGGAAGGCGGCCGCTTCGATCTTCAATTTCGTCAGCTCATCCATTCGCCGCCTCGCTCAATTCACGTTTCATCCACGCCGTCATCACATCAGCAAGCAAGCACGCCCAGCGCTCCTGTCCGGCATCGTCCGCGATCAGGTCCTGACGGATCTCCAGCTGGGCATGAGGCAGCATTTGCGCAAGGCCGTGGCGCTTTTGCGCGTAGCCGTGCGTGATGCCCGAATAAGGCTCGTTATCACCGACCACGAGCCCGTCTTTCGCGGAGAAGGCCGCGATCAGGTAGTCGGCGAGTTCCCGGTCGAAGCTGGACATCACGCCGATATGCCAGGGCCGCGGCCTGCCGCTCTGCGCGAGCTGCGGCGTGAAGCTGTGCATGCACAGGACCGCGG
Source organism: Rhodospirillaceae bacterium (assembly GCA_041913245.1). GTDB lineage: Bacteria > Pseudomonadota > Alphaproteobacteria > Rhodospirillales > Rhodospirillaceae > SHVO01. The sequence continues at coordinate 7,290 of JAYSFT010000007.1, read as the reverse complement.
GCGCGCGCCCTGCCCGCCGCAGCCGTTCGATCTGATTGTCGACCGCCGCATGATAGGGATGGAAATATTTCGCCGCGCGCGCCGCGCGGTCGGCGGCGCTCAGGTTCTGATTGCCGGGGATGGGTGAGCCGTCGCTCACGGGCGGGATGCTCTCCGGCTCGCCCAGCGGGCGGTTGGGATCGATCACCAATCGGGAAACACGCGCGAGCACCGCCGTCGCGCCGAGACGTTTCGCCAATTTTCGCGCGACGCCGGCCGCCCCAATGTCCCAGCCGATATGGCGCGCGAGTTCCGCCGGCGGAAGACCAAGGTCTTCAAGCTCCGGCGGAACGGCGTTGCCGGCGTGATCGCCGGTGATGATGATATCCGCGATACCGTGCGGATTGAGGAGTTCGACGGGATCCATAGAACCGTCAGGGGTGACCCTTCGGCTTGGCGGGAGCGGCCGGCGAGGCCGGCGCAGCGTCGGCCACATAGCGCACAAGGTCGCGTTCGCCGCGGCCCGGGAACTTGAGGCTCATTTTGCCGACGCCCGTGATCATCACGGCCATCGGTTCGGTGGGCTGGCCCTCGATGGCGACAACGTACTGATCCTGACCCTGGGCCTGATAGGTGACCGGAAAGACGCTGGCCGGCAGGAAGTTGCCGTCGGGCGTGACGTTGGTGAAGGAAATATGTTCGGGCGTGAACTCGATGATCATCGAGGCGCCGCTGGGAAGCTTGTCGATCCACCGGCCCATGATTGGATTATCGGCCGCCGACACGGAGCCGGCGAGGCTCACCAGCAAGCCGGCCAGGACAACCGCGGACTTCAGGATCTTCATGACACTCCTTTTTAGAACCGGTGAAAACAGGATCACTATAGACCATTTTGCGCCAATTGCATGGCATGTCACGCCATGACATAAGCCTAGAAAAATCTGGATTTTATGGACATTTCTCCCGACCAGGCGGCGAAACGCGACCTTCCGCCCGCGCAAATCGAGGGGCCGGCGAAGCCGCGCCGCTTCGTCGAGCGCTGGTCGTACCTCATTTTCTTCCTGGGCCTGGTGTGCACCACCTCGGCCCCGATTTTCGTGCGCCTGTCGGAGATCGGGCCGGTGGCCACCGGCGCCTGGCGCCTGACTCTCGCCTTGCCGTTCCTCGCCCTGCTGCTGCGCTTCGAGACCGGCCCCGGCCTTGGCGTGCGCGCGCTCGACCGCAAGGACCTTTGGCTGCTGGCGCTCGCGGGCGTGTTCTTCGCGAGCGACCTCGCGCTGTGGAATTCCTCGGTCACCTTCACCTCGGTGGCGAGCGCTTCATTCCTGGCCAACGGCGCGCCTGTGTTCGTGGTGCTGGGTTCGTGGCTCCTGTTCCGCGAGCAGCCGAGCCGGATGTTCCTGGCCGGTCTCGCGGTCGGCATCGCCGGATCGGCGGTGATGATGTCCGAAAGCCTCGCCATGTCGCCGCGCAATTTCCTGGGCGACGCGATGAGCCTGGTCGCGGCGGCCTTCTATGCCGCCTACCTGCTGGCGGTCGCACGTTCACGCAAGCACGCGTCCACGATGACCTTGATGATGTTCAGCAGCGCGGCCTCGGCCGCGATCCTGTGGATGCTCACGCCTTTGACCGAAACCGTCCTCATGCCCACGACCACCGAAGGCTGGCTGGTGGTGGTTGGGACCGCCCTTCTCACCCAAGTCGCCGGGCAGACCCTCATCGCCCTCTCGCTGGGCTATGTCTCGGCCAACTTCAGCGCGCTGATCCTGCTTCTTCAGCCGGTGATCCCGACACTGGCGGCCTGGATCCTGTTCGGCGAGACGCTCTCCGGCATGCAAGTGGTTGGCGCGGTTGGCATTGTCATCGGACTGGCGCTGGCGCGGCCCCGTTAGAGACTGTAATCTTGAGGGCATGAATAGCATCCCTCTCGGCCATCGCGGCCGCCAAGCAAAAATCATCGCCACCCTCGGGCCGTCGAGCCGCGCGCCGGACGTCATCGCCGACCTCTATGAAGAAGGAGCCGACGTTTTCCGGCTCAATTTCAGCCACGGCAGCCATGAGGATCACGCGGCTTCGATCGCCGCGATCCGCGATCTGGAAAAGAAAGTGAGCCGGCCCATCACCATCCTGATGGACCTGCAGGGCCCCAAGTTGCGCGTGGGCAAGTTCAAGAACGACGGCGCGGTCCTGAAGACCGGCGCGACGTTCCGCGTCGATCTCAAGGATGAGATCGGCGACGAGACGCGCGTGAGCCTGTTGCACCCGGAAATTTTCGCCGCGATCAAGCCGGGATCGAGCCTTCTGATCGACGACGGGCACCTGCGGCTGAAAGTGCGCGCGTGCGGCCCCGACTTCGCCGAGTGCGAAGTGATCGTCGGCGGCGCGATCTCGAACCGCAAAGGCGTGAACGTTCCCGACGTGGCGCTGCCGATTCCGGCGGTGACCGAAAAAGACCGCGCCGACCTCGCGTTCGGCCTTTCGCAAGGCGTGGACTGGGTGGCGCTCAGCTTCGTGCAGCGTCCCGAGGATGTCGCGGAAGTGCGTCACCTGGTGGGCGGCCGCGCGGGCGTTCTCTCGAAGCTCGAGAAACCCTCGGCGCTCGATCACCTGGACGCCATCGTCGCGCTTTCGGACTCGGTGATGGTGGCGCGCGGCGACCTCGGCGTGGAAATGCCGCTGGAGCGAGTCCCCGTTCTTCAGAAGCGCATCATCCGTTCGTGCCGCAAGCACGGCAAACCTGTCGTGGTCGCGACGCAGATGCTCGACAGCATGGTGAAGTCGCCGGTGCCGACGCGCGCCGAGGCCTCGGATGTCGCGACCGCCGTCTACGACGGCGCCGATGCCGTGATGCTCTCGGCCGAAAGCGCCTCGGGCATGTTCCCGGTGCGCGCCGTGGCGACCATGCACCGCATCATCCAGTCGGTGGAAAGCGATGAGCACTACGCCGCGCTGATGCAGGCGGGCCATCAGGAAACCGAAGATTCCTCACCGGCCGCGATCACGGCGGCGGCGCGCCAGATCGCCCATACGCTGAAGACCGCGGCCATCGTGACCTTCACCTCTTCCGGTTCGACGACCTTGCGCGCGGCGCAGGAGCGGCCGGAAGTGCCCATCCTGTGCATCACGCCGAACCTGAGCGCGGGCCGCCGCCTCGGCCTCGTCTGGGGCGTGCACTCCATCGTGGGGGATTTCATCCACTCCGTAGACGACATCGGCGACGTCGCGGTGAAAGCCGCGCTTCAATGCGGCATCGGTCAGGAGGGCGAGTCGCTGGTGATCACCGCCGGCATGCCCTTCGGCAAGGTTGGATCCACAAATATGGTGCGCGTGGTGTGGATCGGCGGCGAAACGGGCGTGGGTTGAGGCGAAATCCGCCCTTAACGCAGCGCGGCGAAATCCGGTTTCGTCGCCCGCAGGATTTCCAGGATGTTGCGGCGATCCTCCGCCGATAGACGTGCGAAGCGCGGCGAGACCTCGCGCCCTTCAAGGACATCGAAAAGCCGCTTGTAGACGGCTTGTTTTGCGAAAAGCGGCAAAGCCTCGAAGACCGGGCTGTAAACCATATAACTCAGCGGATACTTGAAAAGGCGGGCGCGAAGATCGAAGTCGCGCAGCGAGCGCCGCGCCGCGTCCCGCGGTCCGGCTTTCGTGAATGCGCCCTGGAACGCCTCGTCTCCGGTTACCGGCCCGGCCAGCGGCGCTTCATCCGCAAAGAGCATATAAGCGACGATGTCCTCGGCCGCAGCGGCCGGAAGATGATTTGTCCGCCCGGCCATCACGCCGGCCTTCAAAAGCATGTTGGTCATCTTCGCCTGATGCTCGAACACCATCAGCGCGACGATATCGCTGGTGGGTTCGAGATAGCGCGAGACGTCGAAATAACCCGCCAGGCTCGTGACGCTGAACGCGTCGGCGTTATGAATTTGCCTTATGCCGGCATCGTCGTACACGAATGCGCCGTTGCCGAGATGCGGTTGCCCGGCGTGGGAACCCGTGACGTACCACCCTCCCCAACGGTCCGCCATCGGCGTGGCGTGGTCCGTGAATTCGAACAGACGCGGCGCCCGTTGGCTGGGAATGAAAACCGGCACCCCGTCGCGGGCAACGGGCGTGCTGGCGACGATGAGCCCCGGTTCAAGGGAGTCCGCGCCGTGACAGCGCCCGCAGTCGGCGCCTTCGTGCTTCGTGAAACGCGGCGCGCCGGCGGCCTTGTTCTCCAAGGTGTAGAAGACGTATCCGTGACTCGCCGGCGCCATGATCTCGAGGACCGATGAATTCTGCACGGCGCCCACGGCCACGCGGTCATTGAAGTAGATGGCCCGCGGCGTGACGGGGCCGATCAACTTGTCCTGGAGGCTCGTTTTCGAGAAGACGAGAATTTGGGTGTGCGTGTCTACGTCCAAATATTGAAGCAGCGCTTTCAGGAAGCCGTGATCCGGCTCAAATCCGAGCGAGGTCCGGCCGTTCAATATCCGGTCTTCGAGCAGGGCGATCGGATCGGTGCGGTCGATGGGGCCCCGGGGGCCCGTTCCTTCCCGCGCGAATGTGGCGGCGTCCGAAACGGCGAGAATAAGAAAGGCGAACAGGCCGGTGACGAAGAAGCGAAAGCGCATTTCGCAAGAGTGCCCCGGCGGGCGGCGAGATGGATTGACTTTGGTCAAGGCCGGAAAGAGACCGCTGGGAAAGAATGCAAGCCACGCCGCACGATGAGAGGACTTCGTAGACTCCATGGAGAACACCAGCGCCTGGCTGCAGAAGTACGACCTGCCCGTTCCTCGCTATACGAGCTATCCGGCGGCGCCGCATTTCACGACCGATTTCGGACCCGAGGCCTTCTCCGCGCAATTGGCCAAGATCGAGACACGCTCCCCGTTATCGCTTTACGCGCACTTTCCCTTCTGCCGTTCCCTGTGCTGGTACTGCGGCTGCAATATGAAGGTGGCGAGCAATTCCGGGGCGATGATGGCCTATGCGGCGGCGGTGCGGCGCGAGATCGAACTAACGGCGGCACGGATCCCCGCGCGCCATAAGGTCGACAGCATTCACTTCGGCGGCGGCACGCCGACCTGGGGGCCGCGCGCGGGCCGCGAGGCGGTGGCACAGGCCATCCGCGCGCAGTTCGATGTCGTCCCGGACGCGGAATTTTCCGTGGAAGCCGACCCGCGCACCCTCGACGGCGAAATCGCCGATGAGCTTGCCGCGCTGGGCGTCAATCGCGTGAGCATCGGCGTACAGGACTTCGATACGCCGGTTCAGGAAGCCATCAATCGCATCCAACCGTTTTCGGTTGTCGAGCGCGGCGTCATGGAACTGCGCCGGGCCGGTTTGCGCGACCTGAACATCGACCTGATCTACGGACTGCCTCTGCAAACGCCGGAAACCGTCGCGCGCACGATCGAACTCGCCCTCAGCCTGGCCCCTCAGCGCATCGCGCTTTTCGGCTACGCCCATGTGCCGTGGATGAAAAAACACCAGAAATTGGTGGAGCGGTCGCCGCTTCCGGACGCCGCGCAGCGCCTCGCGCTCTTTTCGGCGGCGCAAAACACGCTGACCGCGCATGGTTTCGTGCAAATCGGCATCGATCATTTCGCCGCCCCCGACGACAAGATGGCGCGCGCGGCGGCGGACGGAACGCTCCATCGCAATTTTCAAGGCTACACCACGGATACGAGCCCGACCCTGCTGGGTTTCGGGGCCTCGGCGATCAGCGCCCTTCCGATGAGCTACGCGCAGAATGACCCCGGCATTGAAAGCTATATGGAAGCCGTCGAAAGCGGCCGCCTCGCGACCGTGCGGGGCCGCCACCTGACCGGTGAGGATGTCCGCCGCCGCGAAATCATTATGAACCTGATGTGCAACGCCCGTTGCACGATAAGTCCCGACATCGCCGCGCAGGCGGCCCCGGCGCTCGCCCCCCTCCTCGACGATGGGCTTTGCCGCTGGGAGGACGGGCATGACCTGGCGATGACGGACGCGGGTAAGCCCTGGGTGCGCGTGGTGGCGGCCTGTTTCGACTCGTATCACGCACCCGGCGCCGCACGGCACGCCCGCGCGGTGTGACCTTGCGCGTCTGGCCGCGCGCACGGCGGAAATAAAAACGGGCCGCTACAGAGTAGCGGCCTTCTAAAAAATCGGGGCCGCTACAGAGTAGCGGCCCAGTGTTCCTCCCCTCGGAAGAACCTCGCTTTCGCGCCTAGCCCTGGCGCGCTTTGAAACGCGGGTTCTTCTTATTGATGAGATAGATGCGGCCTTTACGGCGCACGATCTGGCAGTTCTTGTCGCGGGTCTTCGCGGACTTCAGGGAATTACGGACTTTCATCGGCTTATCTTTCGCGTAAGAGCGCTAGCTGGCGAGCGTAGGGCGCGTCGCCAAAATGAGGGCCGTTCTATACTTACTTAACCGGCCCGGCGCAACCCGAAATGCCGGACCCGGCGCGAGGTTATTTGCCCGCCGGGACGCGGTAGGGCGAATCCTTGGGAGCGGCCCCGCCCGTCTGCCAGGCCGGCTTGGGCGACATGGGGTCGCGGCGCATGCCGGTCGAGCAGTTGGAGGCCGAGCGACAGGCGCTTTCAGCCGTTCCCCGGGCCGTATTCTTGAGCAATTGGCCCATATCGTCGCTTGAGCAGCCGGCCAGGGCCAGTCCCAGAACGGCCGCGCTGATAATTTTGATCATGTGCAATCCCAACCCCGAGAGAAGCCACCATTCTCTCAATTTTTAAGGCATTGATAGGGCAAATATTTAATGATAACGATTATTACTCGCATTTAAGGAGAATACGATGTTCCACCCTGGCCGGTTCTTTGCTGTGTTGGCTGTGTGCTTCGCGATTACCCCCGCCGTCCTCGCCAAGGACGGTATCCTGCTTTTGGCCCATGGCAATCACGGCGCCGGAGGTCCCGGCGCGGACGGGCATGACGGCCACGCCGCCCCGAATCCATGGAACGACAATATCGCGGCGGTCGTGGAAGCCCTCGACGCCAGATACCCGACCGAGGTCGCGTTCGGCATGGCGGAAGCGCCGGCGATCCAGGCCGCGACCGAACGCCTGGAAAAACGCGGCGTGACGCGCATCGCCGCCGTGCCCCTCTTCGTCTCGTCGCACAGTCCCATTATCGGCAATACGCGCTACATCCTCGGCCTCTCGGAGTCCCTTGCGAAGTACACCAGCCTCAAGACGCTGCCGCGCGCCGCCGTGACCGCGAAGGTTGCGATGTCGCCGGCGCTGGATGCTCATCCGCTGGTGAGCGAGATTCGGCTCGACCGGGCGCGCACCCACACCGGAAACGCCAAAGAGACGGCGGTGGTGCTG
>JAYSFT010000006.1:0-40580 GCA_041913245.1 Rhodospirillaceae bacterium | reverse complement strand
GGCCTCGCCGCACAACTTCAGGACGATCAGAGCGTTTATGCTGCAAAACCGTAAGTCCCGTCGGACTGTTCATGTTGGCATCAACCGACGGGGGAAAAGCATGATCGCCGTTGGGGCTGGGCCATGACCGGGCTTACCATGGACGACGTCAATCGGCTGAAGAAGGATCCGTCCCCGGCGGTGCGCGCCGGTACGGCGGTTAAACTCGCTCAGCAATTCAACGCCATCCCGTTCGCTCCGGCGGAGCTTGCGCTCGCCGAACAGATTTTCCGTCTCATGGTGCGCGACGCCGAAGTGCGTGTCCGCGAGGCGCTGTCCGCCAACCTGCGCGCCAATCCGCGCCTGCCGCACGATGTTGCCGTGTCGCTCGCACGCGATGTCGATTCCGTCGCGCTGCCGATCCTGAGCGCGTCCGAGGTCCTTACGCCCGACGACCTTTTGCAGATCATTGCCAGCCAAGGCTCGCCCTCGCGCCTTGACGCTATCGCCGGCCGGCGCGAGGTCGATGCGCGCGTGTCGGATGCAATTGTGCAAAATGGCTCCGAGACGATCGTCGCGAAGCTGCTCGCCAATCCTGGCGCCGCCATTGCCGAACCGACGTTGCACAAGGTGGTCGACAAATACGGCCACAGCGAAGCCGTGCAGGAGCCGCTGGTTCACCGCGATGCGTTGCCCATTACCGTCGCGGAACGTCTGGTGACGCGCGTCGCCGAGCATCTGCGCACCCATCTGCTTTCCAACCACAAGATTTCCTCGGATATCGCTCTGGACCTCGTGCTCCAGACACGCGAACGCGCGACCGTCGGCCTCGCCATGGGTGTTTCCGAAGAAAGTCTGAAGGCGCTTGTCGCACAACTCCAGGCCAACAACCGTCTCACCGGGTCGATTGTCCTGCGCGCGCTCTGCATGGGCAATCTGCGGTTCTTCGAGCATGCGCTGGCCTGTCTCGCCGGCCTTCCGATCGACAATACGCGCGCCCTCATACACGACCCGGGCCGCCGCGGCCTTCGCACGATTTGGACCAAGACGCGCTTGCCGGAAGACGGTTATCCCGCCGCGCAGGCCGCGCTTTCCGTGATCGCGCAGACCGAGCTTGATGGCCGCGATCTAGACCCCGAGCGCTATTTGCGACGGATCATCGAGCGCATCCTGACGCAGTACGAAAGCATCGGCATCGAGTTCGACAACGACGATCTGGAATATCTGCTCGCGAAAGTGACGCAGGTTCCCGCGGCGTCGCTCGCGGTTCACTAAAAGCCTTACCAGACACCGGTATTCGGCATGGATGCCCAGGGTTCTTGAGACGCCTGCGCGCTGCCCTTTTGCAACAGCTCGATTGAAATATTGTCCGGCGAGCGGATGAAGGCCATCCGGCCGTCGCGCGGCGGCCGGTTGATGACGACACCCTTGTCCATGAGGCGCTTGCAAAGCTCGTAGATATCGTCGACCTCGTATGCCAGGTGGCCGAAGTTGCGCCCGCCCGTATAGACCTCGGGGTCCCAATTATATGTGAGTTCGATCTGCGCGGCCTCGTCCCCCGGCGCCGCCAGGAAGACCAGGGTGAACCGGCCCTTTTCGTTCTCCGTGCGCCGGAGTTCCTTGAGCCCGAGCTTGTTCACATAGAAGTCCCGCGAGGCCTCGAGGTCGGTCACGCGAACCATGGTATGCAGGTATTTCATCGCAGAACTCCTCAAGGGATGGCTGTGCTTTAAAAGGCCATATCCCGCCCCAAGGCAACGCCTCAAGTGCTTGAACGTTTTACGTTTTGTTGCCCGTAAAAACGTCAGCTTATGCTACTATTGGTTGACAGGCCTTTGTATAATCGGGCCGGCAGGACACAAGGCTTTTTCGACCGCAGGCGCATAGAGTGCCGCCGGCCGGGACAAGGATACCGGGGTGCGTGATTTTCTGAAGCGGTGGATCCGCGCGTTCGCGCGTGACGATGGCGTGGCGGGGATCGTGATCGCCATCCTCGTTTCCATCGTGGCGTTCTCGGCGCTGGCCGTCTTCATGGCGAAGTTCAGCGGGCCGTGGCGTGAGACCCCCCGTGTGCAACGCACGAGTTCCAACAGCGGCGTCATCGAGGCGGCCGTACTTGTCTATCTCAATATCAACGGCACGCTGCCTTGCCCCGATACGGATGCGACGCCGGACGGTCTTGCCGACACCTGCAATGCGACGGGCACCACCGCCGGTACATTGCCGTGGGCGACTCTGGACCTCGGGCGCAGCGACGCCATCGACGGTTACGGCACGCTCTACAGCTACGTTGTTTCGGCCGAAGCCAAGGATGTTTGTGTGGCGGTCGGCAGCGATTTCGACGCGGGCGTGGATCCTACCTATACCGGTGAAGTTATTACTTCCGACGAACTGGAAGTCCGTCTGACGACGCAGGCGGCCGGTGAAGGGACTTACGTTCCTTTTGTGGTGTTCAGTCACGGCGCGAATAAATTGGGCGGCATTTCGTCTTCGGGTACCGCCTATGGGAGTCCGGTTTCAGGATCGAACGAAGAAGATAATGCCGATGCGGCGCCTTCCGCGATTTTCTCAGGTCCATACGACACCGGGACGGGGTCGGCTTATTTCGATGACGTCGTATTCGCGCCCAGCACGGCAAAGCTGGAGGCGCAGTGCGAGGGAAATACCCCGTCCGGCCAGGTCAATGCCGAAATCTCCGAGCCGTTTACCAATGGGATCGATGCGGACAAGCTTGAATCGTCGCCCGGAGGTGATGCCCCGACGGCGGCAACGGACTCTGACGGCAATGCCGTCGCCAGCTTGACCACAACGTCGTCCTATTTCATTTCGGCGGCGAGTTTTCGGTTCGACGCGAGCGAAAAGCCTTTGTACATTGCCACGGATTGGACCCCTGATCCAAACAGTGCTGGTGCGACAACCGCCGGCTTCTCGATCATCACGCGTGCCACCGGCACACCGACCGGGGATATCCTGGCTCAAGGCATCACATTCCGCGTCAGCGGCAATATTGATGCCGGCGGTGAACCGGGCGACCTCGATATTTTGAATAACGGCGTGAGTCTTACGCCGACTGAGGTCGGCACCCCCGCTTTCCAGCTTCGTAGTGCGCGTAAGTACCTCATCGAAGTCTACGACAACGGCAACAGCGTCTGGATGAAGATCGAACAGGCCGATGATCCAACCAATCGCGCCTATGCGTACGTGGATACAGGCGACATCGACAATACCGGGACACAACGCGTCTACCTCGTCAACGGCGCGAACACGGTGAGCTACATCGACAACGTGATGGTTGGAATACCGATGCTGGCGATGGATACTTACGGTGCCGGCTATGCGCATACGGGCAACAACGGCGACAATGGCACGTCGTCGGGCGCATTCACGATCGAAGGTTGGTTTAAACCGCGCGCCCTGCCCGGGACCGGCCAGCAGGCGACGCTGATCTCGCAGTGGAATGCCAACAATCTCGCGAATAGCTCTTTCCGTTTGTTCATGACTGAGGGGGGCGCTCTCTCGCTGTCTGTTGGCAGCGGCACCATCACGATCGATACGGAGACGCTAGGCGTGTCGCTCACCGCCGGCGAATGGGTGCACCTGGCGGTGACGTACGATGCAGGGAATGTCGTTCTCTATAAAAATAGTAAGGCCGCGGCGCGTCTTTCGAACGTGCTTGCGGGGGCAGCGATCCGGGCGCCGAACGCGCGATTTGCCGTCGGCGCGACGTGGAATTCAGCCAGCGGAGGTAGCTACCAGAATATCTATGACGGCGCGGTGTCCGACGTGCGTGTATGGGATATCGCAAGGTCCTCTTTCCAGGTCCTCCAGTGGTACAATCATCGCCTGCCGTTGGTGAACACGGCGACCGCGCTTACCAATCTCATCGTGAACTGGCGATTCGACCTGGAGTCCGGCGGCTTCACAAGCGCTTCGGTCAACCGAGCTCCGAACATGTCAGGCGGTACGGACTCAGACGGTACATTGGCGGGTGGGGCGGCGTACGTGGTCACTCGCCTGTTGGATTTTCGTACGATCTCGACCGACATCTGTGGTCCCGGCGATATTTCCGTGAGCGGCAATCGCGTTGGCCCCTATCGTTGCGATTTCCGAGATGCGGAAACCGGAACGATCACCGGCGAGAATTTAGGAGGTTTGGTCACGTTCTACGGCAAGGTCTGGGGAGCGGGCGGCGGCAGCGACACCGATGGCTCAGGAAGCACGATTTGGGACGGGGGCGGCGGTGGCTTTGCGGGCGGTCTGTTCCTAAACAACGGGAGTGATCTTGCGATAACTGCGGGCACGGGCGGTACGGGCGGTACAACGTCCGGGAATGGCGTGACATCTTTTGCCGACCAAGGGGCGCCGCGCCTCCAGGGCACGCGTGGCGTGCGCGCCAGCAATACCGCGGACGGCACCAGCGGCGGCGCCACGGCCGCCAATATGCTCAATAGCGAGTTGGATAGCAGTACGACGCGCGGCCGTATCCCCGGATGTATTCCAGCTATTACCGTCGTGGGTAACGCGTGTACCGATCCCTATTTTTCCGTAAGCGGCGGTCCGACCCTCAATCCGCATTTTGGTTATGGCGGCGACGCGGATGGCGGCGGCCTGTTCATAAACGGCCAGGATGGACTCGTCGTCTTATTTTGGTAGTCGGCTAAAACCGCGTCTCGACGTACAGCCACAGCTTTTCGGTATCGCTCGCGAAGCCGTTCGCTTCGTAGCGCGCCCAACGCACGCCCACGGTGGCATAGCCCATCATGCTGACGCTGACGTCGGCATCGAACTCGGTGCCGTAGGTTATCCGCCCGCTGTCGCTCGTGAAGTGGTGCAGGCGCAGATCGATGCGCGGTGTCTTGGCCGGGCCCAGGCCGGGAAGCTCCTGCAAATAACGGACGTGGATGTCGCGTAGCCCCTCGGCCGGGATGATGTTCACGACGTCCGCCCAGCCATTGTGCCGGTGCAAGGTCGCCAGCGGCGTCTGCACGCTGTTCACGCCGTTGCCTTCCAGGAATTCGACGCCGGCGAACAACGTGGTGTTCTGATAGTGGATGGACGGACGGAGCAGGGCGTAGGTCAGCGCAAAGTTCGCCGTATTGCGGCGGTAGTCGGTCTGCCGCGCGAGTTCGGCTTCCAGTCCGAACATCGCTTCGCCGCCGGTGGCCATCGTGTCGTAACGCACGCCGTAGGTCGCCGATGAGAATTGCGGCGCCGATTGCAGGTCAAGCAGGTAGGCATATCCGGTCAACAAGCCGTAAGGCACAAGATCGGTACTGACGCCGAGCGCATGGCTGTCGCTGCGCCAATGGCCATTGGGCGTGCTGTTGCCGAGCACGCGATTGACGCCGTCGATGTAGGCATAACGTATGGCCATATGCGGCATCGGCCGGCCTTCGACGGTCACGGCATCGAATGTCTGATCGTTCTGGCGGAAGGCGCCCGCGCCGATCCAGCGCTCGTTGTCGTAGATCAGGCGTTGGCGGCCGAGCACGGCCCGCGCGGCGGCCATTCCGTCGTCACCGGCCATGGACCAGCCGGCATACAGCTGGTTCAACTCCTCGCTGTCGGGGTCTGGAATGACGGGGCGTCCACTCAGCACAACGGCGCCGTCGCTGCGTTTGCCCGAAAGCTCGCGCGTGATCTCACCCTCTATCCCGGCGAACACGCCTTGGAACGCCGCCGTCTCATAGCCGACCCGTAGGCGTGCCGTGGCCGCGGAGGCGGGCAAGGGGGCGTTGGCCTGAGTCACATGCTCATAGCGCAGCCGTGCATCGATGGTGACGTCGCCGCGCGTGAGGGCCGCCATGAGAGAGTCTTCCTGCGCCGGCGGGCGGGCGTAGGTCAGTGAGCGCGCGCTGTCCGGGATCGGCGAGACCATGGCCAGGGCGCGATTCACGCGGTCAGGTCCCCAGGGAATGCCGGGAGTCGGCGCCGCGGCGCCCCAAACATCCGTGCCCTCGCCGGGACGCAGCACCGTCGTGCCCGCCGCATTGGTGACCGTCACCTCGTAGCCCGAGAACAAAGCGACCTGGAGATGATCGCCGTCGAGTTCGACGAAAAAGTCCGTGCCGCGAATACCGATGGTGGCCACGGGGGTCCGGATCGAGAATGCCTCGCTGCCGCCGTTATCCTCGATCGCGCCGGCGATCACGCGCGCGGTACCGGACGCGATCCGCAGCGCCGCGTTGCCGGTCCTTTTGTCCGGTGCGTACACGAAGTCATCGATGACGACGTCGGCATCCGGCCCCAGCGTGAGTTGTGTGTTGTCTGCGAATGTGACCCGCAGCTTGGCGCCGGGTCCCGTTTCAAGAATGTCGTTGCGGAAAATGGGATCGTTGAGGGCTAGGCTGTCTTGCGCCGTGTCGCGCACCGCCGTGGCGCTGCCTTGCACGGCGGTGACGCCGCCCGCGCGGGGTGTGTTTTGAGCTTCGGCTTGCGCGCAGGCGAGCGCTCCCGCGATGAAGCCGATCGTCCCCCATAGCCTCTGCATATCCGCCCCCGAGGATCGCCCTATTTGCGCGGATTATAGGGCTTCCGCTCGGCCCAGCCCTTCACAAAATCTTCCAGATCCTTATCCGGCGTTTTGGGGAGGACGATCTCGAACACGACGTATTGGTCCCCGGCCGGCTCGCTCTTCGTGGCAGGCAAGCCCTTACCTTTGAGGCGCAGGCGCGCTCCGCCGTTGGTCCACTTGGGGACCGTCATGGTCACAGGCCCATGAACGGTCGGGACCTCGACTTTTCCGCCGGCAACGGCTTCGCCCAGCGAAATCGGCACCTCGGCATGGATATCCCGCCCTTCGCGCCGGAAGGTCGGATGTGCGCGCATCTTCACCTCGATCAGCGCATCGCCGGCCGGGCCGCCATGGCCCGGGCCGCCTTGGCCCTTCAGGCGAATCGTTTGGCCGTCGTTGATTCCCGGCGGAATATTGACGTCCAGGGATTTGCCGTTCGGCAACGTCAGCCGCTTGGTGGCGCCGACCGCGGCTTCCTCGAAGTCGACCTCCAGCATGAAGCGCTGATCCTCGCCGCGTCCCGGCCGCCCACCGCCTCCGCCGAAGGGGTCGCCGCCGCGTGGGCCGCCCTGGCCGCCGCGAAACATCCCGCCGAACAAATCGCCGAGGTCCAGATCTTCGAAGGAGAAATGCTGGCCGCCGCCGGCGCCCTGCCGCGCGCCGCGCGCAAAGGGGTTTTGGCGGATCTCATTGCCATTGGCGTCGATCTCGCCCCGGTCGAAGCGCGCACGCTTCGCCGCGTCGCCCAGGATGTCGTAGGCGGCGTTGAGTTCCTTGAAACGGTCCTCGGCCTTCTTGTCTCCCGGATGCAGGTCCGGGTGCGACTTCTTGGCTAGGCGGCGGAACGCCTTCTGGATTTCGTCGTCGCCGGCACTGGATGCAACGCCGAGCACCTCGTAGGGGTTTTTAGCCATGTCTCCCGTCGTCTTTTTTCGAGCTTACTCTTAGTTGCGGTGCGGGGCCGCATTTGTAAAGGCGTTTAAGCCTTTTTCTGTTACGAAATTCTAATGTTTCGTCCGAGGGTTAGAATGCTTTTCCCGCGCTCCGCGCAAGACCCATCGGGGTTGGTTTGCCCCGCTTTCCCCGTTACAGTTCGTGTCCGGATAAGCGAGGAAACAGGGTGCCGCAGAGCCGTTTTCTGAAGAAGTGGGCGCAGCCGATCCTTGTTCCCGCCGTGGTCCTGGTCGCGGTTGTCGTCATCCTCGCCCTGGTCGCGCAACAGTTCCAGGGACTTCAAGACCGCGTCCGTCACACGACCGACGTGAAGGGTCGGCTGACTCTCGTCTATTCGCTTCTCCAGGAAGCCGAAGCCGGCGTGAGAGGGTTCATCCTCACGGACGATGAGTTTTACCTGGCTTCCCTGACCGACGCCAGGCAGCGGCTGAAGCCCGAACTCGACGCGCTTGCGGACCTTCTGTCGGATAACGCGGCGCAGTCGACGTCGCTGACGGCTCTGCGCGCCAATGTCGATACGCGCATTCTTCAGATGGAGAACCTCGTCAACGCGGCGCGCGCCGGGGACCGGGCGGAGATTGTCGAAGAGATGCGCCGGCGCACCGGCGTGAACATGATCCAGGGCGCCCGCACGATCGTCGACGCCATGACGGCGGAGGAGGATCGCCTGCTTGTCGAGCGTCGCGCCGACGCCAATTTCACGGCCGGCGTGTTGCAACTCCTCGCCTATGGCACGCTCTTCCTGGTGATGACCGTCGCGGTTCTGAGCTTATCGGCGGTGGTGCGGCGGCGTGAGTACCTTGAGGCAGTCGAAGCCGATCTGCGCGGGGCCAACGACAAGCTGAGCGCCGAAATGCTTCGGCGCGAGAAGGCCGAGGAGCAACTCCGTCAGGTTCAGAAGATGGAAGCCATCGGCCAGCTCACCGGAGGCATCGCGCACGACTTCAACAACATGCTCGCCGTGATCATGGGCGCTCTCAATATCATGCAGCGCCGGATCGACCGCGGTGATTTCAATATTCAACCCTTCATGCAGGCGGCAATCGAAGGGGCGCAGCGCGGGGGGGCGTTGACCCAGCGCATGCTTGCGTTCGCGCGCAAACAGGTGCTGGAGCCGCGCCCGCTCGACGCCAATAAACTCGTGTCGGGGATGTCCGATCTTCTGCGCCGGACGTTGGGCGAAGTCATTCAGACCGAAGTCGTGCTCGCAGGCGGACTGTGGCGCGCCCACGCCGACGCTCATCAGCTCGAAACGGCGATCCTCAATCTCGTCGTCAACGCCCGTGACGCGATGCCGCAGGGCGGCAAACTGACGCTGGAGACCGCCAATGCCCATCTGGATGAGGTCTACGCGGCCGAACATGGCGACGGTTTTGCCGCGGGCCAGTATGTCATGGTGTCGGTGACTGATACGGGAACCGGTATGCCGCCGGAGGTCATCAACCGTGCTTTCGACCCGTTCTTTACGACCAAAGGGCCCGGTAAGGGCACAGGGCTTGGTCTCAGCCAGGTTTACGGGTTCGTCAAACAGTCCGGCGGTCACATCAAAATTTACTCGGAGGTCGGGCAAGGAACGACCTTCAAGGTCTATTTGCCCCGGTATCACGGCGCGGCGGACCCCGATGCCGCCAAGAAGACCGATGCCGCCCCGGTCCGCGCGGTCCAGGGCGAGACCATTCTCGTGGCGGAAGACGACGAGGCCGTGCGCAAGCTGGCGGTCGAAGGCCTGAGCGAACTCGGTTACGCGGTCCTCCAAGCCGACAATGCCCTGCAGGCCTTGGAAATCCTGGATGGGCACCCGACGGTCGCCTTGCTGTTCACGGATGTCGTCATGCCGAACATAAATGGGCGCGAGCTGGCCGATGAAGCGCGGCGGCGCCGGCCCGGCCTCAAAGTCCTGTTTACCACCGGCTATACCCGCAATGCCGTGGTTCACAACGGAACGCTCGACCCTGGCGTGCGTTTGATCGGAAAACCGTATACCCTCCAGCAACTCGGCAGCACGGTCCGCGACATTCTCGATAGCTGATGGCAGATTTATTGCCTTTATTGCTGGTCTTGCACCTCGCCATCACGGCGGTGCTGTGCGTGCACATCATTTTGACCAAGGCGGAAACGCCGGCGATCGGCTGGATCGGCTTTGTGCTGGTGTCGCCGTTCTTCGGCGCCTTCATTTATTGGATCTTCGGAATTAATCGCGTGTCGCGGCGGGCCCGGCGCTATCGCGGGCGCCGGCGCGTCGATATGCCGCCGAACCTCGCCACCCACGACATGCCCTTCAAAGGGCTTCCGACGCCCCAACAGCGCCAATTGTTTCAATTCGCCCGTTCGGTTCACGACATGCCGTTTCGGGGAGGCAATCGTGTCGTTCCTCTCGTGAACGCCGAGGGGGCCTATCCGAATATGCTGGCGGCGATAGCGGAGGCCAGACACAGCATCGTCCTGTCGGTTTACATTTTTGACTGCGACGCGGTGGGGCTTAAATTCATCGCGGCGTTGACGGCGGCGCATCATCGCGGCGTCAAGGTCAGGGTGTTGCTCGACGAGATCGGCAGCGGAAAGCGGACCAAGCCCGCCGACAAATTGCTGTCGGCCGCCGGTATTTCGACCGCGCGGTTCATTCCTCAAAATCTCAAATTCCTTCCGCTCATCAATTTGCGAAACCACCGCAAAATCATGGTTGTCGACGGCAGGCTTGGATACATCGGCGGCATGAATATCTGCCTGAGCTATGCCGCGCAGAAGAACGAGGAAATTCACGATCTGCATTTCCGGGTCAGCGGCCCGGTGATCGCCCAGATCAATGCGATGTTTGAGGAGGACTGGAAGTTCGCGACCGACGAGACGATCGAGCTTCCCTTGATTGAATGTTCGCCGGAAAAGATGGAAGACCCCGTGTATGCCCGTGCCATTCCCGATGGACCGGACAACTCCGAGCAGCGCACCCAGTGGGTCATCCTTGGCGCCCTGGCGGTCGCGCAAAAAAGCGTCCATGTGCTGACGCCTTACTTTCTTCCGAACGACATCCTCACGAATGCGCTCGGTGTCTGCGCCATGCGCGGCGTGAGCGTCCAGGTGGTCACGCCGTCCCGCACGGATATCGTCTTGGTCGACTGGGCCATGGAAGCGAAGTTTCAGTATCTGCTTGAACATGGCGTGCAGATCTATCGTTCGCCGCCGCCTTTCGATCACACCAAGCTTATGATCGTGGATGGGGTGTGGACGCTGGTCGGTTCGTCCAACTGGGACCAGCGCAGTTTGCGCCTCAATTTCGAGGCCAACCTCGAATGTTATGACGGCGACCTGGGCCGCGATCTCGAAACCCATTTCGACAGCATTAAAAAGATCGCGAAGGCGGTCACGGTGGCGGATGTCATGGCTCTCCCGTTCGGGCGGCGTCTGCGCAACAATTTCGCCCGGCTTTTCGCACCTTACCTATAATTGGCTAAAATGTGTCCATCCAGGGGAAGGTATTCCATGCGCCTTTTTGCTCTCGCGCTCGGCGTTGGTTTTGTCGCTTCGATCGCGACGGCTCAGGAACTCAAGCGGACGGTCATGCAGCGGATCGACGTTCCGGCCGGCGCGGCTCATGAGACCGTCATCGGCACGGTCGAAGTTCCGCCGGGCGGCGCGACGGGGCGGCATTCTCATTTTGGCGTGGAGATGATCATCATGATCGAGGGTGAGTTGGACGTCCTCATCGATGGCGAAGCGCCGAAACGTCTGAAGGCCGGAGAGTCCCTGGTGATCCCCACGGGCAAGGTGCATGACGCGAGAACCGTCAGCTCCGGCACGGCGAAGGCCGCCGTGACGTGGGTGGTCGAAAAGGACAAACCGATGGCCACGCCGGCCGCGAAGTAGGCCTATCCTGGAGCGTGTCCAGGAAAAGTGACGCCGGGTGGAGCCGTTACAAGGCCTAGATTAGGGGGGGCGGGCGATTTTCTTAAGAGTTACCGTTATTTACGAGACCCCGTCGAACGCGGTACATATTTTTCGGTGGTTTAAGAGATAAGGGGGAACGCGATGCGTTTGGTTCGCTTCACGTTTGCGGCCGTGCTTGGACTGTTCGCGGCGGACGCGGCTCATGCCGCATCTTCCCCGGATCTCATCGCCAAGGGCGAGTATCTCGCCCGCGCGGGAAACTGCGTGAGCTGTCATTCCACGCCCGATGGCGAACCCTTCGCCGGCGGCCTCAAGATGGCGGTCCCGTTTCTCGGCGCCATCTATACGACGAACATCACGCCGGACAAAGAACACGGCATCGGCAATTACACCTTCGAGGATTTCGAGGGTGCTATGCGGCGCGGCGTGGCGAAGGATGGCCACATGCTCTATCCGGCGATGCCGTATCCGTCATACGCGAAGACAAGCGATGAAGATTTGCGCGCCCTCTATGTCTTTTTCATGGAGGCGGTGCCCGCCGCGAATGTCGCCAATATACCGAGCGAGATCAAATCGCCGCTCAACATCCGCTGGCCGCTCAAGATCTGGAACGCGCTGTTCGTGCCGGACGTCGGCTATACGCCTGATTCCGGCAAGGACGCGAAGTGGAACCGCGGCGCTTACCTGGTGGAAGGCCTGGGGCACTGCGGCGCCTGCCATAGCCCGCGCGGCCTGTTCTTCCAGGAAAAGGGTTATGCCGCCGGCGACGGCGGTTTCCTCTCGGGCGCGGAACTCGATAACTGGCACGCCTCGAACCTGCGCGGCGACCCGCTCGCGGGCCTTGGCCGCTGGTCGGAAGGCGATACGGCCGAATTCTTGAAGACGGGCCACAACTCGTTCTCGTCGGCTTTTGGGACGATGATCGAGGTGATCAATAACTCGACCCAGCACATGACCGATGAAGACGTCGCGGCCATGGCGGCTTACCTGAAGTCCTTGCCGCCCATCGGGGACGCGAACGTCTCGTATACCTACGACCAGAAGACCACGGACGTCCTGCGGGGCGGCACATTCGAGACCTCCGGTGAACGTCTCTATGTGCAGCACTGTGCCGCCTGTCACGGTCACGATGGCCGGGGGCACGCGCCGTATCTGCCCCCTATCGCAGGCAATCCGACGATCGTCGACGGCAACCCGATCTCGCTCATCAACGTGACGCTGAACGGCTCGGCGCGCATCGTGGTGCAAGGGATGCCGGACGCCTATCGCATGCCGCAATTTCGTGTGCTCCTGAACGATCAGGAAATCGCCGACATCATCAGCTTTATGCGCAAGGGGTGGGGCCATGCGGCGGGCGCTGTGACGGCCGCCGAGGTGAAGAAGTTGCGCGATAGGACGAACCCCACGAGCGACGAGGTCGTCATCCTTCGGATGCGCTAGCCCTTCCGTAAAAGCAGCGGCTCCGACCCAAAGCTGGGTGGAGCCGCTCTTGTGCGAAGTCCAAAAGGGGGCGGGCTTCGCGCGATGTGAGCGGCGCTGACGGGCGCTGCGGCTCACATCTGAAACTTAGCGATCAGAACATTCAGAACGTTGCGGTGCGATGGTTGGAGAGTGACCAAGCTGTCACCCTTGGGCCGCGTCCTCGTTCTCGTCGATCGCCATGAAAAGCCGAACGGCGTGAAATGAAACTTGTTCGGGCGGATCGGCGACATGAACAAAAAGTCAGCGAAGAAGTGCGCCATACGCCGTTTCCATGAAAGTCCTGCGCGCATCCTGCCGCCAAATCAGCGCGCTACGCTAAGGATTATGCCCAATTGCAACCGCGGGTTCGCGCCTCAGTGGATTGCAATGAAAATAAAGCAGTTCGTACTTTAAACGAGTTTACCGCGCCGTTTACTATGATCTTCCGGAGAGGGGTAAATGGCGACGATCTTGCTGATCGAGGATCAGGCGTTTACGGCCAAGATCATGGAAACCGTCTTGAAGAGCGCCGGCCATATCGTGACGGTGGCTGAGGACGGTGAAAGGGGGCTCGAAATTTTCGACGTGAGCCGTCCCGACGTCGTCATTACCGATATCGTTCTTCCAAAGATGGACGGTCTTGCTGTGATAGGCGCGATCCAGGCAAAAGCGCCGGGATTTCCCGTCATCGCAATGACCGGCGGTGGGAATGCCGGTCTGTACAGTTATCTCGGGAAGGTACGAGAAGCGGGTGCTTTGGACGTTTTACGTAAACCCGTCGATGCCGGACAATTACGGGAAGCCATAGCGCGCGCTCAAGGCGTTCTCCGCGTCAAATAGGCGCCATAGTTCCGCCTTACGGGGGCCGTCCTCAGCGCGTTGAATCTCCATCTTGGAATAGGAGGTTTACATGAAGACGGCGATGAAAGGTCTCATCGGGACGGCCCTCATGGTTTCCACCCTAGGTCTTGCCGCGTGTGCGGACGGCGGTTCTTACACGTCATTCGGCGTCGGCGTGTCGTCCTATGATGATGGCTACTACGGGCCGCGCGGCTACGGTTATGGCGCCCGCGACCGCGATTGGGACGGGATCCCGAATCGCTTCGATCGGGACCGCGACGGCGACGGAATCCCGAACCGCTTTGACTCGCGCCCCAATAATCCGCGCTGGCGTTAATTGCCGTTCGATCAATGGGTAACGTGAGGCTTTACCGCGATCGCCGCCTCCAGCGGTGATCGCGCAAACGGCGCGTCGTCCGTGGCGGCCGTCTTTTCGCGTTCGAGGGCGAGTGTATCCCACGTTTCCGCCATGGCGGCGAGTTGCTTACGATGTTCCTCGGACACCGCTTGGGCGGCGAGGGTACGGCACTCTTTTGCGTGCTGGCGATATTCGGACGCTTTTTTTACGGGACCTTGTCTCTGTGTGGGACTGGGGACTGTCATGAACATGCCTTTGGGCTAACTCAGCCACAACGCAGCCGTACCGTGTAATGTTCCGCGCAGGCGCGTCCGCTGGTGAGTCCCGTTACGGCACCAGCCGGCTAACATGTTGAAAAATCAGGGAGGCGGCTCTGACGTCGCGGGCGGCTTCGCACCAATATTCGTGTCCGGCTCCAACTCGCCATGACCGCGGACGAGGTCGGGATGCTTCTTGATCATCGCCGCGCAGTCGGGGTCCTTGGTGACATCGATATTCATCTTCCCTTCGCACTTGCGCATCTTTTCAATGTCGGACGCCGTGATGCCGGCTTTTTTCATGACCACGCCGCAGTGGCTGTCCTGCGCCAGCACGTCCTTTGTCATCGCCATGCACTTGTTCAGCTTTACAAGCTCGGGCTCTGAAAGCTTCTCTTCCGTCGCGGCGGAGACGCCTTGCGCCAACGTGAAACCTGCGCCCGCGACAGCCGCAATAAGAAGGATGCGTTTCGTTGTGTGGAACATAATGGACTCCGTTACAAAGGAGGAGTCCGTACAACGCCGTGGACGCCTTCTTCGTTACGGCAATCAAGGGATTGTGCCGCCGTCGAGCGCCGGGGTCACGTATCCGTGACTCCCGACTGTGCGGTCGCCGGATTGCATCCTGGAAATTCTGTCCTAAAATTTCGACTTGTGATCGATCCTGGTGTGGGAGGTACCACCTATGCCGCGTGCGACTCTTGTTGCCATCAAGCTCATTGCCGTTGTTCTCGCGGCGGTTGCCTTGCCCGTCGCGGCGCGGTCGGCTGAACTGGTTGCCGCCAACCCAAACGGTGCGTCGACGCTGATTGTCGTCATCAATTACGAAAATATCGCGGGTAAACCGGTGCACGATCGGCTGATCGCCTTTGGCCGCGCCCATCCGGACATCAAGCTGGTTGTGAAACCGGTCGCTGGCACAGGCCCGCTTTCCGAGTTTTTGGCCAAAGCCGCCTATGCGGCCGCGCGCCAAGGCAAATTCGCCGCATTCCATGAAGAGGCCATCTCTGCGCCGCAAGCGAATACTTACTACTCGCTGCGCGACAGCGCCCCGCTCATGGGCCTCGATTGGGCGCGCTTTCAAAAGGACTTTCAGGATCCGGCCCTCGTTGAGGACGTGCGTGCCAATACGGCCTTCGCCGAGGAGCACAAGATCGCAAGTCCGCCGGCATTTGTGGCCGGCGGGCAGGTCTTCACCGGCCCCTGGGACAAGCTGGATCTTGCGAAGGTCGCCGCAGCCGCGAAGTGACGGCTATTTAAAAATGCCGTTCATCACGAAAGCCAGGCGCACGCCTGCTTTATCGATTTGATCGGCCGCGACCAGATAATTCTGCTCCACATAGGTTTCGTCGAAGGCGAGGCCGCCGGGATTGCCGACATACCCCGTGGGCGGCGCGCGCATGACCCATAGTGTTTCCTCCGCCCAGTCTTTGACCGTGCCGGCGCTCCAGCGCTCGCGATTGTGCCGGTCGGCCATGTCTTGCAGGAACGGGGTATACCCCCGGCTGGGCGGATTGGGTGCCTTGAGGATCAGTGAATCCCACAAGGCATGCATGTCGGTCGGTTTGCCCAGGAAGGTGACTTTGATGTCCCTGCCGCCGTGATCCTCGGCAAAGGCCACATTGAGGGGTTGATGGAGATCGGCCATGAGGTGCGCAACGAACCGGAGCGCGGCGGCGCGCGCGCTCTTTGACGCGGTTCCGGCAATGATTTCCGTTTGGCGGCCTATTTGCTCCACGACGCAGCTTGTGGGCGCCTTGCAGTCGCGCGCGAGGTCCACGGTGCGCGCGGTTTTGGGAACATCGATGAAGTGCCAGCCTGCGGTTTCAGGCCGCTTGGCGGCCGCGTCATCGGCCCAAGAGCATGTGTTCGCGAATTGTTCGGGTGTGTTGATGGAGAGTAAGCCGGAGACGGCCGCGCGCGCGGTATCGGTCATTTCACGCCAGGCCTTCATGCAGGCCATATGATGTCCGGCGGCGTCCCAGGCGTGGGCCGGCGCGCCGACGGCCACGCATAAAAAAGCGGTTGTTGTAACGAGACGGCGCATCATGCTCAGCGGGGCTGCGGCGGGTGGCCGCAGCCCCCCTTTTGCTTAAGCGCGGAGGTATTTTTCGAACCAGCCGAGCGTACGATCCCAGGCTTCCTTTGCCGCCTTCTCGTCGTAGCGTGGCGTGGTGTCGTTGTGGAAGCCATGGTTGGCGTTGGCGTAAATGTGCCCTTCGTAGGGAATATTTGCGGCCTTCAGGGCGGCTTCGTACGCGGGCCAGCCCGCATTGATGCGCTCGTCCAGCGCCCCGTACTGCGCGTTGATGGGCGCCTTGATCTTCGGAACGTCTTCCGGCTTCGGCTGCGCGCCGTAGAAGGGGACACCGGCGTTGAAGTCCGCGCCGAGGCGGACGGCAAGCGTATTCACCACGCCGCCGCCGAAACAAAAGCCGACGCCGCCCAGTTTACCATTGCTGTCGGGATGCTTCTTGAGCCACGCGGCCGAGGCGATGAAGTCTTCCGTCAACTTCGCGCGGTCGATTTTCTGGAACATCGCGACGCCGGTTTCCTCGTCGCCGGGATAACCGCCCATCGACGACAGGCCGTCGGGGGCCAGCGCGATGAAATTCGCGGTCGCCAATCGGCGCGCGACATCTTCGATGTACGGATTGAGGCCGCGGTTTTCGTGCACGACGATCACCACCGGCAGCTTGCCCTTCATATTGGCGGGCTTCACCAGATAGCCCTTTATCGAACCGTTCCCTTGCGGCGAGGTGATTTCCACGCGCTCGCTTTTGATGCGCTTGTCATCGGGCTGAACCTGGATCGCCCAGGCGAAATTGGGCCGCAGCATTTCCACGAGAGCCGCGCCGGTGGCGCCGGCGACCGTGAATTTCTGGGCGTGCTCGATGAAATCGCGGCGGCTCAGGCGGCCATGTACATAGCCGTCGAGCAGGCTCAAAAGCTCCTGCGGAAAGTCCGAGGCCTTTTTGCGTTCAGAGATATGTCTCATGCGAATGCGTCCCCTTCATGCTTGCGGTGGCGGGATAAAAGACGCGGCAGCATGGCACGGCTGTTCTTTGGCCCGAAAGTCCCCGAAAGGGACGAATTCCAAATATTTCCGCGAGGAAGCCCCTTGACCTGACCGGGGTGGCGGGATTGGTCATTGTGCGCCATGCCTGTTACAAGCCGCATGATTCCTCGCCGTCGTGGTCGGTAAGGAGCGGGCCGGCCGGACGATATCCGAAATCTCACGATAGTTTCGCTTAAATATCTAATTGCGGTATGCAGGGAAGAGCCGGTACAATTTTAATGTGTAGTCCGTAGAAGGTGCCCATTTGGACAACATTACGCTGGACCATTACCGGAACATTTCACCCGGTCTTTCAGAAGACGAAAATCGTTCCCTGGCGACCCGCCTAGGACAAATCTGCGGCAAAGATGAACTTGATGCTGAAACGGCTGGCAACGTCGTCGCCATCGTGAGGCAAATTGCCGATACCGCCCGGTTTTACATCCGGCTGGCGCTTGCCGAGGCGGCTGCGGCGAATCCCGATCTTCCGTCCGATATCGCGATGAAGATCGCAAATGATGAGGATTCGATATCGGCGCCGTTCCTGAAGCTTTCCGAGGTGCTTACGGACAGCGACCTTCTGGAAATCGCGCGGCTCACGGATTCCAATATTAAACGTGTTGCGATCAGCCAGCGAAAAGTTGTTTCAGAAGAACTTTCCGGTGTTCTCGCCGACACGGGCAATTGGCGCGTGCGAAAAACCTTGCTCGGGAATGAAGGAGCTCAAATCGGCGGCGCGACCTACGATCTGATCATCGCGCGCGATGGCAATCTGTCGGAACTGCACAGCGTCATCGTCGAAGGCCGCCAGCTTCCCGTGAATATTGTCGCCAAGTTCATACGCGTCATGGAAGTGTCGCTGATCGACAAGTTGATAACGCGGCACGCCTTGACGCCGGCCCAGGCGTTCGCCTTGGCGACGGAGGTGCATTGCGATGCCCTGTTCGGCTTGGCCTCGGACATTTCGGCGGACCGGCTCGCGGCTTTGGTTCAGTTCCTCAGCGCGCGCGGCGAAATTTCGCCCTACCTGCTGTTTAAGGCGATCTGCAGCGGCAATATGCAGTTCCTCGCAACATATCTCGCACAGTGTTCGGAAATGCCGGTGGCGCAGGTTCAGGAGCGCCTCGGGGCGGACCATGCCGTTCATCTGCCGATCTTATGGAGGACCACGGGATTCCCCGAACAGATCCTGCCTCTCATTGTCGAGGCTGTGACGATCCTGAAGAGTTCCGCCAACGATTGCAGAAAGCGGGACATTAAAGTGCAACAGACGTTGATTTTTCAGCGGCTCGTCTCCGGGCTCGAAACGATGGAGAAGAGGCTCAGCCCGGTGGAAATCCGTGACCTGTGGGCGGCGTATGCCTAGCGCCGATACGCTGCCCTTGACAGGCAGGTAAGAAAGTCCTGCGTCTCACCGGGCCTTCACGCTCGGGCAGGACCATCCGCCGGTGGTCGTTTTTAGCGCGGCGGGTGGCCTGTTCCCGGGTGCCTGGATCAGCTTGTCAGGCGTTTCATGAAGTTGGAAA
This sequence comes from Rhodospirillaceae bacterium, assembly GCA_041913245.1. Lineage (GTDB taxonomy): Bacteria > Pseudomonadota > Alphaproteobacteria > Rhodospirillales > Rhodospirillaceae > SHVO01. Next base: position 21,751 of record JAYSFT010000006.1, on the reverse strand, counting down.
CCTCGCGCTTGAGGTGCTCGCCCTGATTGGCGAGGTCGGCGGCGGCGGTGAGCGTCGCGGTCGCGATGCGGCCGGTTTGCTCCGCGGCGTCCGTCACATCGTGCACGTTGCGCGAGATTTCGGTCGTGCCGGCCGCGGCCTGGCTGACATTGCGTGCGATTTCGTTGGTTGCGGCAATCTGCTGCTCGACCGCGGCCGAGATCGCCGTGGCGGCCTGCTCAATGGAGCCGATCGTTGCCGAGATGGTGGTAATGGCGTTCACGGTATTGTCGGTGGCGGCGCCCATTTCCGTGATTTGGCTGGTGATGCTCTTTGTCGCGTTTGCCGTTTGGCCGGCCAGGGCCTTCACCTCGCTCGCGACCACGGCAAAACCCTTGCCGGCGTCGCCCGCGCGGGCGGCCTCAATCGTCGCGTTGAGGGCGAGGAGATTGGTTTGCTCGGCAATGTCCTCGATCAAACGTGAGATGTCGCCGATCTTTTTCGTCGCTTCGACCAGATTCTGAACGGTTGCCGCCGCGGCGGTCGCCTCGGTGACGGCGCTCTTGGCGACCTGCGAGGAGATATTCATTTGCTGCCCGATCTCACGGCTCGATGCGGTGAGCTGCTCGGCCGCGCCGGCAACGGCTTGGACGTTCGTCGCGGCTTGTTCGGTCGCCGCGGCAACCGTGAGCGTCTTATGCTTGGTGGACGTCACGGTTTCCGTCAGCGTGCGCGCGTTGGCTTCCATCGTGCTGGCGGCGGCGCCCACGGCACTGACAATGCCGAATACGGAGTTCTCGAATTCCGTTGAGAGCGCCGTAAACCGAGCGCTGTACGTACGCTTGTTTTCGTCATCGAGATAAATCGAAATGGCCAAATCCATGTCCAGGATAACGGCCTTGTTCACCGCGGCGAGCAGAGCGGCGGTTTGGCGTTGCGCTTCGGCCGGGTTCAGGCGGCTGCGGAACTGACGCGTCGCGACATCGATGATGCGATTCATGACGAAGGCATAGCCGCCAAGATACCAGCGCGGTTCCAAGCCGATGCGGCTGTGGGCAAGGCCGACCTTTCGGACTGAAGCCGCATAGGATTCGTCGAACATCCCGGAAAAGAGGCGTTCCCAATGTTGGCCCTGGGCTCTGCTGGCGTGGTCCATCGACGCTCTCTGCTGGGCGCCTGTTCCAAATTTGACCAGGAGTTCGTCGTAGCGGCGGATGTGATCGTAGAAGTCGTTCAAAATGCCGGGAAGCAATGGGCGTAGGACGGGCAGGAACGAACGCAATGTGGCCCGGGTGTCTTCGTCGATTTGAAGAAAGGCTAGACGTTGCGTGACCGAATTGTCGTTCATACCCGCGTGCTCCTGGATTGGTGGGGACTTCAATTTCGTAACACCGGCGCTTCAGGCGCGGAATCTTGCCGAGGGTTAGCGGCGCTTTAAATCTGGGATATACCAAAAGGGATAGAGCAAGCTCGGAGAAGGCCTCGGAAGGAGGCCGGCGCTATCGGAAAAGCCGTTTCTGCCAGCTTGTTGTCGGGCGCCTTATGTCTCTGGCGATTGAGCCTGCGCTTTAGCGGACCTTCACGCGCCGGCAGTTGGATGCCGGGGCTTATCCGCCGAATTGCTTGTCGATTTCGCTTTGGAGCTTGGTTTCCTGATCACCTGCGATGATCGCGCTGGCGGCTCCGACCAGATTGGTCAACCGCATCGCGGCTGACGTGCTGGTGTCTCGCACGTCGTCCATGTCTCCCGCCGCCAGGGCCATTTTCAGCCGTTCGCGGGTCGAGTCGATGACGAGCACGATCTGTTGAATTGTTCGCTCAAAACCGGATTTGTAGGCGGCGGGAGCATCATCATAAGCGGCGGCGGCCAACGCGCCGTAAGTCAGGCCGCTATTTCGAAAGTGCTCGGCGTAACTTTTCATGCGCCACTGCTGGATGTCGTCGATGACCTCGGGCATATCGGCGGTCATGCCGATCAGCATGATCATTTCGTTGAAATGATTTAGATAATCCGTCGCGAGCAGCGTCCGTGGATTGATCAGGGTCCCCTGCAGCCGCGGAGCCCAGGCCGAGAGGCGTTTCTTTTCAGCGTCGGTGGTGGTGAGCAAGGTCAAGGTCGGCGATGAACGGCAAGCCGCTCCTCAGTGCGGGATTGAATATTTCTATGGCTTATTATCGAGCCGCTACGGCTTGGCCGGCTCCAGATCTGACGGTCTCAAGCGATATGACGTTCGACGGCGATGCGCACCGCTTCGACCCGGTTGGTGGCGCCCAATTTACGATAAGCCTTGCGCAGGTGAAGCTTGACTGTAACAGCCTGTAGGCCGAGCTCCCGCGCGATTTCCTTATTCGACATTCCGCGCACAAGCATGCGCAAACTCTCGAGTTCCCGAGAGCTCAATTCTTCGCTCATGGGTGGCGCGGGAGCCGCGGGCGGCGGTTCCACGGCCACCGTCGCCATAATGGGCGGGACATAAATTTCTCCCGCAAGTACCAGGCGCAGCGCGTTCACAAGGGAGCGGCCCCGGGCGCTTTTCGGAATGAAACCCTGCGCGCCATTTTTCAGCGCTTCGCTGATGGTGGCTGGATTCTCGGTGCTGGAAAATATAACGACGGGTGTATTGGGCAGAATTTGTTTCAGCTTTCGAAGGCCGAAGAACGCATCGTCGTCGGCCGCGCCGGGCATGGAGAGATCGAGCATCGCCAGAATGACCCGCGCATCCGCTTCCTTCAGTTTCGCACCGCGATCGAATACTTCGCCGTATGAACCGGCCTCGACGAGCTTTGCGTCCTCTACCAACTGACGCAGGTACGGCTTTATGGCCTCACGAATGAGCTCGTGATCGTCTGCGATAAGAATGGTTGGCATCTTCAGGTCCGACGTTTCAGAACGTGAATGTTTTCATTCGCAATCATCACACTATCCCCCCAGTGAATCGAATAAATTGATGAAAATCAATCACCCGCTTCCCCGGTGCAGGCATCGTTTTCCGGCAACAGGCGCAATGCACGACACACGGCCGGGGTAGGTGCGGACTATCCCTTTGTTCGAGACGGCTATCCCGCAGGCCCACGCTTTTTCCTGATCGGACAAAGTATTCTGCACCGTATAACGGCAAGGCAGTAGAAGCCATGGATGATCTTGTATCTGAATTCGTCATTGAGACGCTTGAGAATCTTTCCGTCCTTGATCAGGAACTGGTGAGATTCGAACAATCTCCACGCGACAAGGATATTCTCAGCAACATCTTTCGAATGATGCATACGATCAAAGGAACTTGCGGGTTTCTTGGTCTTCCGCGTCTCGAGAAGGTCGCGCATGCGGGCGAAGACGTGCTGGGCAAGTTCCGTGACGGTGCCTTGGCGCCGACGCCGGTCTCGGTCACTCTCATTCTCAAATGCATCGACCAAATTCGTGGAATCGTCGAACACCTTGGTACCCATGGTGTTGAAGGCGACGGTAACGACAATGAATTGATCGCGAGCCTCAAGGCGCTCCTGGAGAAGGATGCCGCACCGCAAAGTGGCCCGGTTCTTTCGCCTCAAGGTTTCCCTGTCGCGCTGGAATTGCTGTCTGAGGTTGAGAGCGCCGCGGGCCAATCCGATGTGTCGCATCAGAATGCCGCCGTGGCTGTCCAGGAGCCCGTCGCGCCGCCAATCGGACCTGCGCCGTTGATGTCGGAGCAGGGATTTCCCGTGGCTGCGGAACTTCTTGCCGAAATCGCATCTCACCTGCAGCCGTCGCCGGCGGAGCAAAAGGCCGAAGTGCCGCGTGCGGCGGAAAAGACGCCGGACAAAACCCCCGACAAAAGCGATGCCGGCAAAGAGAAGGGCGTCGCACAGACTATTCGCGTGAATGTCGAGGTGCTCGAGAACCTGATGACGCTGGTGAGCGAGATGGTGCTTACTCGTAATCAACTTCTGCAGCTTGCGAGATCAAACGAAGACAGCACCTTCAAGGAACCCATCGAGCGGCTGAGCCGCACGACCAGCGAGCTGCAGGAAGGAGTCATGAAGACCCGTATGCAGCCGATCGGCAATGCCTGGGGCAAGTTGCCCAGGATCGTCCGCGACCTCGCCAATGAACTCGGCAAGAAAATCAATCTTGTCATGCATGGTGAGGAAACCGAACTCGATCGGCAGGTGCTCGAGCTTATCCAGGATCCGCTGACGCACATGGTGCGTAACTCCGCGGATCACGGAATTGAACAGCCCGCCGACCGCGAAGCTTCCGGGAAAGAGGCGACCGGCACGATCCGCCTCAGCGCGTTCCATGAGGGCGGCCATATCATCATCGAAATCAGCGATGACGGCCGCGGCATAAATACGGCGAAGGTTCGCGGCAAAATTATCGAGCGCGGGCTGGCGACCGAAGAAGAATTGGCGTCGATGGACGACGCCACGGTCAATCAATACATCATGCGCGCCGGTTTCTCGACGGCGGAAAAAATTACGAAAGTGTCCGGCCGCGGCGTGGGTATGGACGTGGTTCGCGCCAATATCGAGAAAATCGGCGGAATCATCGAATTCCGCTCCGCCTTCGGCGCGGGATCGACTTTCACGATCAAGATTCCGCTCACGCTCGCGATCATCTCGTCGTTGATCGTCGAGTGCGGCACGGAGAAGTTTGCGTTGCCGCAGATTTCGGTGAACGAGGTCGTGCGTATTTCAGAGCGCTCGGAACACCGGATCGAAGCGCTTAAAGGAGCGCCTATTCTGCGCTTGAGAAACCGCCTGCTGCCGCTTGTCAATCTGAGTGAGCTGCTCGATCTTGAGGACAACGGTCAGCGCTGGAGTCCTGCGCGGAATACCTACGAAGGCTATGTGGTTGTCTGCGACAACGGCAGTCACGCGATGGGTGTCATCGTCGATGGAATCGCCGACGCGGAAGAAATCGTGGTCAAGCCGCTGTCGAAGATCCTGGGTGGCCCAAAATATTTTTCCGGCAATACGATCCTCGGCGACGGCCGGGTCGTGCTGATCTTGGATATCAACGGCCTGTCGAGCAGCTTGTCGCTCGATGCAGTCCAGGCCCAGGTCACGGATAAGGCGGTCGAGGCGGTTGCGCCCACCGACAGTATCCTTCTGTTCCACACGCAACAGCCCGGCCTGAAAGCGGTCGCGCTGGGAGCTGTCCAGCGCATCGAGAACTTCGATATGACAACAGTCGAATTTGTCCAAGGTGACGCCGTGGTCCAGTACCGCGGCACCCTCCTGCCTTTGCTATCGATGGACGGTGATTTCGGCATCCGTCGTGAGGGACGCCAGCAGGTCCTGGTCTTCTCGCGTGAGGGTCGTTCCGTGGGGCTCGCGATCGACGCCATTGTCGACATCGTTCAGGACAACATCGCCTATCAGAAGGTGAGCCGCGCGCAGGGGCTGTTTGGCAGCGCGATCATCGCCGGAAAGGCGGTGGATGTCATCGATACGGCTTACTTCCTCGATCAGGTCGCCGATATGACGCCTACGAACGCGATTGGAGCTGCCGCATGAAAATAGACAGCGCGGACAGCCTCAAGGCCGGCGTTACGGGCGGCGCCGGTCTCCAGCTCGTCACATTTTCGGTTGAGGGTCAGAGCTTCGGGATTTCAGCTCTTAAGGTGCGTGATGTGCTGCGCCGCCAACCGCTCACGAAGGTGCCATTGTCCTCGGCGCAAATAGCCGGGGCGATCAATTTGCGCGGGCACATCGTGACCGCCATCGACATGCGTTCAAGGTTGGGGGCGCCGCCGCGCGAGCGCGACGAACCGACGATGTGCGTCGTGGTCGAGGGCGCGGATGAGTGGTTCTGTCTGATCGTCGATGCGGTGGGCGACGTCATCACAATTTCAGAATCAACGGTAGAACCAACGCCGGCCTCGGTTCCGGACGTCTGGGCGACAATGATGCGCGGCGTTTATCGCATGCCGAACAGCCTTCTGCTCCTGCTCGACATCGACCAGCTGCTGAGCCTTTAACCGGGCTAGTTACGAGGTGAAGAAATGAAAACCTGTCTCGTCGTGGATGACTCCGGCGTAACGCGAAAGTTGGCCCGTAAGATGTTGGTGAGTATCGGACTCGAGGTGTCTGAGGCCGAAAATGGCGCGGTCGCGCTGGAGCAGTGCGCGAAAGCAATGCCGGACATGATTCTGCTCGACTGGAATATGCCGGTCATGGATGGGATGGAGTTCCTCCGGGCCCTTCGGGGATCGGCATTGAAGCCGCAGCCCAAGATCCTGTTCTGCACCACCGAATCGGAGTTCTCCAAGATCGCTCAGGCCCTCGCGGAAGGAGCGGATGAGTACATCATGAAGCCTTTCGACGAGGAGATTCTCTCCTCCAAGCTGCGTTTGGTGGGAGTCGTTTAGTCCCCATGTTGACTGGATCGAACATGGCCCCTGCGGTTGGCGCTACATCCTCACGTTTGCGGGTGATGGTGGTGGATGACTCTTCGGTGATACGGGGCGCGATTGCGCGCCTGCTTGGCGAGGAGACGCAGACGATGGAGGTCGTCGCACTGGCCATCAATGGACAGCAGGCCATCGACCGTGCCCGCAAGGGCGACATCGATGTCATTGTCCTCGACATTGAGATGCCCATCATGGACGGGCTGACGGCATTGCCGCATTTGCTGGCGATCAATCCGCGTCCGGTGGTCATCATGGCCTCCACGCTGACGACCCGAAACGCCGATATCAGCTTCCGGGCCATGGCCCTTGGGGCAAAGGACTATGTGCCCAAGCCGACCTCTCTCACGCCTGGCGCAGGCCTGACAGAATTTAAGCGCGATCTTGTAGAGAAGGTGAAAACGCTCGGTCTGCGCTATCGCCGCTATCAGCCGCAGAAGCCGGTCGGGGGACCGATCGCGGGCCCGGTAGTCACGGAAACGGGCGCCGCTTTGCGGCCGCGCCCCACGCAGCGCGTCGATGCGTTGGCGATCGGGTCGTCCACGGGCGGGCCTCTTGCTCTCTCGAAGGTGTTGAAGGCGCTGCCGGCTCCTGCGCGCTATCCCATTTTCATCACACAGCACATGCCGCCGACGTTTACCCGCATGCTTGCTGAGAGCATTTCGCGTGATACCGGCCATAAATGTGCCGAAGCGGTTGATGGCGAGGTCGTCGTCGGCGGACGGGTTTATCTGGCGCCTGGCGACTACCACATGTCGATCAGCCGGGACTCCGCAAGCACGAAGATTCACCTGAACCAGGGCGAAAAGGAGAACTTCTGCCGTCCGGCTGTGGATCCGATGCTGCGTTCGCTGGCGCCCATCTATCAACGCGGACTGATGGTCGCAATTTTGACCGGCATGGGGCAGGACGGGCTGCTGGGCGCCCAAGCGGTCGCGACCGCAGGCGGTTCCGTGCTCGCGCAGGACGAAGCGTCGAGCGTTGTGTGGGGTATGCCGGGAGCTGTTGCCAAGGCAGGGCTCTGCTGGGCGGTGCTGGGTATCGATGTTCTGGGTGTGGAGATCGCCAAGCAGGCGGCACGCTGATGGATACTGCAAACTTCAACCAACTGGCCGCGTTTCTCAAGACCGCCTCGGGCCTCGTGCTGACGCCCGACAAGGCATATCTGGTGACGAGCCGCTTGACGCCCGTGGCGGAGCAGAATGGCTTCAAGACGATCCAGGAGTTGATCTCCGCCCTGACGCTTAGCCGGGACGGTCGTCTTCGGCAGGACATCATAGAAGCGATGACGACGAACGAAACGTCGTTCTTCCGCGATGTGACGCCGTTCGAGAAATTCAAAGCGGTTATCCTTCCCGACCTTATGGCGCGGCGGAAGCAAAAGAAGAGTCTGCGTATTCTGTGCGCTGCGGCTTCGAGCGGTCAGGAACCCTACTCGCTGGCCATGATTCTGGCCGAAATGGGCGCGGTCCTGGGGGATTGGCGTGTGGAGATTTTGGGTGTCGACCTCGACACGAAAATTCTCAAGCGCGCGGAGGAAGCGCTCTACACGCAGTTCGAGGTTCAGCGCGGTCTGCCTGTCCAAATGCTGATGAAATATTTCGACCGTGTCGATCAGTCCTGGAAGCTGAAGCCGATCATCCGCAACAGGGTCAAATTCAAGACCTGTAACCTCCTCGAGCCGTTCACGGATCTCGGACAGTTCGATGTCATCTTCTGCCGGAACGTTCTTATCTATTTCGATGCCGCGACAAAACGCGGCGTACTCGAACGGTTGGCGAATCAAATCACCCCCGATGGTTACCTGGTTCTAGGAGGCGCGGAAACGGTGCTGGATCTGACACAGCGGTTTACGGCGGCTCCTGGCCATCGGGGACTCTACTTGCCGAATGCCGCTAAGGCTCCCGTACGCGCGGTTATGTAGGGCGGAGACATGGAACCAACTGCATCAAATGCCCACGCGGCAAATCCGGCGCAGGAAGGCCGGACGTCACGCGGCGTCACGCATTTCGATTTCCAACATCGGGTTTTCCAGGCACCCGGCGCGCGCTTCGTGCTTAAGGGGCCGGATAAATTACCGACGTTTCGGGTGAATATGGGCGATCTGGAGGGTGTCATCGACGTCGATATCCTTCGCAAGGAATTCCACCTTGGTCCGGAAACGCATGACGGTCATCTCGTCGATACGGCGGTGGCGGCATTGCGCTACGTGCCGGACGTGAAGCCGGGAGACACAATCCCGACCGAATTGCTGACCGGCCAGGCCTCCTGGAGCGTCAGCCCGCGGCACAAGCAAATCGCCGAGCAGCGCCTGCAAGTTCAGTTGCTGTCCTGGGTTTCGGGGAAGGAACTGCTGCTGACCAACCCGAAGGAGATATCCAATTTTCTTCAGCAGATCGAGAACCGCGAGAAGCTACGCAACGCTTTCCGCGATGCCGCGAAAGCGCTCGGCTTCGAACCCGAGAATACCGAACCCGTCGTCCGGCAGCTCGAGTTACTCGCGCGAGAGCTTTGCTATATCGAAGCGTTGCGCGACCGGTACATCATGATTCCGCAGATCGGCGAGAAGATGGCCGAGCTGTCGCGCGCGTACGGCGGCGACCGCGGCGCAAGGATGGAACTGGATCGCGTTCAAACGCTGCTCAAGAGCGGCATCGCCGAGTACACGGCGATTTTCTCGGAGGTCGATGCCCAGACGGGCGAAATCATATCCGCGCTCAAGTCCATTGATCGGCAGGTGTCCTACATCCGGCAGAAGCGCGACGATTTGCACTTTCTGATCATGCAATGGGATCCGCACATTGTCGCCCTGCCGAAATGGCACTCTCGGCCAAACCCGGAAACCGACAAGGTGCTGCACAGCCTGTACCGGTTTCTTGCGCCGCGCTTCAGCGCGGGGCGCAGTCTGCTTGCGTCGCGTAACAAAGCGGATGCGGCAAAGCCGCCCGGCGGGCCGCCGGCGGGGAAATCCGGCAAGAGCGCTCAACGGTCGGCCAAGTCGCACTAGGAAATCGCTTAACTAGAATCAAACGTGGATAGGAAAGGTGACGAGCATGTCGGTGGATTTAAAGATGCCGGTCCTTATCGTCGATGACTACGCGACGATGCTGCGCATCGTGAAGAACCTGCTCAAGCAAATCGGGTTCGAAAACGTGGACGAGGCGACCGACGGCGGATCGGCGTTGCAGATGATGAAGCTGAAAAAGTACGGCCTCGTCATTTCCGACTGGAATATGCAGCCCGTGACGGGGATCGAATTGCTGCGCAATGTTCGTGCCGACGCCGACCTGAAGGCGACGCCGTTCATCATGGTGACCGCGGAAAGCAAAACGGACAACGTCATCGAAGCGAAGAACGCCGGTGTTTCCAACTACATTGTGAAGCCGTTCAGCAGCGAAGTCCTTAAGGGTAAAATCGAAAGCGTTCTGGGCAAGATATAACTTTGCCGAGCAATGCCGAAAATTGGATCCGCAAAAGATATAGAGACGCACATACAGGAGGCGGCGGCCTTGAAGCCGCATGATCTTCATGGCGTCGGTAATTTGGTGGAAAAACTTATGTCTGGGTGGCCGAACGAACGCGGGATTTATCTCCAGCTGCAGAAGCTGGCGGAATTCATCGCCAAGACGAGATCCGAAATATCGTCGTTGGTTCCGCATGACGTCAAAACCGAGTTTCTCGTAAAAGCGGCCGATGAACTGGACGCGATCGTGCAAAGCACGGCAACGGCCACGCATCGCATCATGGATGCCGCCGACGCCCTTATGGAAGTGGCCGGCGGTCTGGAGAAGGACTCTTCCGACAAAGTCACCGCGGCGGTCATGTCGATCTACGAGGCGTGCACGTTTCAGGACATCACCGGACAGCGCGTCACGAAAATCGTGAGCATGCTGAAGGTGATCGAGGAACGCATAGATAAAATGGTCTCCGTGATGGGAGAAGCCGACTCCGGCCTTAAGACGGCCGATGCACCCGCCGCGGTGCCGGCGGCTCCGGCCGGCGGCGGTAGCGACCTTCATGGCCCGGCGCTGCCGGGGCGGGGGCCGAGCCAAGCCGATATTGACCGCATCTTCAGTGGTGATTGAAATGAACGCCGTGGCGTCCGTTGAGTCGCATGACAAGCGCGAGGGATCGTCGGGGGTGGACGATCGCGATACTCTTCATACCTTGGCGCTGAAATACATGCCGATTACGACGCCCGCGCTGAAGCGCGCGCGTATGATCAAGAATTCGCGCCTCGACAGCGTTATCGAGCTCTATCGCGATAAAGAGATTGGCAGCGGCCAGATCGACGTTGAGAAGCTGCCGCAACAACTCGGCGCCAGAGGCCTTCTGCCCGAGGACTTTCATATCGTTCGTACGCTTGCGCTTATGCCGTCGTACGATGTTTACAGTTTGCGCGTTGCCTTGCGCGAAGAAGGCATCAAGGTCGACGATTTCGAAGCGCTCCGGCTTTCGCCGGCGAAAACCAAGGAGTTGTCGGCCTATATGAAAAGTTTTACGCGTCCTCTCATGATGCAGATCTACGGAGAAGAGGGCGCCAAGATCGATTCGTTTGAGGACGTCGTCGGCCTGTTTCGTGATCCCGACGTACAAAAGGCCCGCCATAAGCTTACCGTCATGGCCGCCAAGCTCGGGATCGATATATTCGCCATTCCACGATTCCTGGAGGACTACGCGGATATTTTCCTATCGTTGTCTTATTACAAGCAATGTCTCGACGCCGTGACACCTAAAGTCTACGACTTCTTCGATTCGCTTAAAGATCTGCGGAAAAGCCACCAGGCCCGCAGCAATGCCCAGCTGATGGCGGCGTGTAAGGAAATTGAGAGCACCTTTACCGACCTTCTGACGTCGGTGACCGGTCGTCTGGAGAGTTTCGACCGCCATACGAAGGACATGTGGGACGACCTTTCGGCGGAGCGATTCCGGAAGATCGAAGCGGTGATTAAGGCCTTCCATAAAATGATGGGCGGAATTTTGTGCGCTCTGACGGTCAAGATGGACGCTTGGACGGAGCTTTTTCCGACGAGCCGTGCCGGCTCGCCCGGGCGCCGCGCGGATTTCATCCTGAATGACTTGCGGCATGGAATGCGCAAGATCCGCGAAATCGAAGCTGTGCCCTCCTGCGCCGAGTAGAGATAATGTGATGACCGAGAAAAGAGAACGGCCGGAAGCGGCGCCAAGCATCAGTGAAGCGGTTGCCTTGATCGGCCGTGCGGAGAGGCGCCTGCTCGCCGCCCTGGAATTGCTCCCGGCAGATGGTCCGGTGACGCAGTTCGCCGAGCTTCTCCAGGATTTGACCATGGCGCGCCTTAAACTTGAGGTTCCCGACGCCGAGGATAACCGGGCCTGTCCGCGTGTGCATGAGCGGTCGATGGTTTGCATTCGCGGCATCGGCGGTACGGAGGCGATGGTCGAGGCCGAGGTCCACGATATTTCCGCCGGAGGCGCGCTGATCAGCTGCGATGCGCCTCTCACGGACGGGGCCCGGTACGAGGTAGAAGTCGACGGCCTGGCCATGCCGGTAACCGCAAGGGTCCGCGCTGGCAACGCGAATTTTTTCCATCTCGTTTTCGAATCCTTGACGGCGGACCGTAAGCTCGAACTTACGAAGCACCTCGAACGGCGGTATTTCCGCGTCTAGAGCACGTTCCGGCGAAGTGGAAGCCGGTTCGCCGTAGAACGTGCGACCAAACAAGAATCTAGGGCGTGTTGGCGATTCGACATGACTTCAACACGCTCTAGTCCCGCGGCGCTATCCCTAGGGATATGTCCCATATCCCGCGGCAACTAACCCCATCGCGGGCTGCGTATTTGCTTCCCATGCTCGATAGTTCTCCCGTCAGCGCTTACGGGGATGTGGATGAGTCCGACGGAATATCCTCAACAAACGAGCCGGAGTTTGGCGGGCGTTCGCGTACTCTTCATCGAGGACGAACGCATCACTCGCGAAATCATAGTCAGATCCCTCCGATCCATCGGCGTCCGGGACGTGGTGGAATGCGTGACGGCCGAGGAGGGCTGGCAGCGCCTCGTGAGCGGATCGGGGCCGGGTTTTCATGTCGTGATTACCGACCTCACGCTGCCGGGCGCCTCGGGCGCGACGTTTTTAAAGAACCTCCGTGGCCTTACGTCGCCGCGGGCAAAGATATTCCCGGTGATCGTTCTGACGGGCAGCAACGATCTCGAAACGTACAAGACGGTCGAGCCGATGGGCGTGTCGAGTTACCTCATCAAGCCGGTTTCCACCGACTTGTTGCGCGCCGCGCTGGAGAAAGCCGTCTTTCCCCCCACCAATAAGGCTACGGCATGACGTCCACGAAAAAACTTTCCCGACATGTGGAACCGTTCCTGCGGGACGTGAAGGGCGCCCAATGACATTCGGACAGCGCGCGTCACTGGATCCCCCGGTCAATGTCGAATTTCTCGATATCCTCGTCGCGGATATCGGCTTTGAGGAATGCATACGCATTCTCGGAATGTTCAAGGAGAACTTGCGCGAATATTGCGAAAAAATGCGAAAGGAAATCGAGGCCGGAGAGATGATCAACATCAAGCGCGTCGCGCATGGGCTAAAGGGGTTGTGCATGCAATTTGGTGCTACGCACAGCATTGAGATCGCGAAAATGATCGAAATGAAGGTTGGCTCTGCCGAAGAGGCAAAGGAGGCGCTCGATAGATTGGTGAAGGAGATCGAACGAGTCGAAGTATTCGTCGATTCGTGGAGCCGCAAGGAAGGGCAATTACCCTAAACGGCCCTGAAAACGCCGCGTTGCGCGGCGCATATGGAATCGGCCTGCCGCCTCGGTCCCCAGGCGATGCACGGGCCGCGGCGTGAACTCGCCGAGGAGATGCAGCTTTGGGACCCATAGGGGATCTGCGACATTGAAAAGGCGGCCCCAATCGGGAATAAGTGCCGCCTTTTCAATGTGTTAGTAGTGGTCGGAGCGACAGGAGTCGAACCTGCGACCTCTGCCTCCCGAAAGCAGCGCTCTACCAGGCTGAGCTACGCTCCGATCATCGAGGCGTGCTTATAAACAGAGGGGCCGGGCAGCGCAAGCGCTTCCCGGCCCCTTTTTTTCGTCCTAACCCCTTGCCGGAAAAGGCTCCCGGCGGGGGCTCGGTTCCAGCGCCTAAGGCTTACGGAACTTGAGGAGGAAGGAATCCGTCTTGCCGCGCACGGCGCCGTCAAACACGGGGCTCGTGTGGTTGTCGTCGGCGTGGGCGAGGAGGTTGCTTTCGGCCTCAAGCTTGAAGCCGGCGGCCATCACTTCCTGCTTTACGACCTCCGGGCTGACGCGGTGCAGCTTTTCCGTGACGTCCCCTGCCGCGTCCTTGGCGGCGGCATGGTCGATCACGATGTAGGTGCCGCCCGGCTTCAGGGACGCGAAAATCGCCTTGTTCATGTTCGCCGTGAACGAGCCGCCGCGGTTCTTGAAGTCGTGGTAGTTCCACGAGGTCCAGGCCACATCGAGCGGCATCGCGCTTTTCATGTTCGCGAAGTCGGCGATCACGACTTCGATATTGCCGCCGTAGGCCTTGTCGGCCGCGATGGCTTTCACGCCGTCGGCCGCTTCCGGGCGCTTGGCGACGGCCGCATCGGACACGAGAGCGTACACCTTGCCCTTCGCGCCAACGGTCTTGGCGAAGATGCGGGTGAAGTAGCCGCCGCCCGGATTGATGTCGGCCACCACGTCACCGGCCTTCACGCCGGCGAAAGCGGTGATTTCGGCGGGTTTGCGGTTCGCGTCGCGTTCCTTGTCTGCGGCCGGACGGCCGGCGTCGGCGACAGCGGATTTCACGGCGTCGGAAACGGTTTGCGCATGTGCGGCGCCGAAAGCGAGGCCGGCGGCGAGGGCGATAACGCTCAGTGTACGAAGCTTCATAGGAAATGCTCCTCCCTGGGGTGTGGTGGGGAGCGCATTATACTAATCGTGCCGGTTCTGGGCAGGGGCCTTGCGACAAAAAATGTGCTCCGCCAGGGAGTTCACGGGAAGGTCATCGTTTGCTGGCCACGGCAAAGCTCGGGGCGTGCCGTTACAATTCATCCAAATCACGAGGGGGGGGGAGAGCCCGGCACAGCCACGGGCACGCCCTATACCCATATCACTATGGGGAACTGGCGGTCGGCGGGATCAAATATCCGCTAATAGGCGCGCTCGATGCAGAAATCGATGATCTCGAGCAGAGCCGTCTTCACTGGGGTTTCCGGGAAGATGCCGAGCGCGTCACGGGCGACGGCCCCATAGTGCCGCGCGCGGTTCACGGTGTCGGCGAGACTCGAGTGGGTCTTCATCAGTTCCATGGCGCGGGTGAGGTCGCCCTCTTTCTGGTCCAGCGTCTCCAGCGTGCGTTTCCAGAAAGCGCGTTCACCGTCGTCGCCGCGGCGGAAGGCGAGGATCACGGGCAGCGTGATCTTGCCTTCGCGGAAGTCGTCGCCGACGGTCTTGCCCAATTCCGCCTGGCGGGCGGAGTAATCCAGCACGTCGTCGATCAGCTGGAACGCGATGCCGAGATTGAGGCCGTAGACGCGCAGGGCTTCTTCTTCCACGTCCGGGCGTTCAGCGACAACCGCGCCGATGCGCGCGGCGGCGGCGAACAGTTCCGCCGTCTTGGCCTGGATTACTTCCAGATATTGCGCTTCGCTGGTCTCGGTGTCGTTGGAGGTCAGAAGTTGATGCACTTCACCTTCGGCGATGACCGAGGAGGCGCGGCTGAGGATGTGCAGCACCTTGAGCGAGCCGTCTTCCACCATCAGTTCGAACGCGCGGCTGAACAGGAAGTCGCCCACCAGGACGCTCGACTGGTTGCCCCAGATCGCGTTGGCGCTCGACTGGCCACGGCGCAGTTCGCTGTCGTCCACCACGTCGTCATGGAGCAGGGTGGCGGTATGAATGAATTCGACGCAGGTCGCGAGCTTGATGTGCCGTTCGCCCTCGTAGCCGCACAGCTTGGTGGCGGCGAGGGTAAGCAGGGGGCGTAGGCGCTTGCCGCCGGCCGCGACGATATGGCCCGCCAGTTGCGGGATCAGCGCGACCGGACTATGCATCCGCGCCACGATGGTGCGGTTCACCGCGCGTAGGTCTTCCTCGACCAAAGCAACCAGCGAGTCGAGCGCCTTGGCTTTCGCCCGGCGGCTTGTTTCTAGATTGACGACAGTAGCCACGCGTTCATCCCATGCCAAAGGCGGCCCACGATAGGAAGGCCGCGACCCCAGAATTCCCCGGCCGCATTCTAGTGGGATGTAACCGAACTTCCTAGAACCCTGTCAGGCCCCCTGGGCGGGGGAATTTCAGCTCTTAAGCAGCCTCCGCCGCGCCCTGACCGGCCGGCGATGTTTTTTTTTGAAGCCACTTCTCGCCTTGCGCTCGGCGATAAATCAGCGGAACTTTATGCGGCTTCCGGCTACCATTCGCACCAACCGAAGGGCGCCGCGCGCGGGCCTTCAAATCCGGAAGGAACGGGGAGCAATCTTGGCCAAGGCAGGAAAGACGAAAGCGGCGCCGGCCGGGACGTCGTCTGTGGCGCGGCATTCTGCCGCACTCCTGAGTGTCCTTGCGCTCGGAGCGGCGGCGCCCGCGCCTGTGTTCGCCTGGGGTGATCTCGGGCACCGCATGGTCTGCAACAAGACCTGGGATGACCTGACCGGGGAGGCGCGCGCCAAGGTGCTCGATATTCTCGACTTCAAGACGCAGGAGGAGTTTGCCGACTCCTGCAATTGGGCCGATGCCTACCGGGAAGGGCACCGCGAAACCGGACCCTGGCATTATATCAGCGTGCCCAAAGGTGCGACCGAAGTGGTCATGGAACGCGACTGTCCGCTCGAGGCCAGTTGCGCCGTGCGCGAGATCGAACGTCAATTCGCGATATTGAAAAGCCCGGTCCCGAAGACCGAACGCGCGCAGGCGTTGATGTTCCTCGCTCATTTTGTCGGCGATCTCCATCAACCGCTGCACACGGGTTTTGCCGAGGATCGCCGTGGCACGATGCTGAAGGCCACCTTCTTCGGCGAAGACTGGACCATGCATGGCATTTGGGACTATGCGCTCGTCGAGTATCAGCACAAGGGCGATGAGAAAGCGCCGGTGCGCTTCCGCCCTGTGACGTCGTCCAGTCACACCTTCGATTGGGTGGATGCGCCGCCGCTGGCGTGGGCCAATGAAAGCCTCACGATCCTGCGCAGTCCCGCCACCGGTTACGTCGGCAATCCGGGTGGGCTCGAGTTCGGCGAAATCTACGTCAACCAGAACCGGCCCATCGTGCTCGATCAGATCGCCAAGGCCGGCGTGCGGCTTGCGCGTCTGCTGGAGCAGGCGATGAAGCATTATCCTTAAGTGCGATGGTCGAACTTCTCCGCAGCGACAATCCCGTCCTGATCTCCGCGATGCTCGCCGCGCTCGCGGATGCGGGTATTGAAGCCGTGGTTTTCGACGGGATCGCGGATATATACGGTGCCGCTTTCCCGCGGCGCTTGATGGTTCTGGAAGAAGATATCACGCGCGCCCGCCGCGTCGCTTTGGACATCTGTCCGGAGTTCCTGGAAGCCGGCCGCGCATAGTCCACGATGTCCGGTTTATTTGTTCAGTGAGGAGAATTTCATGCCTGCATATCTCGTCGCGAGGGTCGCGGTTCACGACCCGGAAACGTATCTCAAGTATGCGGCCCGGACGCCCGCGCTCATTGCGCGTCATGGCGGCAAATTCCTGACACGCGGCACGCCGGTCGTCACCCTCGAAGGCATGCCCTTCAACGACCGGATGGTGATTGTCGAGTTTCCGTCGGCCGCCCACGCCGAGGCTTTGTTCAAGGATCCGGAATACGACCAAGCGGCGATGTTTCGCCGCGATGCTTCGGTGGGGCAGATCGTCGTCCAGGAGGGCGTTGCCGCCGCGGGCGTTCCGGACCCTCACGTATAAGGGGAGCCGTGAACGCACGCGGGACCGGCGCGCCGCCGCGCGGAGTAACTTTTGCGGCGCGGCCGCGTTAGCTCCCGGTAACATCGTTCAGGTGCTGTTTGGTTTATCGTTGTTTTCTGGTCTACGGGAAAAATCGTCGGGTGACGTTGCCGCCGATCGACGCCGCGAGCGCAGAGGATGCCGCGGTGTTCGCCACTAAGTTCATGCGCAGCGAGGCCGCCATTGAGATATGGCAGGGCGCCGACCTCATACTTCTGCGCAAGCGCGCGGCGCTCCAACGCAAGAAGTGCCTCGAACTCCTGGTCAGTTGATATTCGCCGTTGAGGTGAAACTTCTCACGGGCGGATAACGCGATTTCGGGATGCCCGTTCTTGAGGGTGACCGAGAGGTAGTATGAGCGAGAACCGTGTTTTTGTGATGGAGACGGCCGACATCCTGGCGACCTTGGCCGACGAGCCGGCCGAGGAGCGGAATGAAAAGAAAGAAGGTGTCGGCGCCGCAGCGAAAGGCCCCGCCGAAACGGGGACTTTCGGGCTGCTAGGGGAACAGCCTGCTCGGCAATCAGGGGGACTAACCGAGATGAAACCGACATAGTTCGCGCTCGGACGCGGTCAAGGGCCGCGTCCGGAAACTCACGGTCGTGTCATGCGCGCGCCGTCTATCTGCAGCGGATCACGCGTGTTTGCATTCTGGAATCCGCCGTGATCCGCGCGGCGTTTTCGTAACCATTGGGGCAGGCGGCGTAGGCCTGGGCGTCGCAATCGGCGTCGAGACCGCGCTTGCAGTCGAATGTGAAGGTGTTCGGTATGCCGACCTCGTTTTTCACTCGCGTGCAGGCTGAAGTTCCGAGAGCCACACCAAAGGCGAGTGGAAGGGCGAGCAGGAGCCGCGTGGATTTGGACATTCGTTCCTCCATTGTGTTTTGAAAGGTAACGTCGGTCCGCGGAGGGAGGTTTCCTCCCGCTTTCGCCATGAAAAGGGAGAAGCGGTCTCGCGCTTCAGGCGCGCCGGCCGCGTGTTCACGCGCTCGCGCGCACCCGATTATTGATTCGCGTCAAATGAAACCGGGGGAAGGAGCTCCTGCGTATCATCTGTGAATCCGAGGCCGGCTCGCCTGTGCATAAGGCGACAGCCGTGAAGCTTGGCCAGATGGAAAGTTTTATCGGCCAGCTCGTGCGCGGCGCCGGCCTGCCCGACCCGAACGGTCTCGCCAGCGCCTGGATGATGTTGATGGAAGGCGCGATCATGAGCGCCCGGGCCGGACGCAAGGATGCCGCCTTGAAAGCCAAGGCGGCCGCGGCGGTGTTGCTGGGCGCATGGGGCCGCAAAGCGGCCAAACCGGCTTCGGTTAAGCGTCGGACCAAAGCCGCGCCCAAAAGAAAGCCGTCGCGCTAACCTCTTGCTTCTCGTTATCCTGGCCGCCTATGGCGCCGCAGGATATGGCCTTCACCGATGATCGTCTTCTCGACGGGCGTGTTCACATACGCCAGCCCGCCGACGGCTATCGCGTCGCCATCGATCCCGTGCTGCTTGCCGCCGCTGTGCCCGCGACGCCCGGCCAGTATGTGCTCGACGCCGGATGCGGCACCGGCGCGGCAATGTTCTGCCTCGCGGCGCGCGTTCCCGGCCTGCACATCACCGGCCTCGAACTGCAACCGCGGCTCGCCGACTATGCCCGCGCCGGCCTCGCGCTCAACGCGCTCGAGGCGTCCGCGCGCGTGATCACCGGCGACCTCGCGGGTGTCGCCCATGGCGCGTACGACATCGTGATGACGAACCCGCCTTTTGGCGACGGCGGAACGCCGCCGCCGAATGCATCGCTGGCGGCGGCCCATATGGAGGGGGAACTCGATCTTGCCGGTTGGTTGCGGCGCTGTCTGGCGGCCCTGAAGCCCAAGGGCCGTCTCGTGATCATCCACCGCGCCGACCGCATGTCCGACATTCTCGCCGTCCTGCATGGGCGCGCCGGGGACATCCGGGTCCTTCCCATCCATTCCAAGATCGGTCAACCGGCGCGCCGGGTCATCATCGATGCCGGCAAGGAGCGGCGCACGCCGGACACGCTCATGCCCGGTTTCATTCTCCACGGCGAGGATGGTGCTTTCACATTCGCCGCCGACGGGGTGCTGCGCGGCGGCGGGGCGCTTCCCTAGCCCTTGCGAACCGCGAAAATGCACCGAAATTGGAAAGACGTGTGTCGCAGTCCGATATGGTAAGCTGGACCCCATGGAAGTGATGGACCGTCTCAACGATTTCCTCGCCGACCGCGGGATCGTGCGCGCGAAGCTGCCGACGCCGTCGGTGTCCGTCGTGCGTCTACAAGGCGTTATCGGTGCGGTCGGCATGGGCCGGCGCGGCCTCAACCTGACCGCGCTTGAGCCGACCCTCAAGAAGGCGTTCTCCAAGCATGTGCGCGCGGTGTGCCTTCAGGTCAATTCGCCGGGCGGTTCTCCGGTGCAGTCGGCCCAAATCGCCGGGCGCATCCGGCAGCTGTCCAAGGACAATAAAATTCCGGTCTTCGCCTTCGCCGAAGATATCGCGGCCTCCGGCGGCTACTGGCTGGCGCTCGCCGCGGACGAAATCTATGCGGATGCCATGTCGGTGGTTGGGTCGATCGGCGTGATTTCCGCCGGCTTCGGCTTCCAGGACCTTATTTCGAAGATGGGGGTCGAGCGGCGCGTGCATGCGCAGGGCGCGCACAAAAGCTTCCTCGATCCGTTCAAACCCGAGAATCCGGAGGATGTCGCGCGCCTCGACGCCATCCAGAAAGACATCCACCGCCAGTTCACCGCTTTCGTGCGCAATCGTCGCGGCGAACGCCTGACGGCCGCCGATGAAACCGCTTTCAACGGTGACATTTGGACGGGCGAGCGCGCGCTTGAACTGGGTCTTGTCGACGGCCTCGGCGATCTCAGGACGATCATGCGCCGCAAATACGGTCCCGATGTGCGCTTCCTCACCATCGAGCGTCCCATGAGCTGGCTCGAACGCCGTCTGGGCCGCGTCGGATTTTCCGATCCCGACATCGCCGATGCGCGCCTCAGCTGGGCGTCGGATATTATCTCGGCCGTCGAGGAGCGCGCCCACTGGGCGCGGTTCGGCCTGTGATTTCGATCTTGAAGATACTTTTCACCGTCGGCGTGATCATCGTCGTGTATTTGGGCTTCAAATACCGCTGGCGCCTCACCGACATGACCCGCGCCGCCGCTCGCATGGCCGGGGCCGGCGCCGGGCCGCCCGGCCAGCGGCGTTCAGGTCCGCCGGTGGTTCAGGACCTCGTACCTTGCCGCAAATGCGGGGCCTATGTCGCGTCCGGCACGATCTGCTCCTGCGAAAAAGCTGATTCTAAAAGCTGATTTCGAAGGCCGCTGTTGATTTGAGGCCGGTCGGTCGGTAGCTTCCCGGCTCCTTACATCTGTGGATCAGACCGATGGCTCGCGCCGCCAAGAAACGCCCTAAAATCAAAGCCAAGGCCAAGGCAAAGCCCAAGGCAAAAACAAAGCCCAAGGCAAAGGCTCGGCCGAAAGCAAGGCCGAAAAAGCCTGCCGCTCCGAGGGTGCCAGTGAAGAAGGCGGCGGCGAAGAAGGCCGCTGCAAAAGCTTCCACGAAGCCGACCAGCTTTCAGGGTTTGATCCTCGCGCTGCAGAATTTCTGGGCCGCGCAGGGCTGCGTGATCCTGCAGCCGTACGACATGGAGATGGGTGCCGGCACGTTCCACCCGGCCACGACGCTGCGCGCGCTTGGTCCCGACACCTGGAACGCGGCCTACGTGCAGCCTTCGCGCCGCCCGACGGACGGCCGCTACGGCGAAAACCCCAACCGCCTCCAGCATTACTATCAGTACCAAGTCATCCTGAAGCCGTCGCCGGCCGATCCGCAGGCGCTCTATCTCAAGAGTCTTGAAGCCATCGGCATCGACGTGATGGCGCACGACATCCGTTTCGTCGAAGACGACTGGGAAAGCCCGACCCTGGGCGCTTGGGGGCTCGGCTGGGAAGTGTGGTGCGATGGGATGGAAGTCACCCAGTTCACTTACTTCCAGCAGGTCGGCGGACTCGAGTGCGATCCGGTCGCCGTGGAACTCACCTACGGTCTCGAGCGCCTCGCCATGTACGTATACGGCGTCGAGAACGTTTATGACCTCGCGTTCAACGACCGCGGCGTGACATACGGCGATATCTTCAAGCGCGCCGAGATCGAATATTCGGCCCACAATTTCGAGCACGCGAACACCGACATCCTGTTCAAGCGGTTTGCGGACTGCGAGAACGAATGCCGCGCGCTGCTTGAGCATCGTCTCGCGCTGCCGGCCTACGATCAGTGCATCAAGGCCTCCCATACCTTCAACCTCCTGGATGCCCGCGGCGTCATCAGCGTCACTGAACGCGCCGCCTATATCGCTCGCGTCCGCACGCTTGCCAAAGCGTGCTGCGAGATGTGGCTCCAGCCCACGAATGCCCGGTAATC
>JAYSFT010000005.1:0-44935 GCA_041913245.1 Rhodospirillaceae bacterium | reverse complement strand
TTCTGAGCAGCGGATAGAGACCGCCCTGCCCGCGGTCGAGCAGCTTGGCGACTTCCTCGTGACTGAGGGTTTCCAGGCTGCCGCGCGGGGCGACCCTGGCGTCGACGAATTCGGAGGCGGGGACCGTCGCCTTGGCCGTGACGGTGGCGTCGAGGGCGGCGTCGTGGAGAGGGACGAGGATGATTTCTTTCGACATGGCCATTCTTAACTTGTTTCACGCAACGGGAGGGAACTTTTTATGGTTTGGAGCATGTTCTTCCCGGAAAACCGCTTCACACTTTTCCGGAACATGCGTAGGCCTTTTTATGGTTTAGGGCATGTTCTTCCCGGAAAACCGCTTCACACTTTTCCGGAACATGCGTAGGCCTTTTTATGGTTTAGGGCATGTTCTCATCGGAAAACCGCTTCACACTTTTCCGGAACATGCCCTATAGCTGCGCCCCATGAAGCCCACGAACAGCGTCCTGTCCGGCCTGCCCACCACTGTGTTTACGGTGATGTCGGCCCTGGCCACCGAACATAACGCCCTGAACCTCGGCCAGGGCTTTTCCGACGACAACGGCCCCGACGACGTGCGCGCGAAAGCCGCCGAGGCCCTGGAGAAGTCCAACCAGTACCCGCCGATGATGGGCCTGCCCGAACTGCGCAAGGCGGTGGCGGCCAACGGGAAGCGATTCTTCGGCGTGGACGTGGACTGGACCGAGGTGATGGTGACCTCGGGCGGCACGGAATCGCTGGCGGCCTGCCTGCTCGGCCTGATCGAGCCCGGCGACGAAGTGATCGTGTTCGAGCCGTTCTACGATTCGTACCTGCCGATGATCCGCCGCGGCGGCGGCATCCCCAGGATCGTGCGCCTGATGCCGCCGCGCTGGGAGCTGCCGCGCGAGGAACTGGCGGCGGCCTTCAGCGCGAAAACCAAGCTGATGATCCTCAACACGCCGATGAACCCTTGCAGCAAGGTGTTCCGGCGCGACGAGCTCGATTTCATCGCCGGTCTCGCGCAGAAGCACGACATCTATGTCGTCTGCGACGAGGTCTATGACCATCTGGTCTATGACGGGCAGGACCATATCTCGCTGATGACCCTTCCCGGGATGCGCGAGCGCTGCCTGCGCCTGGGCTCGGCGGGCAAGACCTTCTCGCTGACCGGCTGGAAAGTCGGTTACGTGAGCGCGTGCCCGGCGCTGCTGGGCCCCGTCGCCAAGGCGCATCAGTTCCTGACCTTCACCACGCCGCCGAACCTGCAATGGGCCGTTGCCTACGGGCTGGAGAAGGACGACGCCTATTTTCACGGCTACCGTGATTCGCTGCAGCGCCGCCGCGACATTCTCGCGAAAGGTTTATCGGAGATCGGCTTCAAGGTGCTGGCGTCGCAAGGCACCATCTTTGTAACAGCCGACTTCGCCGCTTTCGGCTTCAAGGGCGACGACGTGGCCTTCTGTCACGACATGACGGTGAAGGCCGGCGTGACCGCGATTCCCGTGAGCGCATTTTATGAGGGCCAAGGGCCCGATCATTTTGTACGCTTCGCGTTCTGCAAGAAGGAATCCTATCTCGAGGCCGCGCTGGAGCGCCTCGCGAAATACTACAAACGATAAGGAACGCCCTTAAGGAATGCCGCACGAGACACCGCTGATCGCAACCATCGTCGTCGGGCTCGTTCTGGCGTTCATCCTCGGCGCCGTCGCCAACCGCCTCCGCATCTCGCCGCTGGTCGGGTACCTGCTGGCCGGCATCGCCGTCGGCCCGCAGACGCCGGGCTTCGTCGCCGACGCCTCGCTGGCCCAGGAACTGGCCGAGATCGGCGTCATCCTGCTCATGTTCGGCGTCGGGCTGCACTTCTCGCTGAAAGAACTGCTGTCGGTACGCACCATCGCGATCCCGGGCGCGGTCGCGCAGATCACCATCGCCACCTTGCTCGGCATGGGCCTCGCGGCGGCCATGGGATGGAGCGTGGGCGCGGGCATCGTGTTCGGGCTCGCTTTGTCCGTCGCCAGCACGGTCGTGCTGCTGCGCGCGCTGCAGGAGCGCCATCTGATCGCGACGCCGCAGGGCCATATCGCGGTGGGATGGCTGATCGTCGAGGACCTCGCGATGGTCCTCACGCTCGTGCTGCTGCCGCCGTTCGCGGGCCTTCTGGGCGGCGCGGCGGACTCGGGGCCCGGCGCGGGTCCGGGCGCAATCGGGGCCGGCGACGTCTTCCTCGCGATCGGCGTGACGCTACTCAAGGTCGGCGCGTTTATCGCGGTCATGGTGATCGGCGGGCGCCGGGTGATTCCGTGGATTCTCCACCATATCGCGCACACCGGCTCGCGCGAGCTGTTCCGCCTGTCGGTGCTGGCCATCGCGCTGGGCACGGCTTACGGCGCGGCCGCGCTGTTCGACGTGTCGTTCGCGTTGGGCGCCTTCTTCGCCGGCATGATGATGAACGAGTCCGAACTCAGCCATCAGGCCGCCAACGAGACGCTGCCCCTGCGCGACGCCTTCGCGGTGCTGTTCTTCGTCGCGGTCGGGATGCTGTTCAATCCCATGATCCTGATCGAGCAGGCCCTGCCCCTGACGGCCACCGTGCTGATCATCATCGTCGGCAAGTCGGCGGCGGCGCTCGGCATCGTGCTTCTGTTCAAGCGTCCGCTCGACACCGCGCTGATGATCTCGGCGAGCCTCGCGCAGATCGGGGAATTCTCGTTCATCCTGGCGACCTTGGGGGTTGATCTCGGCCTGCTTCCGACCGAGGGGCGCGATCTCATCCTCGGCGGGGCGATCATTTCCATCCTGCTCAACCCGTTCGTGTTCGGACTGATCAACCGCTTTGGTCCGCGCCTGCGCGCCGCGTTCCCGCACGCCGTCCCGCCCTCCGTTCCACAGGCGGCCGAACCCGGCCCGGCTGCGCCGCGTCCGGCGGCGCACGCGGTGGTCGTCGGTTATGGACGCGTCGGCAGCGTGATCGGCGAAGCCTTGCGCGAACACGCGCGCCCCTTCGTCGTGATCGAGGAGAAACAGGAGATCGTCGCCGCGCTCGAGGACGAGGGCGTCGCCGTCGTCACCGGTCCGCGCCCGCCGGCGGAACTCATGCGCGGCGCGCGCGTTGCGGAAGCGACGTCGGTCTTCGTCGCGGTTCCCAATTGCTTCGAAGCCGGACAGTTCGTGGAACAGGCGCGGGCGGCGAACCCCGATATCTTCATCGTCGCGCGCGCCCACTCGGACGCGGAGGTGGACTATCTGCAGCGCCTGGGAGCCAACGTCACGATCATGGGCGAGCGCGAGATCGGCCGCGCCATGGTGGAACAGGCGATGGCGCAACGAAAAAAGGCGGATAGACCGCACTAGAACGGTCGAGATGCATTTCCCGCGTTGCGCGAGAAAGGGCGTTTATTGATGCAACGGCGGCGCGTTATGCTAGGACATGACGTCCCTCTCGCGTCCCCGCCGCCCATGACCCGTCCTTTCTTCCTCCGATCGCGCCGCGCGCCGTTCGCCGGATCAGCGATTTTCGCGCTGGCCGCCGTGCCGCAGAACGCTTTCGCGCGGGAGTTGGCCGCGCCGGTGGGGCCGGCGCTTTACATCATGTACGTGGTGGTGGCGCTGCTGCTGGTGCTGATCGGGTTCGGCCTCGCGCGCGCCGTGGGCAAAGGCCGCGAGCTGACGTCCGCCAAGGCGCAACTCAGCGTGCAGACCGCCGACCGCGTGGCCGCGGAATCGCGCAAGCGCGAGAGCGACGAGAACTTCATGCGTCTCGTGGAGGGCGTGACCGACTACGCCATCTACATGCTCGATCCCAAAGGCAACGTGACGACATGGAACGCGGGCGCCGCGCGCATCAAGGGCTACACCGCCGCCGAAATCCTGGGCCGGCATTTCTCCACCTTCTACACTCCCGAGGACCAGACGGCGGGCCTGCCGGCGAAGGTGCTCGCGACCGCCGAGCGCGAGGGGCGCTACGAGGCCGAGAGCACCACGCGCGTGCGCAAGGACGGCAGCCGCTTCCATGCCAGCATCGTGATCGACCGCCTGACGGATTCCGCGGGCACGCTCATGGGCTACGCCAAGATCACGCGCGACGTGACGGAGCGCGTCGAACAGCAAAGGGAGCTGGAAGAGGCGCGCGCGGCCCTTTCCCAGGCCCAGAAGATGGAGGCCATCGGCCATCTCACCGGCGGCATCGCGCACGACTTCAACAATATGCTGGCGGTGATCATCGGCGCGCTGAACATGATCCAGCGGCGCATCGGACGCGGCGACACCAACGTCGAGCCCCTGGTGCAGGCCGCGGTGGAGGGCGCGATGCGCGGCGCCGCGCTCACCCAGCGCCTGCTCGCCTTCGCGCGCAAGCAGGTCCTGGAGCCCCGCCCGCTCGACGCCAACAAGCTCGTCGGCGGCATGTCGGACCTGATCCGCCGCGCGCTCGGCGAAACCATCCAGACCGAGATCGTCACCGAAGGCGGGCTGTGGCGCATCCACGCCGACGCGCACCAGCTCGAAACCGCGATCATCAACCTGGTGGTCAACGCCCGCGACGCCATGGCGGACGGCGGCACGCTCACGGTGGAAACCTCGAACGCGGCGATCTCGGACGCCTACGGGCGCCAGCACGGAATCGAGCCCGGCCAGTATGTGGCGATCTGCGTGACCGACTCGGGCGCGGGCATGGCGCCGGAGATCGTGGACAAGGTGTTCGACCCCTTCTTCACCACCAAGAAGACCGGCACGGGGCTTGGGCTCAGCATGGTCTACGGCTTCGTGAAGCAGTCGGGCGGCCATGTGAAGATGTACTCGGAGCCGGGGCACGGCACGACCGCGAAGATCTATCTGCCCCGCTACTACGGCCCCAAGGAAGAACAGAAAGATCCTCCGCCCGCCGCCGCCCCGGCCGCGCAAGGCGAAACGGTCCTTGTCGTCGAGGATGAAGAGGCGGTGCGCAAGCTGACCGTCCATAGCCTTGCCGACCTTGGATACAAGGTCGTGGAAGCCGAAAGCGCCGAGAGGGCCCTCGCGCTCCTCGGGGCACATCCGGAGGTTTCATTGCTGTTCACCGATGTGGTGATGCCGCAAATGAACGGCCACCAGTTGGCGGTGGAAGCGTTAAAGCGCAAACCGAGCCTCAAAGTCCTGTATACGACCGGCTACACCCGCAACGCTGTCGTGCATAATGGGGTACTGGACCCGGGCGTGAAGCTGCTGCACAAACCGTTCACGCTCGACGCCCTGGCGCACGCCGTAAGGCGCGCGCTCGATTCGCACTAAACGGACCCATGAACAGCCTCGCGCCGCGCACACTCACGTCAGCTTCAGACCTCGCCGCGGCCGGACTCATCGCCGGGAACGAGGCGGCCGATGCCGCGCGCGTGACCGCGCGCTACGCCGTGGCCATTCCGCCGGCGATCCACGACCTGCTTCTGGCCTCCGCGAAGGCCCCGGCGCTCATGCGCCAGTTCGTGCCGACGGCCAACGAACTGAGATTGGCCGAGGGCGAAAACGACGATCCCATCGGCGATCATGCGCACAGCCCGGTCAAAGGCGTGGTGCACCGCTATCCCGACCGCGCGCTTCTGCTGCCGACGCTGACCTGCGCGGTCTATTGCCGCTTCTGCTTCCGGCGTGAAGACGTGGGAACCGCGGGCGTGCTGACCCCGGCGGAAATGGACGCGGCGTTGGCGTACATCCGCGCGACGCCCGCGATCTGGGAAGTGATCCTGACCGGCGGCGATCCCCTGGTCCTTTCGGCGCGGCGCATCGCCGAGATCGTCCGCGCGCTCGACGACATGGCCCATGTGCAGGTGATCCGCGTGCACACGCGCGTGCCGGTCGCCGCGCCGGAGCGCATCGACGCGGGCCTGATCGCGGCGCTGAAGGCCACCGGCAAGGCGGTCTACGTCGCGATCCATTGCAATCACGCCGACGAGTTGACCCCCGCGATGCGCGCCGCCTGCGGACGCTTGAGCGACGCGGGGATTCCCCTGCTCGGCCAGAGCGTCCTTCTGAAGGGTGTGAACGATACGCCGGACGCGCTCGAAGCCCTCATGCGCGGTCTGGTCGCCGCGCGCATCAAACCCTATTACCTGCATCAGCTCGACTACGCCCCGGGCACCAGCCAGTTCCGGGTGCCGGTGGAGGAAGGCCGCGCCCTGGTGAAATCCCTGCGCGGGCGCGTCTCGGGCCTCGCGCAGCCGACCTATATCCTCGACATCCCCGGCGGCGCCGGGAAGGTCCCGCTCACGGGCGGCTATGTGACGGAGGAAAACGGTTCCTTCGCGATCGAGGATCCGAACGGAACCATGCACGCCTATCCGCCGCGAGCAGAATAAATATTTTCGTCCCTTGTAAGCCCGCTTAGCGGGTGGTGATATCGGCGCTCCTCGCACGCGGGAGCGCGCCATGACGGACATCCATCATCAGATCCTCATCGTCGGCGGCGGCGCCGCGGGCATCACGGTTGCCGCGAGCCTTTTGCGCCGTCGTCATGGGGAGAATGTCGACATCGCCATCGTCGAGCCGTCGCAGGAACACTATTACCAACCCGCCTTCACGCTGGTCGGCGCCGGCGCTTACGATCTCGCCGCCACGCGCAAGACCGAAGCGGCCCTGATTCCATCGGACGTGTCGTGGATCAAGGATGCGGTGACAAGTTTCGCGCCCGAGGCCAACACCGTCACACTCGCGACGGGCCGCACGGTGTCCTACGACTATCTGGTGGTCTGCCCCGGACTCCAACTGAACTGGGGCGCCATCAAGGGCCTGCGGGAATCGCTGAACCACGGCGGCGTGTGCAGCAACTATTCGCCGCAAACGGTCGAATATACCTGGGCGTGCGTGCAGGCCTTGAAACCCGGCGCCAAGGCGCTGTTCACCCAGCCGCCCATGCCGATCAAATGCCCGGGCGCGCCGCAGAAGGCCGCCTACATGGCCGCCGACTATCTGAAGCGCAAAGGCATCCGGCAATTCGTGGACGTGAAATTCCTGACGCACACGCCGGCGATTTTCGGCGTGCCGTTCTACGCGCGCGAGCTGGTGAAGATCGCCGCCGCACACGGCATCGACGTGAGATATCAGCACAACCTGGTCGAGGTGGACGGCGCGGCGAAGATCGCGACGTTCGAGATCCTGGCGGGCGACCGGCAAGGCCAGCGCCTGCAACTGCCCTTCGATATGATCCACGTCACGCCGCCGCAAAGCGCGCCGGACTTCGTGAAGACGAGCCCGCTCGCGGGCGCCGCCGGGTTCGTCGATGTGCACGCGAATTCCCTGCAGCATGTGAAGTTCAAGAATGTGTTCAGCCTCGGCGACGCGGCTTCGACCGCGAACTCGAAGACCGCCGCGGCGATCCGCAAGCAGGCGCCCGTGGTGGTGCGCAACCTGCTGCATCTCATCGGCGGCGGCGCGGTCGAGGAAGCCTACGACGGCTATGCCGCCTGCCCGCTGACCACCGGTTACACAAAGGTGCTGATGGCGGAGTTCATCTACGGCGGCAAACCGACGCCGACACTTCCCTTGAACCCGGCGCGCGAAAACACGCCGAACTGGCTCATCAAGAAGTACGCCCTGCCGTGCTTCTACTGGGATTACATGCTGAAGGGCCGCGAGGCCTTCCCCGGTCACAACACCGCGTTCGTCGATCCCGGAGCGTAGCAACCGGCGCGAAATCCTGGCACTCTGCCGCCCGACGCCAATTGACTTTGGGAGGGGTCATGAGACGTGCCGCCGCGCTTTCGGTGCTTTCGGCTTTTGTATTCGCCGCAGCGGCGAGCGCCGCCCAGGACGGACCTCCGCCCTGGGCCTATCCGGTCAATCCTCCCGCCATGAAGCCGGCCGCGCCGCCGCCCCCGCCCGATACGGCGCCGAAACGCGTCCCCGGCAGCGACGTCGCCCTGACCCTGGCCGAGATCCGCGATCTGTCGCGCGGCGTGCCGGACTGGCATCCGGGCGATCATCCGCCGATGCCCGAGGTGGTGGCGAAGGGCCGCGCCGGCGGCGTGCTGGCGTGCGGTTACTGCCACCTCGCCACGGGCCTGGGACGGCCCGAGAATTCGAGCCTCGCCGGGCTGCCGGTCGATTACATCGTTCAGCAGGTGCGCGACTTCCGCAACGGCACGCGCAAGAGTTCCGTCGCCGCCATGGCGCCGCCGGCGAACATGGTCGCGCTGTCCAAGGTCAGCAACGACGCGGAGGTGCGCATCGCCGCGGAGTACTTTGCATCGTTAAAGCGCGGGCCGTGGATCCGTGTGGTGGAGAGCGACACGGCGCCGAAGACGCGCGTGACGGGATCGATGCTGGTCGCCGACGGCGACGAGAAGGAACCCATCGGCACGCGCATCATCGAAGTGCCGGAAGACCGGGCGCGCACCGAACTGCGCGATCCGCGCTCGGGTTTCGTCGCTTACGTTCCGCCCGGCAGTCTCAAGAAAGGCGAGACCTACGTGAAAACCGGCGGCGGCAAAAGCGCCGCCTGCACCACCTGCCACGGCGCGGACCTGAAGGGCCTCGGCCCGATTCCGGCGCTGGCCGGCCGTTCGCCGAGCTATCTCGTGCGCAGCCTGTACGACCTCAAACACGGCTCGCGCGCGGGCGCCTGGAGTCCGCTGATGAAGGATGCGGTCGCGCCGCTCAGTATCGAGGACATGGTGAACATCGCCGCTTACGCGGCGTCGCTGGCGCCTTAAAGCCGTATTTGTCAGGAGCGTGGGCTGCGCGATGGGTCCCGGCCTGCGCCGGGACGACGGTTAGTTTTTGTCGCGGCCGGGCATGAGGCCGTGTTTGCGCAGGAGATTGCGGAGCTGGTGATAACCGAGACCCAACCGCTTCGCGGCGGCGCGTTGATTGTGGCGCGCTTCGCGCAGCGCGCGGGTCAAAAGGTCGCTTTCATAAGATGCGACGGCGGCGCGGAAATCATCCGGGAGGACCACGGGCGCCGCGGCTTCGGCGGGCGCGGGCGCCGCGGCCGCCACGGACGGCGGCGTCTGCGGCCGGAAAGGCGAAGCAAACGGATCGAACACAATGCGGTCGATGGGTTTGTCGCGGTCGAGCCATGAGGCGACCGCGCGCTCGACCACGTTCTTCAGTTCGCGCACATTGCCGGGCCACGCGTAGTCCTCGAGCGCGGCGCGCGAACCGGCGCTGAATCCCTGAAAGACCTCCCAGCCGAGATCGGCCGCCATCGCGCGTCCGAAATGTTCGGCCAGCAGCGCGATGTCACCAGTACGCGCGCGCACGGGCGGAAGCGTGAGCACGTCGAAGGCCAGGCGGTCGAGCAAGTCTTCGCGGAAGCGCCCGGCGCGCGCCTCGTCCGGAAGGTCGCGGTTGGTCGCCGCGACCACGCGCACGGACACGGAAATGGTTTCGCTGCCGCCGAGGCGTTCGAACTCGCCGTATTCGATGACGCGCAGCACCTTCTCCTGCACCGCAAGCGGCGCGTTGCCGATCTCATCGAGGAACAGCGTGCCGCCGTCGGCGAGTTCGAAGCGGCCCAGGCGGCGCTTGGCCGCGCCGGTGAAGGCGCCGGGCTCGACGCCGAACAGTTCGGCTTCGAGCAGCGTCTCGGGCAGCGCCGCGCAATTGAGTTTCACGAAAGGACCGGACCAGCGACGTGACAGGAAGTGCACACGCGCCGCCGAAAGCTCCTTACCGGTCCCGCGCTCACCGATGATCAGGATGGGGCGATCAAGGGGGGCCACCCGCGAAAGGTGGTCCAGATGGCCTAGGAAAGCCGAGGATTCGCCGAGAGGAGCTGGAAGGTTCACGGTTCGCGGTTTCCGCTAATTTGTTATGTATTTTTCTCACTTATTACTATTTTTCGCAATACGGCGCTGGAGAAGCGGCGAAAAATTGCAATAAATCCAACAGGATAATTCAAAAATTAATCTTGGCACGAGAGTTGCAAAAGTTGGGCCATAGTCACTTCGGAGGACCCAATGGGGATCTTTTCTCGGCTAACGGACATCGTGAACGCCAACATCACCGCCCTTCTGGACCGGGCGGAGGATCCGGCGAAGATGATCCGCCTGATCATCCAGGAGATGGAAGACACGCTGGTCGACGTACGCTCGGACGCGGCGCGCCTGATCGCGGATCGCAAGGAAATCCGCCGCCGCGTGGGCCGGCTGACCGACGCCGCCGATGAGTGGACCAAACGCGCCGAACTCGCCGTCACCAAGGAACGCGAGGACCTGGCGCGGGCCGCGCTGGTGGAGCGCTCCAAGGTCGCCGACCTGATCGCCCTTCTGGAACGCGACGACGAAACGCTGAAGGAACGCATGACCGAGCTGGACGCCGATATCGGCCGTCTGCAGACCAAGCTCGCGGAAGCCAAGGCCAAACAGGCGGGCCTGCTCGCCCGCGCCCAGACCGCCAACGCGCGCTTCGCCGTGCGCGAGCAGCTCTACAACGGCCGGGTGGACAACGCGGTCGCGCGCTTCGACCAGGTCGAGCGCAAGCTGGATGAAATGGAAGGCCGGGTCGAGGCGTTCGACCTTGGCGGCGGCAGCGCCACCTTGGCGAATGAAATCGCCTCTCTTGAAGCTTCAACCAAGATCGACGACGATCTTGCCAAGCTGAAGGCGGGGATGGGCCTGACGACGCAGGCGGGGGATAAGAAATGAGCCGCGCTCGACGCAAGTTTTATCTCGATAAGCAGAACGGCAAGATCTTCGGCGTTTGCGCCGGTATCGCCGACTACTTCGATTGGGACGTGACGATCGTGCGCGTGCTGTGCGTGGCCGGCACCATCATCGCCGGCGGCTGGCCGATCGTCGTCTATCTCGTCGCGGCGTGGATGATCGAGAACAAACCGGCCGGCGGCCGCTACGAAGAAATGCGCACGAACATCGACGACACGCGCCGCGCGGCCGAACACCGCCGGCCGGCCGGCGCCTGGCGCTTCACCGACGTGAAGACGCGCTTCGACCGCGTCGAGGACCGGCTGCGCACGCTGGAGAATGTGGTGACGTCGCGGGAATTCCAGATGGACCGCGAGCTCAGGGGACTGGGGCGCGTCTAGCGCCTGAAAAAGGGATACGTGGGTGATGGACTTCAGTGAGCTCGTTCCGCTAGCTCCATTCGTGATGGTGGTCGCGATCGTGTGGATCGTGTTCCACTACCGCAGACTCAACCGCGCCGACCGCACGGTCTCGGGCGAGGAACAGCAGATGATGGAGCGCATGGTCGGCCTGTTGGAAAAGATGGAAGGCCGCATCGCGACCCTTGAGAAAATCCTCGACGCCGAGGACCCGCGCTGGCGCGAGAAAGTCCCTCCCACCCAGCATTTGTAGGCCAAAACCAAGTGCGTGCGCGAATTCGGCCCGGCCCGACAGTTTCGGGCCGAATTCATGCTGTAACTTCCAGCGCTCGATGATAGGGTAGCGCCTCGCGGAAAGGTTGCTTATCTTTCCGTGACACTCTGCGCCCCAGTTGAGACCTTCTCGCGATGAAAAAGTTCGACA
This sequence comes from Rhodospirillaceae bacterium, assembly GCA_041913245.1. Lineage (GTDB taxonomy): Bacteria > Pseudomonadota > Alphaproteobacteria > Rhodospirillales > Rhodospirillaceae > SHVO01. Next base: position 33,503 of record JAYSFT010000005.1, on the reverse strand, counting down.
AAGACAAGCTCTCGGACGTCGACGTTTATCTTGGCGAACCGAACGAGCAGGTACGCGAAAGCATGCGCGCCATGATGCGCGGCGAAGGTTTCCGCAAGACGCGCACATTCGCGCGCATGGACGACCTTCTGAACGCCATCAAGGAATCGCCGCCCGACCTTCTGATCGCCGCCGACGACATCGACGCCGCGCTGTTCGACACCATCCGCGACATCCGTCATTTCAAGATCGGCCGCAACCCGTTCATCATGGTGACGTTGATGGTGCGCTCCGAGAGCGACGAAGCGGTCAAGAAGGCGATCCTGGCCGGCGCCGACGACGTGATGATCAAGCCGGTCTCGCCGGGCAAGCTGCTCGAGCGCATCGCGCACATCACCATGAACCGTTTGCCGTTCATCGCCACCACCGATTACGTCGGCCCCGAGCGCCGCAAGCCGGGCGGCGACCGGCCGTCGAAGATCCGCCAGCTCACCGTCGTGAACACCTTCAAGGCCAAGCTCGAAGGCCGCCGCATGTCGCAGTCCGAGCTTGCGCGCGAGGTCGAAGGCAATATGAACGAGGTGATGGCCGCGCGCCTGGACAGCCACGGCCTGAAGCTGGGCTGGATCTGCGGCCTGATCCTGAAAGCCTACGAGGAAAAGCAGATCAACAAGGAACTGGAGGACCGCCTCCTGATCCTGGTGAGCGTGCTGGAAGACGCCGCGCGCACGGCGCGCGTGCTCGGCGAGCCGGAACTGGCGCAAATCTGTACGCAGATGGCGCGCGAGGTCGAGGAACTGACCGAGAAGTACGAGAACCCGACGGACCACGCGCTTGCCACCATCCGCAAACTGACCAAGGCCTTCGAACTCGCCAAGGTCGCGAAGATGGGTCCGGCCCCGCACCAGCAGGCCGAGGCCGAGGCCGCCGCGGCGGCGGCCGCGGCGCAAACCGCTACGGTTTGAGACCTGCCAGCCTGACCGGCCGGCGCTGGGGCCCCCAGTCGCCGGGCGGGCCGTCGAAAACGCCCGCGCATTTCGTCCCGCAATTTCCGCAAGCGCCGGCGCCGTCGAGATTCCATTGCGTGATCTCGTACCGGTCGCGGCCGACGACGAGCTTGCCGCAGCCATGGCACAGCGTGCCGCCGCCGGCCTCGTCGTGGATGTTGCCGGTATAGACGTAACGCAGGCCCGCGCCGTGCGCGATCGCGCGCGCGCGCCGCAGAGTTTCGACGGGCGTGCGCGCCTTATCCCTCATCCGATAGTCGGGATGGAAGGCGGTGAAGTGGATCGGAACCGTTTCATCGAGTTCGGTGACCATCCAATCGGCCAGGCGCTTCAACTCCTCGGGGTTGTCGTTCTCGCCAGGAATCAGAAGCGTCGTCAGTTCGATCCAACACGGCGTTTCGCGATGCGCGTATCTGATCGTATCGAGCACCGGCGCGAGCCGACCCGCACAGAGACGCTCGTAGAAACCCTCGGTGAATCCCTTGAGGTCGATATTGGCCGCGTCCATGTGCGCATAGAAATCGCGGCGCGCGTCCGGCTTGATATAGCCGGCGGTCACGGCCACCGACTTGAGGCCAAGCGCGCGGCAGGCTTTCGCCGTATCGACCGCGTATTCCATGAAGATGACGGGATCGTTGTAGGTGAAGGCGACCGAACGGCACCCCGCGGCTTTCGCCGCCTCGGCGATACGTTCGGGCGGCGCTTGATCCATGAGGGTGTCCATCTCGCGCGACTTCGAGATGTCGTGGTTCTGACAGAACCTGCATGTGAGATTGCAGCCCGCCGTTCCGAAGCTCAGGATCGGGGTGCCGGGAAGGAAATGATGAAGCGGTTTCTTTTCGATGGGATCCACGCAGAAGCCGGATGAGCGTCCGTACGTCGAAAGCACCATCGTGTCGCCGGCGCGGCCGCGCACGAAGCAGAGGCCGCGCTGGCCGTCGTGAAGCTTGCATTCGCGCGGGCAGACATCGCATTGCAACCGCCCGTCGGCGAGCCTGGTCCAATAGCCGACGGCGGGGCCCGGCAGGTTTTCCGGGGCGGCCGCGTTTCGGGCGGTTGCGGAGGTCCTATCCATTCATCATATATTGTAGCCGAGACGCCGGTCCGCGAGGAGGCGCGCTCCACCTTTAAGGAAATTCGTGATGGCCCACGGCACAGCGACGACGCGGCCGGCCGCCCTCGCCGGCACCTTCTATCCTGCGGATCCGGATGAACTGCGCACGACCGTCGCGGGCTTCCTCGCCACGGCTGAACCGCAGGTCCAGCGCCCGCCCAGGGCCGTCATTGCCCCGAAAGCCATCATTGTCCCGCACGCGGGCTACATCTATTCGGGCGCCGTCGCCGGGAAAGCCTACCAGCTGCTGATGGACGGCGGCGCGGCGCGCTTTCACCGGATCGTGCTGCTCGGGCCCACGCACCGCGTCCCCGTGCGCGGGCTGGCCGCACCGAGCACGACACATTTCGCAACGCCGCTGGGCGCCATGAGCGTCGACCGCGAGGCCCTCGCGCGTTTGCAGGATTTGCCGCAGGTCGTGTTCAACGACGAGGCCCACGCGATGGAGCACAGCCTGGAAGTGCAGCTGCCGTTCCTGCAACGCGTCGCGCCCGGCGCCGCCCTGGTTCCATTGGCCGTGGGCGACACGACCCCCCGCGCGGTCGCCGAGGTGCTCGCCCGCTTCTGGGACGACGCCGGCGCCCTGATCGTCATCAGCTCCGATCTCAGTCATTTTCACGGCTACGACGACGCCAAACGCCGCGACGGCGCCACGGCGACAAGCATCGAGCATTTCGCCGGCGAGGAGCTGAACGGCGAGCGGGCGTGCGGATTCCTGCCGATCGCCGGCCTTTTGGCGCTGGCGAAAAAGGAAGGCGCCCGCATCGAACGCCTCGATCTTCGCAATTCCGGCGACACGGCGGGGCCGCGGGACCGCGTGGTCGGGTACGGCGCCTGGGCCGTCTACGAGGCGGCACAATGAGCGATATCGCGCAAACCGACGGCGAACTCGCCGCCGCCCATGGAGAGACGTTGTGCCGGATCGCCGCCGACGCGCTGCGTTACGGGCTTGAGCACAATGCGGCGCCCATCGTCGCGGCCGCGCGCTTTCCCGAAGCCCTGCGGGTCCCGCGCGCCAGCTTCGTGACGCTCGAGGAACACGGCGTGTTGCGGGGCTGCATCGGTTCGCTGGCCGCGCGCCGGCCGCTCGCGGAAGACGTGGCCGACAACGCCTACGGCGCGGGATTCCGCGATCCGCGGTTCCGCCCCCTCGATGAACGCACGTTCCCCCGGCTTTCGGTCGGCATCAGCATCCTCGGGCTGTTCGAGACGCTGACGTGCGCGGACGAGAACGAGCTGTTCCGACGGGCCCGCGCCGGGATCGACGGATTCGTCCTCAGCGCCGAGGGGCGCCGCGGCCTTTTCCTACCTCAGGTTTGGGAGACCTTGCGGACTCCGAGGGCCTTTTTCGACGTTCTGCGCGAGAAAGCGGGCCTCCCGCGCCGTTACTGGTCGCCCCAACTTCACATTGAGCGATTCACGGTCATTTCTATCCCTAAAAGGTCCGTGAACGATCTCGCCGCGGTTTAAAATCCTGCGGAGCAGCTTGCACCGGGCGACCCAATCGCAGAAGATGCTGACTCGAAAGCGACGGATCATCCGGCGCTCGTTCGTCGCAGTGCATCATGGCCAGTTTAGATCGTGAAAACCTCAAGAAGGCCACCGTCTATATTGGCGAAACCAACTTTTACGAGCGCAACAAGCTGCGCGACATGTTTCTCGCGCAAGGATTGAAGCAAGTCGTTTGCCACGCGAACATCGAGAGCCTGCGCGGACTTATCGCGGAAGTGCCGCCCGATCTTCTGGTGCTGGCCGACAACTTCGATCCGGGAATCTACAACCTTGTGCGCGACATCCGTTTCCAAAGGTTGTCCGACAACCCGTTCATGCTGATCAGCATGCTGGTCTCGGCCAACCGGCGCGAGTCCCTGGATCTGGCGATCGAAGCGGGGGTGGACGACATCATCATCAAACCGGTCGCGGCCGACCGCATTCAGGAGCGCCTGAAGCTGATCACGTTCCATCGCCGCCCGTTCATCGCGGTCGAGGGCTACGTCGGGCCCGAGCGCAAGGCCGAAGACCGGGCGGCGGGGGTAAAGCGCTTCCCCGTGGTCAATACGCTGCTCGAGAAGGTCAACGGGCGCGACATGGACAAGCTGGCGCTCAAGGCCGCCGTCGAAGGGTCGCTGCAGAAGGTGCTGCAAGCGCAGCTCGATTCACAAAGCTTCCGCTTAGGGGAAGTGTGCGAGCGCCTAGTGCAGGCTTACGATACCCAGATGATCGGCGAGGAAGTGCAGACCGACCTGCATACCCTGGCGGGCGTGCTGCGCGACGCCTCGAAGGTGGCCGACAAGTTGAAGGACGTGCAGCTGTCGCAGCTCTGTCTGTCGCTGGCCACCAACGTGGACGGCATCGCCGACCACTACGACGATCCGTCGTCGGTGGAAATCGACCTGATCCGCAAGGTGACGGCGGCGTTCAGCATGGCGATGAAGTCGCCCGGCGCCGCCCAAAGCAGCGCGAACGTCGCCTGACGAGGCAGGAGCGCCTGCTGGAACCTACCAGATTCTTGATTTGGCGCGCGTCCGGACGGAAAACCGGCGCCCACTTTTCCTGGACGCGCTTTAGGCGTGCCAGTTGGCGACGAGAAACTCGGAAATCTCGGGCTTGATATTGTACCAACGGGCGTCGTTCTTGCTGGCGTCGATGACGACCAGCTTGTCGTCCATGTTCATGGCCGCCCAGACCTTATTGCCGACATACTGGGCGTCGAGATCGCCGTGGATATAGAACGTGTGCTTGTTGATACGGGCCCAGGCGCAGCCAAGAGCTTCGATCGTTTGCGCGATCCGCTCGTCCCCCTTCTCCGGACGGAGAAGTTCAAAAGCGACAAAGATGTTGCGCGGCTGTCCCATCGGTTCCCCGGACGCGTTTGCGTGTGGTCTTGGTTATGGGCCGTCTTTTCACGATTTATCCCATTAAAACAGATAATTACGGGAAAAGCGCCGAAACCGCGGCCATCACTTGGGAACGGTAACAGGCGAAAATTGAAGCTTGGTTAAGGCTCGCCTTTATCTTGCATGCGCCGGAGCAGGTCCGGCCGGGCGTTGATCCTTTCGAACGCCCGCGACTCACGGCCTTGGGAGGATCATCACAAGGTTGCCGTAATCGCCGGTGTTATTGCTATAAGGTGCGCCGCGGCTGGCCCTCCCGGGCCGGCCGCGGTTCCATACCTGGGCCGGTCCTTGCGGGCGGGCCGTGGGGTTTTCTTTCGCCAGGGGGATGAGTTGATGTCCGGCCGCGCTATCACGTTAAAGAAGTTTGGATCCACCCTCGCGCTGGCAACGGCCGTGTCCTCGCTGACGGTGAAAGTCGCCCACGCCGGCGATCTCACGGTCTCGACCGCGCGCACCACGGCGGCCTCGACCCTGGCCGGCGACGGCAACGGGCCGGGGGACATCATTATCGAATCCGCCGGCAGCATCGCGGTCTCGAATCCGACGATCATCACCCTGAACAGCAACAACACCATCACCAACCGCGGCACGCTGGACACCACGGCCGAGCAGAACGCGTCGGGCATCCTGGTGGACCTGTCGCAGAACCGGACCGGCAGCGTCCAGAACTTCGGCCAGCTGACGGTGCAGGGCCCGCAGGAAGGCAGCGCGCTTCTGAATTCGCAGGTCAATAACGCCGCCATCCGCGTGACCGGCCCCGGCACGCTCACCGGTTCGGTGATCAACGACGTCGGCGGCGTCATCGGCGTCGCGGGCAACGGCTCATCAGCCATATCAATCGAATCCTCGCTGATCGGCGATCTGACGAACAACGGCGTGCTGAACGCCGCCGGCACGGATTCATACGCGATCAAGACGACCGGCCACATCACCGGCAATTTCAATTCGAGCGGCGCCATCACCGCGACCAATACCAACGGCGTCGGCGTCTACATCGGCGGCGGCATCGAAGGCGCCTATGTCCACAGCGGCACCATCACGGCCGGCAACCCCGAACAGCTGGTCAGCCCGGACGGCATTCGCATCGAACGCACCGCGCCGCTGCCGGCCAAGGCGGGCGCATGGGTGGCTTCGAGCCTCACGGACGGCTTCGGCATCGCGGGCAACGGCTACACCATCGCGCAGCAGCAGGTGGACGCCACGGCCGCCGCGGCGCTGCCCATCGACGCCACCATCGACACCTACGGCCCCGGCCCCGCGGTCCTGATCTCGCAAGGCGGCCCGAGCGGCCCGCAGAACATCGTGATCGGACGGCGCGGCGACAACGAATACTCGTTCATCAACCAAGGAATCTTGACCACCTCGGGCGCCATCGCCGGCACCAACGCGGTCACCATCAATATCGAAGGCCAGTCGATCGGCGGCACGGTGTACACCACCACGCTGACCAACGGCTTCTCGAACGCGGGCGGCGACATCAACGCCTATGCCCTGGACGCCGCAGCGACCGGCGTGCGCGTCGGCAGCTACGCGAACGTGCCGACGGTCAACAACAGCGGCGACATCACGGTCATCACCACCGATTCCACGACCAACACGGCCACCGGCGTGGTCGGCAGCAAAGGCGGCAGCGCCTATGGCGTCGTGATCGAGAGCGGCGCCCAGGTGCGCACCGTGCTCAACAGCGGGATCATCAACGCGACCTCGGACGGCGCCGCGTCGGGCTCCTACGGTGTCGTCGACCGCTCGGGCTCGGTCGTCACGTTCGGCAACGCCGGCACCATCAACGCGACTCTCGCCTCGGGCAGCACGGGGGAAAGAATCGCGGTCGATTTCCGCGCCAACACCGCGGGCATGTCGTTCAACAACACGAACGACATCAACGGCAACGTCCTCCTGGGCGGCGGCTACCAGTCGCTGACCATGAGCGGAACGGCGAAAATCGACGGCGCCGTGACCTTCCAGTCCGGCACATCGAAGACCGGCGCGAGCGTGGTCGACCTGAACGGCGGCACGATCACGGGCCGCATCAATCTCGGCAACGGCAACGGCGGCGTCACGCTCGCCGGCGCCTCGGCCAAGAGCGGATTCACGATGGGGACGGGCACGCTGGCCAACTTCACCGTCTCCTCGTCCGAACTTTCCCTGCTGTCGGCCGGCCCGCTGCGCACGGAAAGCGCGCAGTTCATCAACGGCTCACGCATCAATTTCGACATCTCCGGAAATTCCGGCGCGCCGCTGCTGGCCGCCAACGGCAACGTGACGATTTCCGCCGACACGAAGCTGGTGACGACCATCACCGGCATCCTGGAAGGCCGTCAGGTCTACACCCTGATCGACGCCGGCACGCTGACCCTGGCCGCGCCGCTCGCCCAGATGTCGGAAGTTCCGGTCTCCTACATGAACAATATCGCGTTCAGCCTGGCGCCGAACGATCCGAGTCTCCTGCAGCTGACGGTCGAGCGCCGCACGGCGGCCGCGCTCGGCCTCGGCCCGAACATGACCGCGGCCTACGATTCGCTGGCCCCGGCGCTGAACCAGGACTCGCCGGTCGCGACCGCGCTTTCGGGCCTGACGACCCAGGCGGAATTCAACGCCGGTCTCAAGCAACTGATGCCCGACAGCAGCGGCGCGGTGCTGCAGACGGCCCTCTCGTCGGCCGATGCGACAAGCGGCATGATCCGCCGCCGGCTGCTGGGTGTGGCGCGCGGCGGCGCGCCGGATCACTCGCGCGGCGACATCGCGAGCTTCTGGGTGCAGGCGCTGGGCAACTACGGCGACCAGCAGGGTAAAGGCGAGCAGAACGGCTTCTCCTACTGGGGCCTCGGCATCGCGCTGGGCGCGGACTTCCCCATCGACCGCAGCGGCAACACCACGGCGGGCGTGAGCTTCGTCGAGTCCTGGCACTCCGTCAGCCTGAACGTCGCGACGCATTCGCCGGTGCAGTTCTACAGCACGCAGTTGCACGCCTACGCCCATCATCAGAGCGGCAATCTCTACGTCCAGGGCATCGCCGGCGGCGCGTACAACACCTACGATCAGCCGCAGCGCGCGGTCACCTTCGGCGGCCTCGACCGTAAAGCGGTGGGCACCTGGAGCGGGTTCCAGTACAACGGCAGCGTCGAGGCCGGCTATCTGTTCCGCAGCGGCCTTTATGAATTCGGGCCCTATGGCCGCGTGTCGTACCTGAACATGACGGAAAACGCCTATACCGAAACCGGCGGCGGCGCGGGCGTGAATCTCTCGGTCGACGACCGCAAGGGTGAATCGCTGCGCGGCACCGCGGGCTTCGCCGTCAACCGCAACATCCCGCTGTCCTACGACAGCTACATCGAAGCGCAGTTGCGCGGCGGCTACACCCGCGAATTCATGAACGACCCCGCAAGCGTTTCCGCGCGCTTCGCCTCGGGCGGCCCGACCTTCACCAACCTCGGCAATGTATGGGGCCAGAACCGCCTGACGGCGGGCTTCGGCGTCGCCCACAAGGACAGTTATTCGTCGGTGAGCCTCGATTACGACGCGGAAGTCGCCTCGGGCTTCCTGTCGCACACCGCCGCCGTGACCATCCGGTTCCGATTCTGATGAACCGCCGCGCTCTACTCGCCTGCGTGAGCGTCGCCGCCCTCGCCTTGACGGCGTGCGGCGGCGGGAGCCGACGCGGCGGACCGGAGCGGGACGAGAGCACGGTGGTGGCGCAGCGCGCCGACGGCACCAGCGTCGCCGTACGCCCCGGGCGCGATCCCAACGGCGCTTATATCCAGGCGACCGAGTTCAAGGCGAAAGGCGATTGCGCGACGGCTGTCAAACTTTTGCGGCCCGTCGCGCGGCTTGGGCCCGGATACGAGAACGCGCAGACCGCGCTGGGCGAATGCCTTCTGGAAAACGCCGACACACGCGATGAAGGCGTGACCTGGATCACGCGGGCCGCCGACGCCGGTTGGCCGGAAGCGCAAGCCTCGCTCGCCTTCCATTTCGGCGGCGCCGCGCCGGCCCGCAACGGCGAAGAAGCCGCCTACTGGCTCGCCCTGTACGACGCCAACCCGAATAAAGCGCGCGTCGCCTTCCAGGCCCCCGATCCGAAGATCATGGGCGCGGTACGCGCCGCGCTGACGGACGCCGAGAAGGCCGCGGGCGTCAAACGCGCATCGACATGGCGACAAAAGCTGTGGATTCCGCCGACGCCGTCGGAATCCGAGGGCCCGGGCCTCAAGCCCGAAGGACGCGAACGCGGCGGATTCCGCGGCCCGCCGCCGCTGTAAAGTCCTGCAACCGGGCCGTATTTGCCCTCCCCCCGCATTCGCGCTATCACCGGGAACTATAGGATTTCCGGGCCCGCGCCATCATGCCGCTGACACTTTACAATACGCTGAGCCGCCGCAAGGAGCTCTTCACGCCCGCCGACCCGAACCGCGTCACGATGTATGTGTGCGGTCCGACGGTGTACGGCTACACCCATGTCGGCAACGCCCGACCCGCGGTGGTGTTCGACGTTCTGTACCGCGTTCTCAAGGACCGCTATCCGCTGGTGGTCTACGCGCGCAACATCACCGACGTGGACGACAAGATCAACGCGGCGGCCAAGAAGGACGGCGTGCCCATCGACGTGATCACGTCGAAGTTCGCGAAAATCTGGCAGGAGGACATGGGCGCGTTCAACGTGCTGCCGCCCACGATCCAGCCGCATGCGACGCAGCACATCCCGCAGATGCTGCGGATGATCCAGGACCTGATCGACCGCGATCATGCTTATGCCGTGGAAGGCCACGTCCTGTTCCATGTGCCCAGTTTCGCGAAATACGGGTCCCTGTCGGGACGCAACCGCGACGACATGATCGCGGGGGCGCGCGTGGAAGTCGCGCCGTACAAGAAGGATCCGGCCGATTTCGTGCTGTGGAAGCCCTCGACGCCGGACCTTCCGGGCTGGGACAGCCCCTGGGGCCGCGGCCGGCCGGGCTGGCATATCGAATGCTCGGCGATGATCGACGCGCACCTCGGCGAGACCATCGACATCCACGGGGGCGGACACGACCTGATTTTCCCGCACCATGAGAACGAGCTGGCGCAAAGCACCTGCGCCCACGGAGGCACGCGGTTTGTCGGCATCTGGATGCATAACGGCTTCCTGACGATGAACCGCGAGAAGATGTCGAAGTCGGTGGGCAACATCATCAGCTCGAACGAGGCGCTGAAATCCACGCCGGGCGAAGCGCTGCGCTGGGCGATCCTGTCGGCGCACTATCGCCAGCCGCTCGATTGGTCGGACGATTCCACCGCCCAGGCCAAGCGGACGCTGGACCGCCTGTACGGCGCGCTGGACCAGGTGGCCGACATCGCGGAGACGGACGAAGATCCGCCGGAGGCGTTCGTGGCCGCGCTGGAAGACGATTTGAACACGCCGGCGGCGATGGCGGAGATCGCGGCGCTGGCGCGCGCGCTCAATTCAACCACCGACGCGGCGGAGAAAGCCAAGCTGAAGGGCCAGCTGCTGGCCGCCGGCGCGCTGCTGGGCGTGTTGCAGCAAAAGCCGGCCGACTGGTTCGCCGCCGCGCCCAAGGCAAAACTGGTGGATGTCGCCGAGGTCGAGCGCCTGATCGCGGCGCGCAACGACGCACGCAAGACGCGCAACTTCGCCGAAGCCGACCGCGTGCGCGCGGCGCTGGACAGCCTGGGCGTCCTGATCGAAGACCGCGCCGACGGCACCAAGTGGCGGATGAAGGAATGAACGTCTCCGCCGCCACCGCCCGCTCCATCGCCATGCTGGAAAAGCTGGTGGCGTTCGATACGGTCTCGCGCAACTCCAACCTCGCCTTCATCGGTTTCATCCAGGAATTGCTGAAACAGCGCGGCGTCGAAAGCCGCCTCGTCTACAACGACGAAAAGACCAAGGCGAACCTGCTGGCCACCGTCGGCCCGAATGTCGCGGGCGGCGTCGTCCTGTCGGGCCACACCGACGTCGTGCCGGTCGACGGACAGGACTGGCACACCGATCCGTTCAGCGTCACGGCCAAGGACGGCCGCCTCTACGGGCGCGGCACGGCGGATATGAAATGCTTCCTCGCCATCGCCCTCGCCGCGCTCGACGAGATGCAGGCGGCCGCGCTGAAAACGCCGCTGCATTTCGCCTTTTCCTATGACGAAGAGGTGGGATGCGCCGGCGTGCCGTCGCTGATCCGTCTTCTGAACAAGGAACTGCCGGCGCCGCGCGCGGTGATCGTCGGCGAGCCGACGGACATGAAAGTCGTCAGCGCGCACAAAGGCATCACGGGCGTGCGCACCATCGTGACCGGCCATGAATCGCACTCCTCGCAGATCCATCGCGGCGTGAGCGCGGTGATGATCGCGGCCGAACTCATCCAATACCTGCGCAGCATGTGCGAGGACGCCGCCGCGAAAGGTCCGCACAACGCCCTGTTCGAGCCGCCACACACGACATTGACCGTCAACGTCATCAACGGCGGCACGGCGATCAACATCATGGCGGGAAGCTGCGAGTTCCAATGGGACGTGCGGGCCCTGCCGGAGGACGATCCGGACCGTTACATCCGCAAATTCACGGAATATTGCGCGCGTGAGGTCTTGCCCCGCATGCGCGCGATCGCGCCGGGCTGCAATATCGAGACCATCCCGCGCGCCGGAACGCCGGCGCTGAAGCAGGAACGGGAGTCCGAGGCCGAACATCTGTGCCGGATGCTGACCGGCGACAACGTGACGCGCGCCGTCGCCTTCGCCGCCGAGGCCGGACAGTTCCAACAGACCGGATTGTCGACCGTGATTTGCGGGCCCGGATCGATCTCGCAGGCTCACCAGCCCAACGAATACATCGAAATGTCGCAGGTCGAGGCGGGCACAAAATTCATGCACGACCTGATCCGGCACCTCGCGCGCTAAAACGGGATGACTTTTATTTGAATCGCCATCCCGTTCTAGAGTCTTGATTTGTCGCGTGTCCGGACGGAAAACCGACGCCGGTGAAGGCCGGCATCTAGTGACCGGCTTTCCGCATCAGGCTCTTGCCGGTGTCGAACCGGGACGCGAGGAACTGGTAGGTCGCCAGAAGGGCACGGTCGACGTCCTGGCAGCGCACGAGCGCGAGGTTTTCCCACTTGGCGATGACCGGGTCCCATTCCATCAACAGGAAATGCAGGGCGTCGCGCGCGCCGCGCACGGCCTTGATGACGTCGTCCAGCGACATCAGGGCATTCATGATGTCCGCCGTTTCGGCGTCGACGTTGTCGAGGATGTTCTCGCTCTCCTTCAGGCCGCGGGCCATGAGGAGCTTGACGCGGCTGATGTCGGACGACCCGCGGATATCGGTGTAGACCTTGGCCAGTTTCTCCACATTGCCCTGGATCTTCTTGATCTCGCGGGAGCGTTCGCGCAGCGCCTCGATGTAGCAGATCTCGCGCGCGAGGGTTTCGATGAGGTCGAGGACCTTTTCGGTCCCGTCCGGTCCAAAACCGAGCGCGGCGGCGGCCTTGGTGAAGGCGTCTTTCAGCGCCTTCTTGTTCTCGTCCTTGCCGACAATCTCCTTCAGCTCGTCCTGCGCGGTGTAGGTGATGGGCTTGCCGCCCATCCACGACAGAAGCTGGACTTGAATGCGATCGCGGGCGATCTGCTTGTGCTTGCGCGCGACCGTCCAGGAGGCCGTGCCGTTCAGGATCTCGTTGGGGATTTCGTCGCCCGGGCGGATGTCGGGCACATGCCGCAGGCCGGCGGCGGCCTGCTCGATGAGCTTGTCGTCGTGGCTGCCTTCCGCGATGTAGAAGGTCTTGCGCAAATCCTTCAGCGAGATGTAGCCGAGGCCGGCCCCCATCTCGACGGCGAACATCGGCGCTTTCTCCTTGCCCTTGAGCACGAAACACGCCCCGGGCGCCTGGAAGACCTTAGCCTGGAAATCGAAGTGGGTATTGCGAAGGGGGCGCTCCCCGGAAGCGCCGGCGCCGTCCGCGTGGGAATCTCGACCCGTCATGGGTGGTCGTATCGCCTGTAGGGGCCATGTTGTGGCTGATTTTCGTACATAGTCCCGGCCGATATACAGCGCCCATCATATACCGACCGTCACGCGCGCCCGTGCGCTATGTCGTCGACCGGATCGACTTGAGAAACTCTACTTCCCCGGGATGCCGGTCAAGGATTTCGATCAAGCCCGCGGCTGCGTCGCTCGGCGGCATGGCCCCGCTCTCATATTTTTGGAACGCGCGTCGCCCGCCGCCGATGAGCCCCGAAGCTCGCGGGATGCGTCCTCGTCCGCCTTCGTCGCCGCGCGGGCGAAGGCTGGAGCGGGTGAAGGGAATCGAACCCTCGCCTAAAGCTTGGGAAGCTTTCGTTCTACCATTGAACTACACCCGCATGCTCCGCATCCCCTTAAGCCTTGCGAGAAATTTAGGCTTTGGTGGGCTGTTCATAGCATATAACAGGTTCAGCGCAAAATAAGCGCGAGGGGGTTGTGCGCGCCGAAGAGTCCAGCGCGAATCCAAATCGACGCCCCCTCGAATCAGGATGTTGAACGGGACGTTGGATTCATGCGGAGCGCGCGGTGACGGATCCCTGGACCTTGGCTTGCGTAGCCTACCTCGCCGCGGTTCTGATCGCCCTTTCGGCGATCGACCTGAAAACGGGCTACCTGCCCGACCCTTTGCAGATCGCGCTGGCGGCCGGCGGCCTCGCGGTGGTCCTGATCGGCTCGCCGCTCGCCTTGTCCTGGGAGCTTGCGCTGGCCGGGGCGGCGCTGAACGGCGGCCTGTTCTGGGGCCTGCGCTGGCTGGTGAGCCGCTGGAAGGGCCGGGAGGCCATGGGACTGGGCGACGTCAAGCTCGTGGCCGCCGGCGGCCTATGGGTCGGCCCGCTCGCCCTGCCGTATATCATGGCCGCGGGGGGTGTCCTGACGCTGCTCGGCGCAGCGGTGGTCGCCCTGATCACGGGCAAGGCGGTCTGGCGCGGGGAAATGCCCCTGGGACCGGGCCTCGCGGCCGGACTCCTGGCGTGTTTTGTCGCCGGGCTGCTTGGGTTTCCGGGCCTCGCCGGCCCCGCCTAGGGGCGGGGTTCGGCCCGGCGCGGGCGTCTGACACTTCCTTAATGTGTCCTTCGCCGCCGCAGCCCCTAAAGACACCGAACGACAGCTATCTTATTAACTTTCTTGCGTTATTGACTTACAGGCTAGGATTCCAAACGTCCGGCCAGAGAACGAATTTCGGAACCCGCCATGCCTGAGTCCCCCTCCTTTTCGCCGGCGCCCGCCGAGATCTCGCAGTCCTGGCGGAAGGCGCTGCTTCCGGCGGACGCGACGGTCCACGACGCCGCCGCCAACCTGAACGAATCCGGGCTCCAGATCGCTCTCGTCGTCTCGCCGCAGGGCACCTTCGTGGGCACGATCACCGACGGCGACATTCGCCGCGGTCTGCTCCGGGGTCTCGAACTCAAGAGCCCGATCGACGCCATCATCCAGCGCGAAGCCATGGTTTCGCCGATCGATATGCCGCGGGAAACGGTCCTGAAGCTGATGCAGAGCAACCGCATCAGCGCGCTGCCGATCGTCGACGAGCGGCATCATCTTGCCGGGCTGCACCTCCTGAACGAGCTGATGGCGCCGAGCCACCGCGACAACGTCATGATCATCATGGCGGGCGGCATGGGCACGCGCCTGCGTCCGTACACCGAGAACTGTCCGAAACCGCTGCTGCCGGTGAACGGCAAACCGATGCTGGAACACATCATCGAGCGGGCCAAGGCCGAGGGGTTCCAGCGTTTCGTGATTTCGGTGCACTACCTCGGCCACATGATCGAGGCGTATTTCGGCGACGGCGCGAAGTTCGATATCCAGATCGAATACCTGCGCGAGAACGAGCCTTTGGGCACCGCCGGCGCCATCGGCCTGTTGCGCCCGCGCCCGCACGCGCCGTTCGTCGTCACCAACGGCGACGTGCTGACGGACGTTCACTACAGCGAACTGCTGAAGTTCCATGCCCGCTCGGAAGCGGCCGCGACGATGGCGGTCAGGCTGCACGAGTGGCAGCATCCGTTCGGCGTCGTGACCACGCGCGGCGTGGACATCGTGGGCTTCGAGGAAAAGCCGATCTCGCGCAGCCACGTCAACGCGGGCATCTACGCGCTCAATCCGGACGCGCTGGATTTCCTGAACCCGGGCGAACGCTGCGACATGCCGACGCTGTTCGGGCGCCTGCGCGACGCCGCGCGGCGCACCATCGTCTATCCGATCCACGAGGCCTGGGTCGACATCGGGCGTCCCGACGACTACGAGAAACCGCACCGCCGGCCGGGCGCGTAAGCGACGACAGGAACCCCCGCCCTTGCCCAAGAAGCGCCTTATCTTCGTCCTTCTGCATCTGAACGGACAGTTCTGCATCAGCCGCAATTTCCGGCTGCAGAAGGTCGGCAACGCCGACTGGCTGAAGCGCAACTACAATTTCTCGAAAGTGTCGCGGTTCATCGACGAGCTGGTGATCCTCAATGTCGAGAGCGACAACATCGACCAGAAGCGCTTCCTGGCCACCGCGTCGAGCATCGCCGCGGAAGTGTTCGTGCCGGTCGCCCTGGGCGGAGCGATCCGCGACTTCCGCGACGCCGAGACCTATTTTCACAACGGGGCCGACAAGGTCGTGGTGAACACGCTTCTGTGGCAGAATCCCGCCGTGGTGCGCCGGATCGCGAATGTCTACGGCGAACAGGCGCTGATGGCCTCGGTGGACTACCGGGGCCTGGAAGGGCCGCGCACGCCGTTCCTACGCGGCGGCGAAAGCCCGGCCGCGGCGACGCTCAGTTCGTGGGTCGGCCATGTGTCGTCGCTCGGCGTGGGCGAAATCCTGATCAATTCCGTCGACCGCGACGGGACGGGCATGGGCCTGGACCTGAATGTTTTCGACGTCGTGCCGCCGGAAATCCACCTGCCCTTCGTGCTGATGGGCGGCGTGGGGCGGACCGACCATTTCCAGCCGGGCCTCGAACTGCCGCGCGTGTCGGGTGTGGCGACCTCGAATCTTTTCGCCTTCATCGGCAAGGGGCTTTCGGCCTCGCGCGCGGCCCTGCTAGAAGCACACATGAACATGGCGTCCTGGGCCTAGGGGCAATGGACCAAGTCTCGATCAACACGGCTTCGGGCCGCGTTTGGAGCACGCTCGGCGTAAGCGCGCTGGCGGCCTACGCGCGCGCGCAGATCGGCGCCTTCTTCCCCGACGGCCACTCCCTGCCGCTCGACATCATGGAAGGCGGCACGCAGCAGGCCCTGGCCGCCGTCGCGCGCGGTTGGAAACATATCGCGCTGGCGGGCTATACCCGTGACGGCGAAGGCTCGCTGTCGCACCTGCATAGCGACCGTTACGCCGCCTACCTGTCGCTGCTGGCGCACGCGCTGTCGAAAGCCGGCCACAAGGAGATCGCCACCCGCGTCTATCTTCTGAACAAGGCGCTGCACGCGTTCGACATGTATCACGAGGTCGAACTGCCGGAGGTGTTCGTCTACGTGCACCCTGTGGGCAGCGTCGTGGGCCGGGCGCGGCTGGGCAACTTCCTGTGCATCTATCAGAACTGTTCCATCGGCGGCAGCCCGCGCGAGGGCAGCCTCGACTACCCCGTGCTCGGGGACGGGGTGCTGATGTACGCGAAGTCGACCATTATCGGAAACTCCAGGATCGGCAGCCGGGTCGTGCTGGGCGCCGGCGCCATGGTGGTCAACCGCGACGTGCCGGACGGCGCGCTCGTCGCCGGCACGGCGGTAAAACCGGACAACACGAACGTTCCCTTTCTCCTTTCAAGAATTTTCCACGGATTCTCCACATGAAAAACCTCTTCTGGTGCACACGCTGCTTCAACATGTCGACGCGCCCGCGCGTCGAGTTCAGCGCCGAGGGCGTCTGCAACGCCTGCCAATGGTCGGAAGAGAAGAAGACCTTCGACTGGGATTCGCGCAAGAAGGAGCTGCTGGCGCTGTTCGACAAGCACCGCCGCACCGACGGGCGCTACGACGTGCTGTGCCCGGTGTCGGGCGGCAAGGACGGCTCCTATGTCGCCTACCAGCTCAAGCATGTGTACGGCATGACGCCGCTGTGCATCACGGTGCGCCCGCCGCTGGAGTTCGGCATCGGCAACGAGAACCTGACCGACTTCGTGAACTCGGGCTACGACCACCTGCACATCACGCTGGACACCGACACGATGCAGAAGATCAACCGCATCGGCTTCATCGAGCACGGGCGCCCGCTGTTCGGCTGGACCACGGGCATTCTGTCGGCCGTGATCCGCGCCGCGGCGCTGAATGAGATCGCGCCGATCTTCTACGGCGAAGACGGCGAAATGGAGTACGGCGGCTCGACCGAAACCAAGTACACGCCGTACTTCTACGTCGACTACATCAAGAAGGTTTATCTGTCCGGCCAGTACGAAAAGACCTTCGGCCAGCTGGACCAGAAGAAAATCTACCAGTGGACGTTCCCGGACGAGAACGAGCTGAAGCGCATCGGCGTGTTCAAGACCCACTGGTCCTATTTCGAGGCGTGGGATTCCTACCGCAACTACCTGGTGGCGAAAGAGCACTGCGGCCTGAAGGAACACGAAGAGAGCAACTCGGGCACCTTCACCAACTTCGCGCAGAACGATTCCTCGCTGTACGCGCTGCACACGTATCTCATGTACCTGAAGTTCGGGTTCGGCCGCGCCACGCAGGACGCCAACATCGAGATCCGCCGCGGCGCGCTGACGCGCGAACAGGCAAAGCCGCTCGTGCAGCTCTACGACAACCAGTATCCGGAACGCCATCTCGAGGAATATCTCGAGTACTATAAGATGACCCGTGAAGAATTCGACGCGGCGCTCGACCGCAGCGTCAACCGCGAGCTGTTCGAGAAGCGCGACGGCCGGTGGGAACCGCTGTTCGAGGTGCAATAGGCCCTTCGATGGTTTTTGTGATCGACTACGGCGGCGGCAACACCTTCAATTTCCATAAGGTGCTGACGCATCTCTCGGTGCCGTTCAAGGCGTCGGCGGACCCGGCCGACCTGGCCGGCGCGCCGATCGCGCTGCTGATGGGCGTCGGTCACTTCGGCGGCGCGATGGAGGAACTGACGCGGCGCGGCTTCGACACGGCGATCACATCCTATGTCGCGGGCGGCGGACGCCTGTTCGGCGTTTGCGTCGGGATGCAGATGCTGTTCGAGGGCAGCGAGGAAGCGCCCGGGATCAGGGGCCTCGGCCTTCTTCCCGGCACCCTGCGCAAGCTGACGGCGCAGCCGGACGCCCCGGTCCCGCATGTGGGCTTCGACGAAGTGCGTTTCGATACGCCGTCGCAGATGACCGAGGGCCTGGCGGACGGGACCGCCTTCTACTTCACGCACAGCTTCGCGATGATCGACACGCCGCCGAAGTGTTGGACCGCGAAATGCGTCCATGGCGGCGAATCCTTCGTCGCCGCCGTCGACAACGGCCAAGTGGGCGGCGTGCAGTTCCATCCGGAGAAAAGCCAGAGCAACGGCATCGCGATGCTGCGCAACGTGCTGGCCCCCTACATGAGTCCCGCGCCGTGATCACACTGGGATACTTCGCCGACGGCCCCTGGTCGCACCGCGCGCTTGAACTGATCGCGGCCGATCCGCGCTTCAAAGTGCTGTTCATCGTGCCGCGCTTCGATACGCGCGATCCCGTATTGGCGGCGTGGGCCGCGAAGCTGGGCGTGCCGTTCCTGCCGATCGAGAAAGTGAATGCGCCGGGGGCGATCGCGGAGCTGAGAAAATTCGGCGCGCAGCTGTTCGTCTCGATGTCCTTCAACCAGATCCTGAAGCGCCCGGTCCTGGACGCCGCGCCGATGGGCTTCATCAATTGCCACGCGGGGGCGCTGCCGTTCTACCGCGGCCGCAACATCCTGAACTGGGCGCTGATCAACGACGAACAGAGCTTCGGCATCACCGTCCACTATATCGACGAGGGCATCGATACCGGCGATATCCTGGTGCAGCGCCTGCTGCCGATCGACGATGCCGACACTTATGCGACCGTCCTGAAGCGCGCGATCACGAACTGCGCCGATGTGCTCCATGAAGCCCTCGTGGGGCTGGAGGCCGGAACCTTGCAGGCGCGCGCGCAGACCGAGATCCATCCGGTGGGAAGCTATTTCGGGCGGCGGCGGCCGGGCGACGAGTGGATCGACTGGACGTGGCCGAGCCGGCGCATCTTCAACTTCGTGCGCGCGATCACGCACCCCGGGCCGTGCGCCATGACGCGCCTGGACGGAAAAACCGTGAAAATCGTCGCCGCCGGCATGATCCCGGACGCTCCCGCGTACATCTGCACCCCGGGCGAGATCGTCGGCGTCATGCCGCAAGGCGTCGCCGTCAAAACCGGCGACAGCACGATCTTCGTGTCGGCCTGGGACGGCGACGGGGAACCGGCGCCGCGGCTGAAGATCGGCCAGCGCTTCGCCCCGCGCGGGCCGGACCCGGCATGAAAGCGCTCGTCGTCGGATACGGCTCCATCGGCCAGCGCCACACGCGCCTGCTGGAAGAACTGGGCTGCGAGACGGCGGTGGTGAGCGCGCGCGACGGCATCTACCCGCGCCGGTATGCGACGGTGCAGGCCGGCGTCGCCGCATGGCGGCCGGATTATGTCGTCATCGCCAATGAGACCTCGGCCCATGTCGGCGCGCTGAAGGCCCTGACCGAGGCCGGCTTCGCGGGACGCCTTCTGGTCGAAAAGCCGTTGTTCGACAGCGCGCAGAGTCCCCCCGCCGCACGCTTTTCGCACGCGGCCGTGGCCTATAATTTCCGCTGTCATCCGTTGATCGTCCGCCTGGCGCGCGAGTTGGACGGCGCGCGCGTGTTCGGCGCCCATCTGCATGTCGGCCAATGGCTGCCGGACTGGCGTCCGGGGCGCGACTATCGGGCGTCCTATTCGGCGCGGCGCGGCGCCGGCGGCGGCGTGCTGCGGGACCTGTCGCACGAGATCGACCTCGCGCTGCATTTTTTCGGGCCTTGGAAAAGACTCGCCGCGCACGGCGGGCATTTCAGCGATCTCGAGATCGACAGCGAGGACAGCTTCACCGTTCTGCTCGAAACCTCGCGCGCCCCCGCCGTCCACATCACCCTCAACTATCTCGACCGCCCGGGGCGCCGCTCGGCCGTCATCAATACCGACAAGGGCATGCTGCATCTCGACCTCGTCCGGGGTGTGTTGCAGAAGGACGGCCAGATGCTGGCGGAACATCCCGTCGAACGGGATCACACCTACCGCGAACAGCACCGCCTGATGATCGACGGCGCCGCGGACAAGCTGTGCACCCTGGCCGAAGGCGTCGCGGTGGTGGACCTGATCGAAGCCGCCGAACGCGCCAATACAAGCGCGACCTGGGTAAAAGGACCCGCAGCATGAGCGTTCTTTGCACGATCAACGCCCGCGGCGGATCCAAGGGCGTCGCCAACAAGAACATCCGCCCGATGCACGGCCGCCCCTTGATCGCCTGGACGATCGAACAGGCGCGCGCGAGCGGCGTTGTCGACTTCATCGCCGTCAGCAGCGATTCCAAGGACATTTTACAGGCCGCCAAGGACGCCGGAGCCGACCTTCTGGTCACGCGCCCCGACGAACTGGCCACGGATCAGGCGGCCAAGGTCCCGGCCATCCGCCACAGCGTGGAGACGGCCGAGGCGCATACGGGCAAACGGTTCGAGGTCCTGGTGGATCTCGACGCCACCTCGCCCCTGCGGATTCCGTCCGACATCAAGGCCTGCATCGAACTCTTGCGGGCGAAGAACGCGCCGAACCTGATCACGGCGATGCCGGCGCGCCGCTCGCCCTATTTCAACCTCGTGGAAGTGCACGACGACGGGCGCGTGAGCCTCGCCAAGCCGCTGGCGAAGCCGGTGGTCCGCCGCCAGGACGCGCCGAAATGCTACGATATGAACGCGTCGATCTACGTGTGGCGGCACGACGCCCTGTTCGAGGACCCGGCCATTTTCAAGCCGGAAACGGCGCTTTATATAATGCCGGAAGAACGTTCCATCGACATCGATTCCGAGCTCGATTTCCGGATCGTGGAAATGATCCTTGCTGAAAGACTCCCATGAGCGAATCCTATCAGAAGCGCTTCGATCTCGCGGGCCGCAACGCGGTGATCACCGGCGCGGTCGGCATTCTCGGGCGGCGGTTCTGCAACGGCCTTGCGGAATTCGGCGCGAATGTCGCGGTGGTCGACCTGGACAAGGCCGTGGCCGATGAACTGGCCGCCGACCTCACGGAAACCCACGGCGTGCGCTGCATCGGCGTCGCGTGCGACATCACCGAGCCGGAGTCCGTGCGGAGCATGACGGAGACCGTCGTGCGCGAATTCGGCGAGATCCACATCCTTCACAACAACGCCGGCGGCAGCAAACCGACCGCCGACCGCACCAAATACTTCCAGGCTTTCGAGCGCTACGAGCTGGAGGAATGGCGCCGGGTGATGGCCGTGAATATCGACGGCGTCTTCCTGGTCGACCAGGCCGTCGGCCGGCAGATGGTGGTCCAAGGCAAAGGCGGCAGCATCATCCACACCGCCTCCATCTACGGCGTCGTGGCGCCCGACCAGCGCATTTACGAAGGCTCGGAATATATGGGCCGCGCGATGAGCAGCCCGGCCGTGTATTCGGCGGCGAAGGCGGCC
The DNA here is from genome assembly GCA_041913245.1 of Rhodospirillaceae bacterium. Classification (GTDB taxonomy): domain Bacteria; phylum Pseudomonadota; class Alphaproteobacteria; order Rhodospirillales; family Rhodospirillaceae; genus SHVO01. The sequence goes on along the minus strand of JAYSFT010000005.1, from coordinate 11,867 downwards.
GTCGTGGGCTTGACGAAATATCTGGCCACCTACTGGGCCGACAAGGGCATCCGCGTCAACTGCATCACGCCGGGCGGCGTCGAAAGCGGGCAGAACGAGACTTTCAAGAAGAAGTACGGCGCGCGCGTGCCCTTGGGCCGCATGGCCCACGGCGAGGAGATGGTCAACGCCGTGGTGTGGTTGGCCTCCGACGCGTCGTCCTATGTGACGGGCCAGAACATCCTGATCGACGGGGGACTGAGCGCTTGGTAACCCGGTCCCCGATCGTATATCTGCCCATCGAGTTCGGTTCGCGCGAGTTCGACAGCAAGGCTCTGCTGGCCACGGTGCTGGCCGCGCGCGGCTACAGCGTGGTCATCGGCCAGCAATGGCTGCTGTACAACAACATGCGCCAGCTGCCCGCCGGCGCGGTGCTGTTCAAGAGCTTCAACAATATCCATCACCCGGCGATGATCGCGGCGAAGAAGGCCGGCCACCGGGTCATCATTCTCGAGGAAGAGCTGCTGGCGCACATCGAGAAAGTGGCCATCGCCAACTACTGCACCAAACACATCTTCGACCTGCCGGACGTCATCCTCGCCAACGGCGCGTTCGAGAAGAGCGTCCTCGACGAACTGAGCGGCGGGAAAATCCCGGTGGAGATCGCCGGCAACGGCCGCGTCGATATCCTGAAACCGGCCTATCACGGCTTCTTCCAGCGCGACATCGACGCGGTGCGCGCGCGCTTCGGCGACTTTATCCTGATCAATACCAACTTCGGGATCATCAATACGCTGTGGGACAGCGTGGAGCAGGTGACCGATATCCACGTCCGCGCGGGCTTCATCAAACTCGATGACCCCAAATCGGTGAAGGCCTGGGACGATCAGATCGAATTCGAGCGCGTCAACAAGGCCGCGATCCTGACCGCCATCAAGGAGCTGAGCCGCCGCCGGCCGCAGCAGCGGATCGTGCTTCGCCCGCATCCGGGCGAGGCCATCGAGCGCTGGAACGGCGTATTCGCCGGTCAGCCCAATGTATCGGTGGTGCGCGAGGGCGCGCATGTGCCTTGGACGCTGGCCTGCCGCATGCTTCTGCACACCTCCTGCACCACGGGCTTCGAGGCACAGGCCGCCGGCAAAATGGCCATGAGCCTGGTCGCCAATCCCAACTGGATCAGCGACTCCTTCATCTCCAACCACCTCAACCCGCTGTTCACCGACCCCATCAAGATGGTCGACGCCGCCGAGGCTTACCTCGATCACGCGCAGGCGGCGCAGAAGGGCCGCCTCAGCCTGGAAGAGGCCGAGCATTACGTATGGAATATCGGCGGCAATGTCGGAGTGGAGCGCATCGCAGACCTGCTCACCCGCGACCTGCCGGCGCCCGGCGCGCAGATCGGGATGCCGCCGCTGGCGGCTTACGAGCGTTCGGAAAAACTGAAGAGCAAGTTCGACCTGAGCCTGCAGGGGTGCATCGACGTCCTGCAGCGCATCCTGGGCACGACGGCGAACCGCGCGAACCTGAATCTCAATCAGATCGGCGAGAGCCTGTTCTATCTGGCTCCCGCCGCTCCGAAGGCTTAAGGCCTATTTATTCACGTCGAAAATGACGATGGTGCGGCCTTCCTGGCCGGGCTCGCTCTCGTGGCGCACATAGACGTTGCGCACATGCTTGCCGAAAACCGCCAGCAGCTGGTCGGCACCGGGATAGTGCTTGGACGTGCGGCCGAGCTGGGATTCCTTCGCGCGGCCCGCTTCGTCGAGCACGGTCGCGCCGATGGCGATGATGCCCCTGTCGCCGACGACACGCAGGAACTCGCGGCACGCCTGATCCGGGTCGTCGGAATAGGTCAGCACCCAGCCCGCGATCAGAACGTCGAAGGTGTTATCGGCGTAGGGCATCTTGTGCATGTTGCCGACTTCGATCCACGGCGAATAGGAGAAGAGGTCGAGGCCTTTGACGTTTTCCGGCCGGAAGCCCTGACCCACCATGCTGAACAGTTCCATCTCGGTGCGCGGACCGACGCAGAGCGCCTTGAGCTTGTGGGCGCCGAAGAAGACGCGGTCGATGGCATAGAGCGGCCGGATGAGGCGGTTGGTGCGCGCCACGGAACCGAAGCTCTCGAGGCCTTTTACATTGTGTTCGATGGCGTCGACGAACAGCGAGTCATGATCGTCGGTGAACTTCAACTGGCCCTTCGCTTCCTTGTAGCGCCGCAGCGAGATCACATACCGCGCATAGTCGTTCAGGAAGAGCTCCTGCGGCTTCTGCTTGAAGTTCTCGATGATCTGGTTGAAGTCGTGGCCGGTGATTTCGATTTTCATCTTCTGTCCTGTGCGAAGGGAAAGGGTGTCATGCGGCGGCGAAACGCACCGCATGGCGGGCAAGCGGCGTCGCCGCGCAGTCCGGCGGGAGCGCCGTAAGCCCGGCCTCCTCCCATCGCTGCAGCCGGTCCGGGTAGGGAATCCCGGCATACAGAATTTGGAAGATGCAGCGGCGGCCCGTCTTCGGGACCTTGCCGCGGTGGAAGCCGAACGTATTTTCAAGGAAGCAGGTGCCCGCGCCGCCCGTGATCTCCATCACCGAGGCGCCGAACACCTGATCGATCAGATGCGCGACTTCCCGGCCATTGCCGTTGAAGAAAAGCGGCGTCTTCTCGGGAAGCGCGCCGATCGCCGTCAAAGCCTCCGTGACGCCCTCCGGCCGGTGTGATCCGCGCACGAAGATATGCGGTCCGTCGCCCGTCGTCACGTCGCTGAGGTAGAGGAAGAACTTGCACGACTTAAAGTCGTCGCGGTCGCGGTGGTAAATCTGCGCGCCGTGCGGCTCTTCGCGCTCGGGAAGCGACCACCAGGCATCCATCTGCACCATGGTCGCGGGCGCGCCGATATGACGGGCCGCGACGGCGAGAATGCGCGGATCGGTCGCGATGCGGAAGACGTGCGGCGCGCGCACGACGTCGCGCACATCGTGATGAAGCACGGTCTCCTGCCGCGTCAGATTCGTGCAGCCTTCGAGATAGCGCAGGATCTCGGCGGCTTCGGCGCGGCTGACAAGGTCATGAAGCGGCAATATCCCATCGCGCGCGAAATCCGCGGCGGCGGTCGACTCCGGCTGGGGAACGCCCGCGCGCGCGAGTTCCGTCTCGGCGAGAATTTGCCCGATGCGCTGACGTATCGTCGGATCGCCGATCTGTTTGTTGAGCCCCCACAGCAGCTGGCCCTGGGCGACCGGATCCAACGCAAGCGCGCCGTCCAGAAACCCGGTGGCCGGAAGCGGGCCGTGGGACTTGAGAAGCGGCAGCAGCGTCTCGGCCTGCCCGCGTTCGTCGTAAGTCTGGTTCACCGCGCGCAATGCCGTGGCGTAAATCGTTTGAGCGTCTTGCATCTTGTCCATAGCCGACCCCATCCCTAGAGCAATTCGTTCTCGTCGTAGCGCCGCGTCGCGCGTTTGCCGACCAGCGTCCAGAAATCATAAACCGAGCGTCCGTTCCCGGGACGCTTCGCGGTGACATTCTCGGGCGTGAAGACTTCGCCCTTCGCAATGGCATGCGCGGCGACGAGGCTCTTGCGCGCAACGGTGCGGTTCTTCGCCTCCGAGGGGCGGCAGATCTTGCGGAAATCGCCCAGCGCGCGCTCGACCTCGCGGATCGCCTGGACCATCGCGGTGAACTCCGGCGGCTCGATGGACGCGCGGTGATCCGGGCCGGGAAGTTTGCGGTCGAGGGTAAGATGCTTTTCGATCATGGTCGCGCCGCGCGCGACGGCGGCGATGCCGACCGCGATCCCGGGAGTATGATCGGAGTAGCCCACCGGCAGATCGAACACCTCCGCCATCGTATCCATCGCGCGCAGATTCACATCCTCGAACGGCGCCGGATATTCGGTCGTGCAGTGCAGCAGCGTCACGTATTTCGCAACGAGGGCCTGACCCTTCGCGCTCGCATAGGCCTTCCTGAACGCCGCACGCGACGGCTTTCCGCGCGGCGTGAGATAACCGAAGGCCATCACGCCCAGAGCCTCGGCGATCTCGGGCAGCGTGCCCATGCCGGTCGATAGAATGACCTGGCGGCGCGCCTGGGCGGCCTTGAGAAGCAGGAGCGGATTGGTCAGTTCGCCCGACGGAAGCTTGATGAGATCCAGCCCCAGGTCCTTCACCAGGAAGTCGAGGCTGTCGCCGTCGAACGGCGTGGAGAGAAACTGGATCTTGCGCTTCTTGCAGCGCGCGATGAGTTTGGCGTGGTGCGCCGGGCTGAGTTCGAGAGACTTGAGCATGTCCAGCTGGCTTTGCGCCCTGCCGGTCGTCTCCACCTGATATTTCGCCTTCGGCGCGGACGCCGAGGCGAGCTTGCCGGCCTTGAAGGTCTGGAACTTGACGATATCCGCGCCGGCTTCGGCGGCGGCGTCCACGAGTTCGAGCGCCCGCGCCAGCGAGCCGTTATGGTTCACGCCGGCTTCGGCGATGACAAGGGTATGCGGGGGGGTCATACGGCCGGCCAATCAAAAAAACGCTTCTTCAGGAGATGTCTCGGATCGCGAATGGACTTGAGCGCCGCCACAATACGTTCGGCGGCGTGACCGTCGCCATAGGGATTTGTCACGCCGTGGCACTCCATACCCATCGCTTTTACGACCGCGGCATGGATTGCGCGTTGATCCGGCGCAACATCGATGACCGAGGCGGCCCGCGGACGGCCCTTCTGGCGGTCGCCGATGTTGACCGTGGGCGTGGCGAAGCTGGGCGCTTCATAAAGGCCGCTGGAGGAATTGCCGACCACGGCATCCAGGTGTTTCAAAGCGCTGAAATACCTGAGGGAGCCCAGGGAGGGGTGCAGCACCGCGTTGGCGCGCCCCCGGACGAAGCCGGCGATCAGCCGCCCGATCGTCGCCCCTTCCACGTCGGCATTGGTTCCGGAGAACACAAGCCCCACGTCCGGGCCCAGGCGGTCGAGCGCCGCCAGCATCTCGGCGCAATGCGCCACGGTATCGGCGGACAGTGTTTCCGGATGGAAGGTGATCATGAGATTCTTCGCCCGCGGCGCGAGGCCGACCTGGCGGAAGAAATCCTCGCGGTCCAAAAGCGCGGTGGCGCGGATCTTGTCCAGGCCCGGGCTGCCGACGACAAAGATATGCGCGGGATCCTCGCCCATCTGGCGGACACGCAGGCCCGCGTCCTGCGTCGTGACGAAATGCAGGTGCGACATCTTCGTCATGGCGTGACGGAAGGCGTCGTCCGTCGCGCCTTCGGTGATATCGCCGCCGATGAGGTGGGCGACCGGGACTCTCGCGAGGGTCGCGGCGACGACCGCGCCGAGGATTTCGTAACGGTCGCCGAGCACCAGCAGCACATCGGGCCGCAATTGGGCGAGCGCCTCGCCGAACCCTTTTGCCGCGGCGGCGAAGGACGCCGTGACGCCGGTGGGACTGTCGTCGCCAAGGCCCATGTCGACCGAACGGCTGACGGCAAAACCGTCGCCGGCGATATCGCGCGCCGTGGCGCCCGCATCCGCGGCCAGGTGCTGGCCGGTCGCGACGATGTCCAGATGGAACGCCTTGTCGTCCCGCAGGAGCGCGAGAACCGGCGACAGAAGGCCCCAATCGGCCCGCGTGCTCGTGACGGCGCAGACCTTCAGCGTCATGACCGCCCCAGGACAGGACTGGAGGGAATATTCACGAGGCGGCGCGCCAGGCTCTCGGCGACGGAAAGGTCCATGCGCGGGCATGAGGCGTACATCGGAAGATGGTGCATCAACGTCCACACCGGGCGCGTGCCGATCCCGGCGGCGTTCGTGCGCTCGAGCAGCGGCTGGAGCAGATCGGCGCTCCCTTCGTCGAGAAGCAGAGCATTGAGCCAGTAGTTGCTTTCGCTGTCCGCAGGCGCGCTCACGAACGCCACGCCCGGCACGTCCGCGAAGGCCGCGCGGTAGCGCGCCGCGAGCGCGCGTTTTTCGGCGAGAAACGACGGCAACCGCTCCATCTGGGCGCAGCCGAGCGCGGCGTTGAGGTTGGGCATACGGTAGTTATAGCCGACCGCGTCATGCCCGAAAGCCCAGGCATGGGGCATTTTGGCCGTCGTGGTCAGGTGTTTAAGGCGTTTACCGAGGGCTTCGTCGTCGGTGATGACCGCACCGCCGCCGCCCGTCGTGATCGTCTTGTTGCCGTTGAAACTCAAGGTGCCCATCGCGCCGAAGCGGCCGGTATGTTTTCCGCGATAGGTCGAGCCGAGGGATTCCGCGGCGTCCTCGACAACCGGGAGATTCCACTTCGCAGCGACGTCGAGCAGCCGGTCGAGCGTCACCGGATGGCCGAAGGTGTGCATCGGCACGACCGCCGCGATGCGGGCGCCGGTCGCGCGGTTGCGGCATTCGCCGTCCACCATATGCGCGCCGCGTTGCAGACCGTCGTCGAGTTTATCGGGATCAAGACCAAGGGTCGCCGCGCTGCTGTCGACGAAGTGCGGGCGCGCGCCGCAATAGCTCACGGCATTGGCGGTGGCGATGAAGGTGAGCGCGGGCACGAGCACCTCGTCGCCCGGCGCGACGCCCGCCACCTCAAGGGCGACATGCAAGGCGGCGGTTCCATTGCAAACCGCGACCGCGCGCCGCGCACCGGTGAATTCCGCCAGCATGCCCTCGAAACGGTCGACATATTTGCCGACGCTCGAGACGAACGTTGAATCAATGCAGTCGAGGACATAAGCGCGTTCCGCGGCGCCGAATTCGGGCTCATGCAGGCCGATCGGACGGTCGCCCGGCGGCAAGACCGCTTTCAGCGCCTTCAGGATCTGGTCGATGTCCGCGCGCACGCCCGCATCACACGTTGTAGATGTCGCTTTTATAACGCGCGAGATTTTCCGGCCGCGTGAACCATTCGACGGTTTTGCCGAGGCCGCGCTTGAAGCCTTCGAGACCGCCGTGCGCCGGCCGCCATTGCATCAGCATGTTGGCCTTGTCGTAACTCGCGAACAGGCGCTCGACTTCGCTGTCCTTGGGGCGGATGCGCTGGTTATCGCTTTCGATGACGATGTCGCGGCCCATGACTTCGGCGATGGCTTTGGCCGTATCGCCGATCGAAATCTCGAATCCGCTGCCGACGTTGGTCACCGTGCCGAGCACCGCGTCGCTTTCCATGGCCGCGATGAAGCCGCTGACGGTGTCCTCGACGTAGGAGAAGTCGCGCGTCGGCGTCAGCGCGCCGAGTTTCAGCGTCTTCGCGCCCTGGGCGAGCTGGGTGATGATCGTCGGGATCACCGCACGCGCCGACTGGCGCGGGCCATAGGTGTTGAAAGGCCGCAACACCGCCACGGGCGTTTCAAAGGACGTATAGTAGGACAGCGCGATATGGTCCGCGCCGATCTTGGACGCCGAGTAAGGCGACTGCCCCTGCAGCGGATGGTCCTCGGTGATCGGAACGAAGCGGGCGGTGCCGTAGACTTCGCTGGTGGACGTGTGGACGACCTTCGCGATGCCGAGCTCGCGCGCCGCCTGCACGACGTTGAGCGTGCCCTTGACGTTGGTGTCCACGTAGGACGACGGCGCGTAGTAGGAATAGGGAATGGCGATCAGCGCGGCGAGGTGCAGGATCGTGTCGCAGCCCTTCGCGCCCGCCACCACCGACTGGTGGTCGCGCACGTCGCCCGTGAAAACCTCGAACTTGCCCTTGACGTCGGGCGCGCACTGATCGAGCCAGCCCCACGCGTTGAAGGAGTTGTAGAGAACAAACGCCCTGACGTCGTGGCCGGCCCGAACGAGCGCCTCGGTGAGATGAGAGCCGATAAAGCCCTCCGCCCCGGTCACAAGAATTTTTCGTTTTTTCATCCTGAGGTCTCACCCCGCAATCGCCGTAGGATTTACCCGAGCGGGGCTTTCCAGGGCATTAATTATCTGTATTTATGACGAAATGTCCGTCAACACGGCCACATGGTCTTCGGACCGGACCGTCAAAAACTGGTTGAAATTGCCGCTGGCCGGCGTGCACGCATGGAGCTTGTCCTGGCGGACGGCTTTACGTTCCTTTTCCAGGATCTTGTAGACCTTGTAGCCGTGCGCCGAAATGAGCGGATTGATGGCGTCGCACGCCGCCGGATTAAAGGTTTCCAAGAGAATGTCGGGCTTGCGCGCAAGCACCTCGGACATCCCCTGAAAGGCGAGGATTTCACCGCCTTCGACGTCGATTTTCACCAGCGCGCGATCACCGATCGTGGGCGCGATTCCCGTTCCGTCGAGCTTATGCATCGGCACGACGATCTCCTCGCGCCCGCCGCCCCGCCCAATGCCGCCGCCCGAGGAAATTTGCTGGTTCGGCTTTTTCACCCAGCTGAAGGGCGCAAGGCCGTCTTCGTTGCCGACCGCGAACCAGTGCTCGACGATGTTTTTAAATTCGTTGATCAAAATGTGCATGCGCAGGCGCGTATACGCATGCGGATTCGGTTCGAACGCATGGATCTTGACGTCTTTCCTGATCGACGCGGCGGCAAGACTGTAGACACCGACATGCGCGCCGATATCCAGGATCCCGCTGGCCGTCCTGGCAAGCCGGCACCAGATCTGCATCGAGCCGGGCTCGAACTCTTTTTCGTAAAGGATGTTCGCCGCACGCGGGCAGTCATTGGCGGTGAACATCACGAACGGCGGCGCCTCGAACAGGTCGACCTCGTAGAAGCCGTAGAAGGGGATTTGCGCCGCCGAGGCGGTCACCAGCCCTCCAACCTCGAAGGCCTTCAGCGCCCGCGCGTTCGCAGCTTGCAGTTGCTCCAAATCCATCGTGATCACCGGTCCATCTGTGCGTATCCGGCCTGTTTAAAATAATGGAGCCCCGGTGTCACTCGCCGTTCGCCCGCAACCTTCCTGCACGCCGTCCTCCATGAGCGTGCGGAACCAAGATTGCAAAGCATCCATTTCCTGCGATCCGGGCCCTAACTTGGCGAGACAAGGCCCCCGTGATACGACATAAACACGCCCATCGCGTTCGATTTGCAGCTAAACAAGGCGCCCGCTAGGGCGACGACCGATCCACGAATGAGCCAGAACACAACGATGTCCGCCGACGCCTCCGGCGCCGCCGAACTCCTTCGCATCGCCACCGCGGCCCTCGACGCCGGAGACCTCGCCGGCGCGGAAACGCAGCTGCGCCAAGTCGCCGCCTTGGCGCCCAACGATCCCGTGGCCGCCCACCAGCTCGCTGTTGTCCTGGTGAAGACGAACCGCGGTGAAGAAGCCGCGGCGGTGCTGAAAAAACAGGCGGGCGTCGGCGCTCTTCCCGCGTCGCTGCTGCTCCTCGGCACCTTGTTCGAAGCCGCGGGCCGGATCCAGGACGCCGAACTGTGTTTCGAGAGGGTCCTTAAACGCGAGCCGGAAAACCAGGCCGCCGCCGCGCGGCTCGCCGCGATCCGCGCAGAACAAAGCGCGGCGAACAACACTTCATCCGCGGGCGCAACGGACGATATCGCCGCGCTTGAACAAGCGGTCGAGCGCGCGCCCCAAAATTCGGCTGCGCTTCACAATCTGGGCTGCGCGCTCGTGCGCGCCAAGCGGTTCGCGGACGCGGAAAGCAGGTTGCGGCAGAGCGTGCAAATCTCGAACCACCCGCAAACCTGGACGGCTCTGGGCGAACTCTACGAAACGACCGGCCATATTCCGCAGGCTTACGGTTGCTATAAGAACACCTTCAAAGTCGCCCCGAACGACTATCACCTCCTCATGAAGCTCGGCACGCTGACGGAGGCGATGGAGGACAAGCCCGGCGCGCGGGAATACTACCGGCGCGCGCTGGAAGCGAAGCCGGGGGACTACCAAGCGACGTCGAAGTACACCGGCCTCATCTTCGACAAGGAGCCGGAGCTTGCGGTCCGGGCCTGGGAAGACGTGCTCACGAAGGCCGGCGGCAATGTGGAACGCCAGTCGGCCGCTCTCGATCAGCTGGTGTGCCATAAGGAATGGTGGGAGCGCATCAAGCGCGGCGAAATGCCCTATCACTGCGCGCGTCTCAGCGATCTGTTTTTCACCTACGCGCTCGACGACGTCAAACAATGGGACGCCATCAACCAGAAGCGTCTCGCCGACAAGCCCGGCAATCCTTCGCTGCTGGCCGCGGCCGCGCTTTCCAGATTCAGCCTGAGAGACCGTCACGGCGCCGAGACGCTTTTCCGCGCGGCCGTGGAAAAGACCCCGGACCATCTCATCAGCACGATACGCTTCGAGCCGGCCTTCTACGAAGAATTGCGGGCCTTTACGGACGCGGACCTGACGCGCATGCTGCCGCCGGTCATCGACGCCGCCGCCCTCGTTCCCGATCCCAAGGGGATTCTCTACCTTTCGTGCAACTTCACGTATTTCCGCGCCTTCGCCCTTCCCATGGTCGTGTCGATGCGCGAAACCTCGCCGCACACGCCGGTTCACATCCACATCATGGATGCGAACGAAGAGGAAACCGCCTTCGCGCTGGCCTTCTTGCAAAAGCTCTCGCCGATTAAATTTGCACTGAGTGTCGAACGGCCCGGACTTACGAAGGGACCCGTTCAGGAAGCGCGTTCTTATTATCATGCGGTCCGCTTCATCCGCTTCTACGAGCACCTTCGCCATTACGGCGTTCCCCTCTGGCTCATGGACGTGGACGCCGTGATCAATACGGATCTCGATGGGCTGTTTGCCACGCTGGACGGCAAGGATGTCGCCATGCGCATCCGCCCCGGCCGGAAGGAACCTTGGAATCAGTTCAACGCGTGCGTCGTGGGCGCCGGGACCAGCGGCCCGTCGTTTGAATACATCCGACTGGTCGCCGCCTACCTTGCCTATTTCTTTCAGCGCAACGGCCTGCGCTGGGGCATCGACCAACTCGCGATGTACGGCGTATTCGCCGACATGGAAGACCGGAAGGAAGCGCCGCGCCTCGCCCTGCTCGGCGAGCGCGACGTCGACTACACCTATCGGGACGACGGTTATGTTTGGTGCAACTCGGGCGCGGGCAAGTTCCAGCACTTGAAGCGCATCGCCAAACCGAACAGCCTTCCGCTTGCGAATTTCGACGGCAATAGATTCGTGGGCGTTTTCGAGCGTCACTGGAAAGAATGCGAGCGGATCGCCGCGGAGCTTCCGGCGCTGCCGGCGTAAGGTCGCATCTGGATTTTGGGCCGCGCGGCACAACCGCAAATGCGCCTATCCCCAGGCCTCCCGCTCATCCCAACTTTTATTTTCGAGTGAACCGGCTTAAGAGGCGGTATGGAAAATACGTTTCCCTATGAAAATTTCGCCGACGCCGTCGCCGCCGCCCGGACGGCCGGCAAGAAAGGCGATCTTGACGAATCCGCGCGCCTTTACCGGCTCATTCCCAGTGCCTTTCCGCACAAGAAGCATGCCGTCACGATCGCCGCGGACGGCCTGAAGGGCATCGGATTCTGGACCGAAGCCGTCGCCGTGCTCGAAACCGCCCTGCGCGGTAAACCGCAAAGCGCGATGTATCTGTGGAACCTGTCGGAATTGTACCGCGAGATCGGCGATCACGCGCGCGCCGCCGGCTACTTGCAGCGTTACATCGACCATGATCCGCGCAGCGCGGAGGCGTGGATCCACCTCGCGCGGCTGCACGATCTGGGCGGCGAGGCCGCCCTGGCCGAAGCCGCGTACGCGAAAGCGCTCGACCGTGAGCCGATGAATGTGCTGGCCGCGCTCGGCCGCGGCGACTCGCTTTTCCACCTGGGGCGTGCCGACGAAGCGATCGCGCTCTATCGCCGCGCCGTCGCGAGCGCGCCGCAGGACGCCGTCGCCCTGTTCGCCCTGGGCAGCGCCCTGCGGACGCAAGGCGCCGAGAGCGAGGGCCACGATTACCTGCGGCGGTCGCTGGAGATCGATCCCGGCAATGCGCGGGCCCACGTCAATCTCGGGCTGACCT
>JAYSFT010000004.1:20278-63510 GCA_041913245.1 Rhodospirillaceae bacterium | reverse complement strand
TGGAACTATCTCAACGCCGCTGGCTATGTGTCCGATTAAACGCTCGATGCTCTAGACCGCCGGCCTTGCCTCATGTGCTGACCAGCATACCACTGACTTTCACTCAGTGGCCCACAGCAAGAAAACCAGTAAAATTTGCTTCAGCATGCATATTCAAGTCCGCCGCTCGCATATCTAACTCCTCGCGAATCCTGTCATCGCGAGTGGCAGGTTCTTCGCCCATCCACAGGTGCGGATGAGTAAGAAGCTGAATTCCGCGGTTTTGCGCTACTTTTTCATGGTCAAGCGGATGACCAAAGGCCCAACGGCCGGCACTATCAGAGACATATCCCGCCTCGTTAAAGAAGCGCGGGTGATAGGCGTGCAGCCGTCCCGCAGGGAAACCGTCCCAACCGAGCCACTGCGGACAAACTGCGCGTGGTCGATGCGGGGCGATCACCTCGATTGGACGAGACACGATCTGCTCCAGCAAATCGCATTCTTGAGAGATATCACTCTCGAGATTTGTTGATTGATAGAGTGACGGGTCGAAATGTAAGCCCAGCGCATGTCCAAGTGACGAAATTTTTCTCAGCGAATCGCGCCCGACCTTCGAGAGCACGTTATAGAACTCCGACGTAACCAAGATGAAGTAGGTGGATGTATAGCCACTTCCCGCCTCACACTCAGCCATAGCTACGGCACTATGAAGGCCGATATCAACATCATGACGCAAAATTATTCTGCGGTGCTCAGGCTGAAATTCCACGAAAGTCGCGCACGAGTACCCACGTTGACGAAAGTTTTCTAACAACTGGAGATATGTAGAAACCGTGCCAAGCAGCTCCCTATCTTGCACTACTGGCAAGTTCATTGGGATTCCCCAACGTACCGGCCGGGCACTGCGTACTCACACCGGCGACACAACAAATCAGCACCCGGTGTCTTCATATACTCCATAAGCTGCGTGAAGTTGTCGCCGCACACCACATCTTCATACGTGTCTGCGCCAAGATTTCCGAGTGAGTGCTGCAACCCATAGTCCATAGCACAAAGATGGACGTCGCCATTTGGCAGGAGCACGTTGGCGAACATCCTGTCCTGTCTACAAACAACCGATTGGTCAGCATTCCTCTTGAAAACTTCTTCGTTCCCGAACGCAAATCCTACCGTTGAGCCTGGATTTTCCACGTTTGCGGCGCGGCTGTGAACTCTTCGCGTAGATGGCTGCCACCCCAAAACAGCGGCAATCTCTTCATGCGGAATTCCTAACGTTAAGAATTCTAAGCCGTGAATTTTGTTTACGACCAACAATTCCAGTTCCGACAGATACTCCTCGCGTACGGAGATATGCATCTCGCCAAATTCATCCGGGAGATGCACCACGAAGCGCTTGAAGGCTACCTCTGCAAGTCGCGGTATGTCCGCGGAGGCCAACCCATCACAAGTAGTGAAGACTGCTATTCGGTGACCTCGGCTGTGAGTGTGCAGCACCATCTCAGTGCATTCCGGGGCATGCCACGGCTCTGCAAAGCCTGAGAAGTGAATATCTACAGCACTAGGAACACTCTCTAAGTATCGCTGGAGAGAACGCAAACTCATTACTCGTTCAGACGGAGATCTCTGCGTCCTAGCCTTATATGCCTTTATGAGACGCCCCTGAGGGCAGTAGCTACAAGCGATTTTACAGCCGACGTTGGTCGTAATCTCCAGTGTGCGCGGGCGGGGCATTTAATGCCGACCGATAAGCGTGCTAACCCGGAACGCTGCCAGACTTCATTCGCTGATAATCCGCGCCCATCGTCTCAGCATGATCTTTCGAGTATGTCGCAGCAATGTACTCAAGAGCGGATTCGTAGCTCATTCCTTTCCATTGCATCAGGAGGTCGATTCCCTTGCGGCCACGCGCGATTACTTCCGCACCCTTGAATATCTCAAAACCACCAGTAAGAAGACTTAGTTCAATTTTTTCGTCTCTGCTAAGGGTGAATGTAATTGTATCTCTCACCACCGAGCCAGGCTCCTTCGTAAATTCGTAAACCATCTCGGCCGCAGATACCCATTTCCCGACAACCTCTGGCGAGCTACAGCACAATAATTGGAAGTCTCCCCCTGATGAGAAAAGCTCCTTGCTAAGATCAACTGGTTGGGAAACGTCCGACTTCGAATTCTTAATCGTCATGACTTTGGTCTCCGATTTTTTCGTCAATTGAAAACTTCAAGAGTTCACGCGTTAAGTGGCAAAGCGGCCCTTTTTCAGAAATCCCCGCGGGACCTACGCGTGCAGACAAACAGCCGCTCGCACAGTTCCACTTGGCTATACATGTATTGCAATCTTTGAAATGGTGGACGTCGACATTTCTAAGCGCATTTAAACGCTTTAGATCGATTTTAAAACGGTCCCCGTCATATTGGCCTATCCGAAACAGGTCGAACCCTTCGTGGTCCTCTCGGCTATAGCGGTGACAGCCACTTACCGTTCCCTGCGGGGTAACTGTGAATTCTGCATCACAGAAACGCGAATTCCGGCGAGTAAGATTGGTGAACATCTTGCACGTAACGTGAATGCCAAGCGATTTGCCGAGTTTATAAGCAGACTTAAAAGACTCCACGAAGGCTACGTCTGACGGTTTTCCAATACTACTATCGATGGATCTACCAATCTCGGACATAGGTTCAAATCTAATGCTTTCGACATGGCATTGATCGTGAACGTATTGCACCATTTCTTCGAGTCGGTGAGCACCGGTTGCAGAAATCGTCGATCGAAGATGAAACTTGACGCCGCAGGATGAAAGTTGACGGATGACTTCGATTAGCTTCGTGTGAGTTTCCCTTCCGCTAGCGAACGAACGCGCGCGTTGAAGTTCAGGAAGAATGTCGAAGGATAAAGTTACAAATGAAATATTCTTCGCTATCCAAGAAATGCGGTCTGCGGTTAACAGCGTTCCATTAGTAATCAATCGAATGAAGTGAGTAACTCCGTAACGACTAGCCGTCGCCTGAATGTACTGGGTTGCTTCCTTGAGAAGGTCCCACTCGACGGTAGGTTCCCCACCGCCAATGTAGCGAAAACTAGCGTGCGCCTTTTCCAACTCCGCAGCATTTCGGCACACAAGATCGACAGCTGCGCGCATAAGCTCGGGACTCAGGGGTTCTGCTTTTTTGCTTTTGGCGCTTGAATAGCAGTACGTGCATCCGAGATTGCACGATTCAGTGAATATGAGCGTCGCTTCCACAGGGCGGAAATCGTCGATCTCCATCGTCTTTGGTGTCGCTAGGCTCTCCGTTCCAATGAGTCCTAATCTCCTTAAGTCCTCCACAATTGAAGCCGTTCCAGGCGCGTCCTTCTTCAATGGTATGCCAGCCTTCAGGTCTTCAATTACGCTCTTTGCCTGTTCACTGATCACAACCGCACGGCCTGCCAGAGGGGCGTGCGCAATAAGTCGGCCGCTGTCTCCACGAAAGACATTTATTTCTGTTCTCAACCCTATGTGTTCTGAGGCTTCCATTTGACGGCTATGCGTTGTTGGAGAAGGCTTGCAGCTCAGTCATGCATCGCACCACCTCACTAGGCAGTGGCTCCGCAAAGGGGGCTACTCCACGACGTCTCTCCGTGTTTTCTTTCGAGAGGATGCAATGGAAGTGAAAAAAGAATAATCCCTTGGCTGTGAGAGTGCGCCAATAAGGAAAGTTTGGAAATGAAACGCTGCAGTGCCGCGTCTTGTTGAGAGAGATATTTGCGGTCTTCTCACATAAAGCGGGACGCTTTTTTAGTCGGCTACGCCAAATTAACAAATGCGGGTCAAGGAGAGTCTCGCGCCCGACCTGTCGAAGAATTCTTGGTTCAAACCAGAATTCTCGTTCGGAGAGAGGTGTGTGGTAATCGAATGCGACAATATCGTGATCGTCACTAGCCGAGAGAATCACTTCAATCGCGGAAGATGTTAGAAGTTCATCCGCGTCCAACTGGATGATCCAATCCGTGTTCTTTTCCTCAATCTTCTCCAGACCAAAGAGACGAGCAGACATTTGGTCATAGCCGCCATCATCTACACTGAGATGATAACCTTCTCCGCAAGCTCTATGGATCTCGGTAACCTTAGAAAATTCAGCGGCTAGACGTCCATAGATCGCAGGAGGCGCTGAGCCTGTGTGCACAATTGTAATTGCACTAACGCCGGGGTGCATCAGCAGCGGCCGCATAGTTGCCGGCAAGTATGCAGCTTCGCGCTGTGCTACGTTACAGAATACTCCGATGGACAATCGATCGCCCCCGATTTCCAGCCAATGGCAATGCCTGTGTAGCTTGTCTTTTCTGCTAGTCGCCGTTCGTACAGTTCTTGCACTCGCGAGAGCTGCCAAACCTCCGAAATCAAGTTTGCTACGTCAAATTTCGGATTAGAGAGCAATTGCAGTGCGTCTGCCAAACCGTTGAACCGGCCCTTAGTCAGTGAGAAACGCTCGTGAGCGCCGGCGATTTGGATACCTCGCCGAAAAACATGCCGACCCAAGTCGAAGCTCAAAGCGCCAACACCCGCGCCAGCGAGGACAACTTTTCCACAATCTTTGGTTGCGTTCAAGGCGATTTCAATCGCTTGCGCACTTGAGCAAGCAACGAATGTCGTATCGACCGGTTCGCTGGAACTATGCATTGCCTCGATATGAGGAAGCGCCTGGTTGATGCGAGACGCGTGAGTATCAACGGCGGTTAGTTTAATGGTCGGATTCAATACCTTTAATGTACGAACTAACAACTGCCCGACTAAACCTAGTCCGATCACTAAAGCGGATTGGCTTTCCCCAATACCACCCACCTTAGTTGCGTATGCCGCCACGGAGGTTAAGCGGGTCAATAGTGCCGCTTCTGCACTGAAGCCATCCGGAAGAGTACAAAACTCCTGCAGTAAAACATCCCCTAGCTGGAAGGAGGAGTGATTACCTCTACAAACAACGCGGGATCCAATAGTGAGATCGGGGTGCAACGCGATAGCCGCAGCTCCAACTCCCACCACCCGACCGACTACTGACGTACTCGGCACGATGGGAAAATCGCGACCAAACATTTCACGAGCATCGCCGCGTAGAAACGCCTCTTCTGTCCCCGCACTAACCAGACTCATATCCGTCTCAACCAAGACTTCGTACGGCCGGCAATTGGCTGCTAGGGGCTGAGTAAGCACAGCAACTTCGCCAGGCGCAGCAAAGACAAGCGTCCTTTGCACTACACTTGTTTTGCTGCAGTTTTCCATGTTCCAATACTAATTGCCGATTAGACCTAGTCTTGTCGTTCTGAGATCGTTCCGCAATGGCCAATGCACCTTCATCCAAATCTCTTACATCGATCGAAATGTACGAGCACCAGTGGCATCTACACGGACGTTCGCATGATGGACAAGTCGATCCTCGCGCATCAATTCGATGCGAAGAGGCGTGGGCGTTAGCTGGCTACGGCTCGCCCGAAATAGTGGTTGCTCTTGTAGATGATGGTTGCGACGTCGAAAACGTTGCACTTAGAGGAGCCAGATCATTTGCTGGCGCTATCTGTTTTCGCAGCGGCTCTTGGTATTTTGATGAACACTTCGAAAGTTATCGGCATTCAGTAAACGCTCGCGGTTCTACGCACGGCACCTCAATGGCTACCTTGATCGCCGGCACGGGCGAAGGCGGCACAAGAGGTGTGGTTCCTAACTGTCGCTTGCTCCCTGTTCGGTTGCCTATGCAGCAGGGAAGCATCACATTAAGCGATCACGATCTCCTGGCGTTGCTGGAGTTAATAAGCGATCACGCAGATATCGCAGTAATGTCGTGGTCTAGGCTGCCAATTTTTATTCCCTCTCGCCAAGTCATTGACCGATGGCGCTTCATCTCCGAGTACGGCGGCCGACGAGCAACCGGTCTCCTATCTGTTGTTCCTGCAGGTAACTCCAATTGCCCGATAGCGTGGCAAGCCTCTGAACCAATTCCATATACTTTATCTTACGAAGACTCAGACGGATCTCCGAAGCCTCTCGCGTCGCGTACTTTCCGAAATTTACTAACTGATATCCCTAACGTCCTGCATATTTCCGCCATCTCAAGCACAGCTCAGAGATCCCTGTACTCTTGCTACGGACCGGGCATCGATTTGTGTGCACCATCTAGCAGCTCAAGAGTTTTCACTGGTGCGCAGGTAGAGGGAACGCGAGGTGGACTCACGACCTCATATGGGCCGAACGGAGAAATCACTCATGCCTTTAAAGGCACCTCCGGCGCGGCCGCCCTTGTGGGCGGAGTCGCTGCGCTAACATTGAGTGCAAATCTTGCGCTCGGTGCTACAGAATTATCACAAATTCTAACCTCTAGCGCGAACCGAGAACTCGATATTCGCAACCCGCATTTAAATCTCACCGATCCACTACCATGGGAAATGCCTCCGATTGCTCCATTCGACTCAGGTGCATTTAACCAAGAAGGCTGGAGCCCTTGGTTCGGCTATGGATTGGTGGATGCCTACAGTGCGCTTTGCGCAGCGCGGGCGGCTTTAGGGTGAAGGCGGCGCTCCCACAAACAAGAACAGCTTTCCCTGAAGGCGTGTCGGTTTGGCGCCGTATTGCGCGGGCAAATTCGTTCTTTACCAGCCCACTACCGCGGCAGCGAATGGGCCTAAATGAAACCGGCTCGGGGTCGCGCCCCGGGTAGTGGTGTAGGAGGCCGGTGACCAGCCCGCCAGAGCGACCGCCCCGAGTCAGGCGACGGCGGGCGGGTTGCGGCCACCGCGGTGATTTTGGGTAGAGTTGTGTTGCGACACAACAACATCCAACCAAGGGATCACCACGATGACCGACGACAAGATGGCCCTTCGCGCGCTTTTGGAGAAGGGCTCTGATTCGACATTTTTGCGCGACACGATCAGCTTTGCGGCCCAACGGCATAGCAACCTGCGCAGGCACCCTAAGTAACCCTCGCATGCAGTTGGCGACGAGCAATTTTTGCGTCACCCTGAAATAAATTCGATTGTCCAGGTGCCGTGTGGCGGGCATCCTAAATGTTTAGGATTTTCTGCGGCACGCTCGTTTGGGAGGCGTTGGATGAACGCTAATTTAGCCACAAAAATCGCTGTTTGTTGCGCGGCCCTTCTTGCATCAATTGGGCCTGCTTATGCAGCGGCGCCTTCCGATAGTTCAGGGCTCCAAAATCGCTCGATCGCCTTCGCGATGACTTATCGTGCCTGGACCGTGCAGCAGACGCCGGACAAATCGGAGTGTCCTCAAGGCTTTAACGACGGGCCGCGGGAGCAGTTCAAAATCCAGTTTCCGGACAACGGCGCCAAGCGTACGGAGATGGAAACGCGACTGCATCGTGAAGGGGACCAGTGGTTTCCAGGGGCCGGCCCAGATGGGTTTGTGTTTTACGAAGCCGGCGGAAAAATATCCAAGGGCCTAAACCTCGATGGCCGCGTCGATGCCGACGACTTCACCAGCCCGGACGGCGTAGCAGGGATAGATAATCAGCTTCATCGCGCGATCGGCTGCATCGCAAATTACCGGGCGCCCGACGGGTCGTTTTACATGTTTGAACTGCAAGATCTTCGTGGGTTGAATTTCAATCGCACGCTGATCGAGTTGACCGATGTCGATGATCTTGTCAACGACGACGATGTCACTTTGACTACCTACCGGGGTTTGGACAACTTGTTGAGCGACGCTTCCGGAGCAATTTTTCCGGGTGGCACGCAGCGGATTGACGGTCGATTTGCAAAGGACTTTGTTCAAACGTTTAAAGCAAAAATCGTCGATGGTTTGCTCACAACCGAAGCGAAGGAGTTGGCGCTGCCTTGGTCTGGTGTGTTCGACACGAACTCGATCCAAGTTCTCAAGGCCGCCAAATTCGAACTTCGGGTGAACTCAAAGGACGCGCAGGGCGTCATTGGCGCCTACGTCGATATTGATGCTTTTAGAAGACACCTCAACACGACGTGGTCTACTCATCACCAAAGCTATGGGCAAACCGCATCAGCCTCGTTATCTCGTGCAATGCGCCGCTTGGCGGACGGCTTTCCCGACCCCGCGACTGGTGCGATGACGGCGATCTCGGCGGCGATCGACGTACAGTTCGCACAGGTCTTTATCGTTCATCCGCCCAAGCGGGTTGCGCACGACGATGACCGGACGCCTGAGCCTAAGCTTTCAGGGTTTAGTAGATAAGTATCGGCGCCGGTAAGCTGTGCGTCATTCCTTGCGGCGCGCAAGAATGCGCGTGGGCGTCGCCGCGCGTCGAAAGGCCGGTCTGGAGTACACTCCACAGACCCTCCTTGAGGAATTCTAAGGGACCTATCAGACAAACTCGGTTGCGCTGGCCGGCGCGAGAATGAAGAGTTTTGGACCATCAAAACTCTGAAACCACTACTGCGTTGCACAAAAAGAAATATCAGAAAGGTCCTGCCTGCACCGCCGATAGGAGCGGTTTGCCGAGCGCGGAGAACCTCCTCACCTGGGCCGCGCCCAAGCACGGCACAAAAGGGCGTTTGTCGATCGAGGCGGGGCCGACTCTGGGCTCGCTATTTCTAATGCCCCGCTTGAAGCAGTTCGAGCAACGGTGGCCGGATATCAGCCTTTCGTTGGTGCCGCAAGCCAATGAGGGCGGGGCGGCGGGAGACCTCCAGTTGCTTCTCTCCCCGACGCGCCCGAAGGACCGGATGGTTCATTTGGCGGCGCGCATTCAACTTTTTCCGGTGTGCAGTCCATCACTCATCGGCAGCCAGCCTTGCAATGTCATCGAAGACTTGCAGCGCTTTACGCTATTGCATTGCGACCACGGTGAAGAGTGGCGGAAGTGGCTGCATGCCGCGAAGGCCGGCGCTCTTGATCGATACAAGAACTTTAAACTTCCAAACGCGGCGCTGGCAATGCAGGCGGCGCTCCAAGGTCAGGGCATGGCGCTGGCCAGCCATATCACCGCGTTACACTTGCTGAATGCCGGCAAGCTCGTTGTCCCGTTCAGAGAAAGCGTCTTTTCGCCGCATCGGATGTACATCACAAGCGGACGTGTACTGCCCGCCAAGGCTCCGCCTCACGCTTTCCTTGCATGGGCGGCAGAGCAGTTGAGAGAGGGCTGGAAATATCCGGCCTTCGATCCCTGCAGATAGATTACGGGCGGTCGGCGCGGGCCAACACCGCGTGAAGGAGGACGTTGAGGCCCGGCTCCATCATCGCCGCGGTCGCGAGTTCATCGTTGTGATGAGTGATCCCGTCCTTGCAAGGCGTGAAAATCATCGCCGTCGGGAAGTGGCGCGCGAGAAAGTAGGCATCGTGCCCGGCTTGGCTCGGAAGATCCCAGCTGTCGTAGCCGAGATTGCCCACCGCCTCACGCACGGTGTTGATCATCTGCTTGTCGAAGATATCTCCGCCCCAGCTCCAGGTGTTGAGTACCTTGGCCTGGCAGCCCGTGCGCGTAGCGGCATCGTTGACGGCGTTCATCATCTTTGCCCGCATCTGATCGGCGATTTCGGGATCATTGTGCCGCACGTCGCAAACCGCTTCGGCCCAATCGGAAAGGATACCGGGCTTATTGGGTGAGGCGATCAGGCGCGCGGCCGTGGCTTTGCCGCTTGTTTTGGCATATTCCCAGCCAATATCGTCCACCGCGGTCAACAAACGCGCGCCGGCCACGAGTGCGTTACGGCGGCGTTCCATGGGCCAAGGGCCCGTGTGCGCGGTTTCGCCGCGATATTCGACAAGCACGCCGTGCGACTTGTAGCCATGCGTGACAACGCCGACTTCGCGGTTGTTGCGGTCGAGTTCATCGCCTTGCTCGATATGGAGCTCGAAGTAGCCATCGATCTCGCGTTTGCCGACCGGCGCCGCGCCGCGATAACCGATATTCTCCAAGGCTTCGCGAATACTGACGCCGCCGTCGTCCTTGATGTTGAGCGCCCAGTCGAGGTCGTGATCGCCCACGAAGCAACCCGAGGCCACCATCGGCGGCGAGAATCGCGCGCCTTCCTCATTCGTCCAATCGACGATTTCAATAGGGCGGCGCGTGGTGATGTTGAGATCGTTGAGGCGGCGCATCACTTCGAGCCCAGCCAGAACACCCACGATGCCGTCGAAACGGCCGCCGTTCTCCTGTGTGTCGAGATGGCTGCCGATCAACACGGGAGGAAGGTTTTCGCTGCCCTCGCGCCGGCCGAAGATATTACCGATTCCATCGACCGAAACTTTAAGACCGCTTTCCTGGCACCATCTTACGAACAGATCGCGCATGTCGCGATCGGCGTCCGACAAGGCGAGACGGCGCAGGCCGTTCTCGCGGCCGATACCGATTTGCGCGGACGCTTCCATGGTCGTGAGAAAGCGGTCGAGGTTGGCGCGAAGGTTTGAAGATTGGAGCATGGAGTCCTCACCCGCGATTTTTGTACGCTGGTCTCATTAGAAAAATTACGAACTATTGCAGGGCGTCGAGCGCTATCAGCCCACTTGCTTACCTGATTACAATTGCGCGTTCTATGAGGCTAGAGAGCGTTTCTCACTCAGGTCACAGAATTTCTCAGTTGCGGAACAACCGGCATCGCAACGGTCACGAAGCTTGGTGCGAAAGACAGGTCTCGATGCGTCGCGCGGGAGCTCCCATCTCGAAGCGGACAACACGTACGCGGACTCAAAAATACCCCGCGAGATATATCGGCTTCCAGCAACGGCCTTCACGCCGGGACGACCGTTTTCCCCTTGGGCGACGTAATGTTTTTACCGCGCGAGACAGCTAACTAAGTATTTAGAATATTTGAGAAAACTGCCTGAGATTTTCTCATGGAGGGGTAAAATAAACTCGGTTGCTGGGTAAATATGTGAACTTCAAACTCTTTCACAGTCGAAGACCGGCGCGGGCTCTGAGCTTTAGCGAATGAAGCAAAATTCCTTTCGTCCTGCTGTCGCCCGCATCACGCGGTCCAATGGCGAGAAGGGCATCGACAATAAGTTGTTTCGCGTCCTAGGGTGCATCGAAAACTTTCGCGGCCCGGATGCCTGCAAGAATTTCCGCGACACGAAGCACATCATCCCGGACCGGTATGGCCGCGCACTCGCAGAATTGACTGGACGGGAAAGCCTCGAGAACAATGATGATGTCACGGCGACGGTCTGCCACGGTACCGACCGTCTGCCGAACGCCGTGGCCGGCAATGCGCCGGCCCGCCTCGCGCGGGGCGCCGAACAATAGCAAAGCGGGGATTATCGCCCAAAGGCGCGTGCTGTCGGGCGATCAAGATAGTTGGCAAAAGAGGGGAACTCATGACCAAGATCACCAAGACACGCGACGCGGCTTATTTCGTAAAGGGTAGCCCGCGCCTGAGAAGCCGCATTGCGGCCTCAACGTCCATGCTCGCCATCGCGTTGTCGTCCATGACGGTCGGGAGCGCGTGGGGGCAACAGACGGTCGCCGAACCCGGCGCGGCCGAAGAAATCGTCGTGACCGGCACGCGCATCGTGCGCGACGGCTACGAAGCCCCGACGCCCACCACTGTCGTCGGCGCCGAGCAGCTTGAACAGCAGGCGGCCCCCTCGGTCATCGAGTATCTCAATACCGTCCCCACCTTCTCCGGGAACTATACGCCTGCCAGCAGCACGCGTAACAGCGGCGGCGCGCCGGGGACCGCGTCGGTCAACTTGCGCAACCTCGGCACCAGCCGCACGCTCGTGCTAGTCAACGGTCAGCGCTCCGTCGGTTCGACGCCCGCCGGTGTGGTCGATATCGCAACCGTGCCCGAACAGCTCATCTCTCGCGTCGATGTCGTCACCGGCGGCGCTTCGTCGGCCTACGGCTCCGATGCGGTGGCCGGCGTGGTCAACTTCGTCCTCGACAACAAGTTCGTCGGCGTGAAGGGCGAAGTCTCAGGCGGTATCACCACTTACGGCGACGATGCGGCATACAAAGTTGCGTTAACGGCCGGCACCAGCTTCTCCGGTGGCAAGGGGCATTTCGTCATCAGCGGCAACGTCAACCGCAACAACGGTATTCTGCTGGCTTACCGCGATTGGAACGAGCAGGGCTGGCAGATCGTCACGAATCCGAACTATACCGCCACCAATGGCCAGCCGGCGAACCTCCTGCTCGATCATGTCTCCGCGTGGAACATGACCAAAGGCGGCGTGATTGCGAACGGGCCACTGAAGGGCATTGCCTTCGGTCCCGGCGGCAGCCCCTACAATCTCAGCTTCGGTCCGCTCGTCGCCGGCGCTCTTATGCAGGGGGGCGAGTGGCAGGCGCAGGACGTGCACATCGATCTTGGCGCCACGCTCGAGCCGCGCCTTTCGCGTCAGAACGTCTTCACGCGCCTCAGCTATCAGGTCACCGACAATCTCGAAGTGTTCCTCCAGTCCAACTGGTATCACATCGACAGCTTGACCTACGCCTACGGCAACCTGTTCTTCGGCGGGATCAACGTATCCGCGCAGAACCCCTACCTGCCGTCGGAAATCGCCTCGCGCGCCGCAGCGCTGGGTCTGACGACGCTCACCATCGGGCATAGCTTCCAGGACATGGGCCGTAACGGATTGCGCGACGGCCGCGATACCATCCGCAATGTCGTGGGCATCAATGGCGCCTTCGAAGCGATGGAAACCGAATGGACGTGGGACGCCTATTATCAAACGGGCCTGTCGCGCAACTCGAACCGCGTTGATCGCAGCCGCAACACTAATTTGTTCAACAAGGCGGTGGATTCCGTTCGTAATGCGAACGGCGCCATCGTTTGCCGTGTCAACGCGGATGCAATCGCCACGAACGACGACCCCAACTGCGTGCCGTACAATCCGTTCGGGATCGGCGTGAACTCAGATGCCGCGCTCAACTATGTGCTCGGCATTCCATACCGCTACCAGCGCTTCAAGCAGGATGTATTCGCAGCCTCGATTCAAGGCGAGCCGTTCTCGACCTGGGCGGGTCCGGTCTCGATCGCCACAGGTGCGGAACATCGTGCGGAAGTGGCCGACGGCTTCGTGAGCGCCGACAACTATGAAAATAACCCGTGGTACGCGGGTAACTACCGCCCGACTGTCGGTGAGTACAAGGTGACCGAAGGCTTCTTTGAAACGGTCGTGCCGCTTGCGCGCGACCAGAGTTGGGCCCAGACGCTGGACTTCAACGGCGCCGTCCGCGCCACGGACTATAGCAGCTCGGGTTATGTCACGACGTGGAAAGTCGGTCTTACCTACTCTCCAGTCTCGGATCTGACCTTCCGTGCCACGCGTTCGCGCGATATTCGCGCCCCGAACCTGAACGATCTCTACAACGCGGGCTCGACCACGACGAACAATATCATCGATCCAGTCACGCGATTGTCGGTGCAATACCTCGGCACCACCAAGGGCAATCCGAATCTGAAGCCTGAGAAGGCTGACGCCACCGGTCTCGGGGTTGTCTTCCAGCCCACGTTTATCCCGGGCCTCAGCGCTTCGGTAGACTACTGGAACATCGACCTGACCGACGCGATCACGACAGTCACGGCGCAGCAGGTCGTGGACGTCTGCTTCCAGGGTAACCAGGCGTTCTGCAACGCAATCAACGGCGGTCGCCCGCTGATCTCGACCGGCTCGCCGTTCGACAATCAGATATTCGTGCAGCCGTTCAACCTGGCGCAGCAGCTTGTCCGCGGCATCGACCTCGAAGCGGGGTATCAACTTCCATTGTCGGACATCATGGACGATTGGAATGGCGGCTTGCAGTTCCGTGTTCTCGCGACGCGTTACCTGAAAAACTATCAGAACAACACGCTTACGCCGCCGACGGATACCGCCGGGGAAAACAACGGCGGTGGCCCGCCGGATTGGCGTTGGTCGGCGTCCGTCGGCTACGACAACGGCCCGTTCCATGCCAGCTTCCTTGCCCGCGGCGTCAGTGCCGGCAAGTTCAACAACGCGTGGATCGAATGTACGTCCGGTTGTCCGACTTCCACGACCGCCAACCAAACGATCAACATCAATTCGCTGGCGGCGGCGACCTACTATGACCTCTCGCTCAGCTATAACTTCCTGATCGGCGCGGACGAGGGCACTTCGGTCGAGACGTTCCTCAACGTCCGAAACCTGTTCAACAGCGATCCGGGTATCGTCGCCGGTACCGGGAACTTCGCCGCGGACATCACCGTGTCCAACCCGCTCAACTACGACCAGAACGGACGCGTGTTCCGTGCCGGTATCCGCTTCAAGATGTAAGCGCGGGTTCTGCGGCCTGACTTTCGGGGCGGCATGCCACTCGTGCCGCCTCGGAAAGTTTTTGATACGCGGATGCTTGGTGGGAATGCCCGGCTCGGCGTATATTTTTAAACGCCAAGGGGGATGCCGAATGTCCGCAAACAGCGAAATACGTCCGCGCGATACTTATCTCGCGATTGTCGCGATTGCCTCCGGCTTCATATTCCTCGCCATGTGGTATCTGACGCCGGCGCTGCTCGAAAGGCCGCTCTGGCCCGGGGCTTCACTCACGGTCGCTTTCCTGCTCGGTACGCTCTCGGTTTTCATCCCGGTGCTCGTCGCCTGGTTCATCACGGCCGCGGATAAACCGGCCACGGCGGATGAAACCTACGAAACCTCCGAACATTAATTCCGTCAGAGAGCGAGCGCGCAAATGAACCACCCCACCGGCAACATTGCCATTGTTCTCTTTTTTTTCGTGATCGCCGTAACGCTGGCAATCACCTACTGGGCGCAAAAGCGCAGCAAGTCCACAGCGGAGCTCTATGCCGCCGGCGGCAAGATCAAGCCCTGGCAGAACGGCTGGGCCATCGCCGGGGATCTCCTGTCCGCCTCCACCTTCCTGGGAGGCGCCGGCATGTTTTTCTCCGCCGGCTTCGATTCAACGATATATACCTTCGGACCGCTTATCGGCTTCGTCGTCATGTTGGCCTACATCGCGGGCCCCATGCGCCGGTTGGGCCGTTTCACCTTCGTCGACGCCGCGGCGGCGCGCCTATCTCCGGTTCCCATCCGTATTGTCGGCGCCGTCAGCGCGCTTGCCGTCACGCTCATGTATCTGATCGGTCAGATGCTGGGAGCGGGGGGATTGATTGAAATCTTGTTCGGCATCCCCTACAGCATCGCGGTCGTGATCATCGGGGCCTTGATGGTCATCTATGTCGCCTTCGGCGGTATGTTGGCCACGACATGGGTGCAGGTGACAAAGGCGTTCATCCTGACCGGTGGCATGATGTTCGTGGCCTTTCTGTGCCTGGCGCAAACCGGTTTCAGCATCGACGCGCTTTATGCGCGCGCCGGCGAGGTCCACGCCTTGGGTGCATCGCTTTTCCTTCCCGGCGGGATGAAACTTTCGTCGATCGAAGCGACCTCGCTGTTGCTGGCCTTTGTCCTGGGCATTCCCGGCATGCCGCACATCCTCATGCGCTTCTTCACGGTGCCCGATGCCACCGCGGCTCGGCGTTCGCTGGTCATCGGGATGTCGGTCGTCGGGGTGGTTTACTACCTGGTGTTCTTCATCATCGCCCCGGCGGGTGTGGCCTTCCTTGCGCAAAACCCCGACTTCATGGTGCCCGGCGGGGGCGTGCCCGGCGGTTCGAACATGGTGGCGCTGCACCTTGCGCGCTATTTGGGCGGTGATGCGCTGCTTGGCATCATGGCCGCGGCGGCTTTCGCGACGATCCTCGCGGTGGTGGCCGGCCTCACCGTCGCGGCGGCATCCTCAATCTCGCACGATCTCTATTCCAAGGTTATCGCGCGCGACAGACCATCCGAGGCTCGCGAGCGGATGATCTTCCGTGTTTCCAGTGTCGTCATCGGCGCCATCGGCATCGGCCTGGGCATTGCGTTTGAAGGCCAGAACATCCTGTTCCTCACCGGCCTCGTCTTCGCCATCGCCGCCAGCGCCTGTTTTCCGATCTTGGTTATGGCCATGTTCTGGCGGCGTCTGACGACGGCGGGGGCGGTGGCCGGCGGATTTACGGGTCTGTTCATGTCGGTAGGTCTCATCATCGCCGGCCCCAGCGTCTGGGTGCAGATCTTGGGTCACGCCGCGCCGATCTTCCCGCTGAGTCAGCCGACCATCGTTTCGGCGCCGGCGGCGTTCATTGTCATGATCGTGGTGTCGCTGCTCACGCGTGAAAACAGCGTGCCGGCGGTGCGGCACGAAGCGTAACGCGCAGCGCATGGCCTTCTTTGTCGGCGTGATCGTTACTGCGCGCCGGTCAAGAATTCACTCAAGCAGCCGCCGATGTCGGCGATGGCATAGCCGCCTTCCTGGACGGCGACGGTCGGGATCTCCATCGCTTTCACGACGGCCCCCACTGTGCGAAAACCCTTATCGCTGA
Source organism: Rhodospirillaceae bacterium (assembly GCA_041913245.1). Classification (GTDB taxonomy): domain Bacteria; phylum Pseudomonadota; class Alphaproteobacteria; order Rhodospirillales; family Rhodospirillaceae; genus SHVO01. The sequence continues at coordinate 47,237 of JAYSFT010000004.1, read as the reverse complement.
TACGCAGGACGCCGATGGGATCGTTGGCATGCCCGTCGAAGCCCAACGCGAGGACGAGGGCTTCGGCGCGGAAGGCTCGGATTGCGGGTGCGGCGATCTCCATGGCGGCTGCAAACGCATCGTCGCCTGCGCCTGGCTGCAGCGGAATGTTCAAATTGAAGCCATCGCCGTCGCCGATCCCCCGTTCATCCTCATAGCCCGTGAAGAAAGGATAGTAGGCGTTCGGGTCGGCATGGATCGAAACCGTCATGACGTCTGGGCGCGCATAGAAAATCGCCTGAGTGCCGTCGCCGTGATGAGCATCGACATCCAGCACCGCCACTCGGGCGTACTTCGTGCGCAAACGTTCGGCCGCGATGGCCGAATTGTTCAGATAACAAAAGCCGCTGGCCCGATCCGAACGGGCATGGTGGCCCGAAGGCCGGCACAAGGCGTAGGACAATGGGTCTCCCGCGAGAACCGCGTCGGTCGCCGCGATAGCCGAGTGCGTAGACGCCAGGCAGGAGTCCCAGGTCTTCGGGCCGACGGGAACCGCTAAGTCGCCGAGATAGAAACCGGCGCGCGCAATCATGTTTTGCGAACGGCATTCACCTCGGTTCAAGGCGCCCGGCACGGCGTTCCAGTACGGAAATGTGTTGGGGAGCACCTCCGGTCCGGCGTTCGGGATTGATTGCCACTTTTCAAATGCCGTCTTCAGGAATGTCAAATACCCCTGAGAATGGACCTTCAAGAGGGGCGCCAAACCGAAGTCTGGCGGCGTCTCGACCCGGATTCCTTTCTCATTTAGCGCTTTAAGAAGCGCGTCCGTACGTGCGGGCAAGTCCGTTGGACTTGCGATGCGTCCAGCCCGCATGAACTGGAGGGGGCTATGCAATTGTTGGTCGGCATGAAAAAAGGCGCGCATGAGCAAATTCAGTAAAGGGCTAAGCTGTGAGGCTATCAGTAACGTGAGCCGCGAGCGCCAGATCCTCAAGCGCAGTTCCGACCGATTTGAACAGCGTGATCTCGTTCGCGGTTGCGCGGCCTGGATGCGTGGCGCGGCACAAGTCGAACAGATCCGCCTTGATACTATTCATCTGGATTATGCCGCTTTTCAAGGGCCGTACGATATCGCCGGCTTCATGGCAAGCGCCTTCCCGAGTATCGACAAATACCGAGGCGCGGCGGATCGCGGTATCGTCGGCTTCGCGCATCTGCGGCGTGAATCCGCCCACGAGATCGACGTGCGCGCCGTCCTTGAGCCAGTCGCCTTTGATCAGCGGTTCCTGGGCGAGGGTGGCCGAACTGACGATGTCGGCGCCGCGCACCGCCTGCTCCAGATCGGTCGTAGCAGAGACCTCTTTCGCGCCCTTGTAGAAGACGCGCAATTGCTCGGCGAGAGTCGCGGCCATCTCCGGCTTGCGGTTCCAGATCGTGATCTCCGTGATCGGCCGCTCCGCGACGTGCGCCTTCACGAGATAAGGCGCCAAGGATCCCGAACCAATCATGGCGAGTGTTTTCGAATCTTTGCGCGAAAGAAACCGCGAGGCGAGGGCGGATGCTGCCGCCGTGCGCCAGGACGTGATGGCCGGGCCATCCAGCATCGCCTTTACTTCGCCGGTCGCGCCTGACAGAAGCAAGTAAGTGCCCATGATCGTCGGCGCTGATCGCTTGGTGTTGTGCGGGAAAACCGAGACAATTTTAATCCCGATATACTTTGGCCCGTCACTCGAAATGGCATGCCAGGCGGGCATCAACAGCAAGGTCGCCTGTTCCCCGTCCGGGCGCTCGATCGTGTGATGGTGCCGGATTGGTGTATTGATCTCGGAGCGGAAGGCGGCATCCAGAACGTCAGCCACCTTGGAAGGCGTCAATCCCGCGGCAATTTCTTTCGCGTTGATTGTTCTCATATATATATCCCCAACTCGCCAAAACGACCGTCACGATATCCGACGGCCTGAAAAACGCGATTCTATAGATACGCTCTCTTGTGAAATATTCTTCAAATTCAGCGAGGTAACGAGGAAACGCTTTTCGCGACCCCGACTTCAGTTCAAAGGATTGTTCAGTGACGGCCGCGTCCTGTCCGGCGCTTGCCCGCCTTTTTCCGCGGGCTGTCGTGGCCGCTAACGCTCGCCTCGGACTTCTTTAAGGCACCTGCGCTAGGGAGCGGAAAGACGATCTCGACTTTGACCTCCTCGATCACCGCGTAGGTATGCGTTTCGCGCACGCCCGGCAAGCGCGTGAGGGTTTCGCCCAGGAAGTGACGATAAGCATCCATATCCGCAACCCGGGCTTTGATCAGATAGTCGAACCCGCCGGCCACCATGTGGCATTCCATGATTTCCGTGCGCTTGCGCACGGCATTCGCGAATTCCTCGAAGACGGCGGGCGTGGTTCTGTCCAGGACGATCTCGACGAATACCAGCATCGCGCTGCCAAGTTTCGCTGGATCCAGAACCGCGGTGTAGCCGATGATGTATCCGTTTTCCTGGAGTTGCCGTACGCGGTGGAAACACGCCGTCGGGCTCAAGTTCACGATCGCCGACAATTCCGGGTTCGTCGCGCGGCCGTTTCGCTGAAGGGCATTCAGCAGCTTCAGGTCAATCGCGTCCAATACCATAATTAATATCCTTCATAAAAATAGGCGACGTATAGAATATTAATTTAATTAATGCTCTTCGATAAGATATTGATTTCGTTTTATATGCATAAAACGAAATCACATTGAGGACTGAAATATAGATAATCAATCCGTGTCATCCCCGCGGCTGGCGGGGCGTGAAAAAAGATAAAGTGAAGAGGACGGGGGTCCAATGGAGTGCCAGGCCTTCATGCGGAAACGACTGCTGCCCTTGAACCCGCTGCGCGCCTTCGAGGCGACCGCGCGTTACCTCTCGATTTCCCGCGCCGCCAGTGAATTGAACGTTACGCCCGGCGCCGTCAGTCACCAGATCCGTGTCCTTGAGGACGAATTGAACGTGATGCTGTTCGAGCGCAGCCCGGGCCAACTGAAGCTTACCGCCCATGGTCTCGCGCTCCAGCCGTCGATTTCCGCGGCTTTTGATTCGATCGCGGAAGCTTCTGCCTTCGTTTCACGCCAGAAAACCGGTGGTGACCTTTCGCTCAATTGTGGGCAGGCTCTGGCTGCCTATTGGATTCTGCCGCGCCTCACCAGCTTCACTAAGTTCTATCCCAGCATTCGCTTGAATCTCGGCGCGGTGGGCGACGACACCAATGTCGCGCCCGACGCCAGTGATCTGACGATTTCGTTCGGGGATGGAAACTGGCCGCAGTTTTACACGCGCCTGTGGACGCACACCGTCCTGGTGCCGGTGTGTAGCCCGACGATCCTCAATGCAAACCCGCTTCGCGCACCCGAGGACCTTGGGAATCACACCATCATTCACAGCGACGCCGGTGGTGAATGGCACCGCTGGTTAAGCGCGGCGCATATGCCTACCACAACCGGTAAGCGCCATTTCAACCTGTCGAATACGCATTTGGCCATCGAAGCGGCGATCCATGGACATGGCGTGGCCTTGTGCGAAGTGATGACGGTGGCAAGTCTTATCGAGGACGGGCGGCTCATGACACCTTTCGCGAGGACTATTCCAAGCCAGTCGTCGTTTTACATCGTATGCAAGAACGAGCTCAGGAACAGCGCGCCTGTTCGCGCCTTCAGTCAGTGGCTGGCGGGAGAACTGAGTGAGAAGCTGCCCGCGGAGGATATTCCCGTGATGCAAAAAGCGCCGAAGCGCTCGCGGCGTCAGTGAGCCGCGGGTAACGCCGCTCGCAAGATTCTGCACGTCCTATGAGGCGTGCCGCCAGATTTAGAAAGAAACGCCGTGAATATCGAGATTGTTGAGCCGCAGTTTTCGCTTATGCGTTCATTGTACCGCGCCGATGAGACCGATGTGCTGTCGCGCCTATTGCCGGGCGCGCGGTTCTCACAGGCCGAACAGGACGGTGTGAAGGCGCGCGCGAGTGTCCTCATGGAAGGTCTTCGCGAAACGGCGTTGCGTGGAGACCTGCTCGAGCGCTTCCAGCACGAGTATCAGCTTTCGAGCCGCGAAGGTGTCGCGCTGATGCGTCTCGCGGAGGCGCTGCTGCGTATTCCCGACAGCGCGACCGCCCACGCCTTGGTGCTCGACACCATTCCGGACAGCGATTGGGGCAGCCATCGCGGCCATTCCGCATCGCCTCTCGTCAATGCTGCCACGTTCTCGCTCGAGAAGTTCAGCAACATACTGAACACAGCCGTTCATCAGCCGCATAGCATCAGTGCGGCCATCGCGAAAATGGGCGCGCCCGTCGCAAGGCATGTTCTTCAGCTGTCCTTGAGCCTGATGGGCCAGCGTTACGTTTTCGCCGAGACGATCGACGTCGCCGTCAAGCGCGCGGCGCGCTCCAATACTTACAGCCATTCCTTCGACATGCTGGGTGAGTCTGCGCGTACCGCCGTCGATGCCCGCCGCTATTTCGATTCTTACGCTGCCGCCATCGAGACGGTGGGTAAATGGCGCGCGCGGACGCCCTTGCCGTCCACGATTTCGATCAAACTTTCCGCATTGCATCCGCGGTACGAAGCCAGTCAGGAGCGCCGTGTCGAAACCGAACTTCTGAATCGGCTGCTTGAACTGTTTCGTCTTGCAAGGGATGTGCAGGTTCCCATCTGCATCGACGCCGAGGAAGCCGACCGTCTGGAGCTGTCGCTGCGTCTGTTCAGGAAGCTCGCGAAGGATCCGGCCGCCGCGGGCTGGGAAGGCTTGGAGCTTGCCGTACAGGGCTATCAAAAACGCGCATCGGCCGTCATTGGCTGGCTCGAAGAATTGGGCGGGCAGGTCAACTCCCGTTTTGCGGTACGCCTCGTGAAGGGGGCGTACTGGGATGCCGAGATCAAGCGTTGTCAGGAACGCGGCCTCACCGACTACCCGGTATTCACGCGCAAGGCGGCAACCGACGTTTCTTATCTGGCTTGCGCGCGGCAGATGTTGCAGTCCGATCATATCTATCCGGCCTTCGCGACGCATAACGCGCGTACCGTTGCGAGCATCGTTCAACTGGCGGGCAAGCGCCGCACCTTCGAGTTCCAAAGACTCCATGGAATGGGCGACGGGCTGTATGAGAAACTCTGGGAAACCGATCCCAGCTACGGCTGCCGTCTGTATGCGCCGGTGGGGCCGCAGAAGGAATTGCTGTCTTATCTCGTGCGCAGGCTGCTCGAGAACGGCGCGAACACATCTTTTCTGAAACAGGTCATCGAGGGCAATGAGGCGGAAGCCCTGGCCGATCCTGTGGCGCAAGTTGAGCATCTTAAGCTGACACGCCATCCGGCCATTCCGCTTCCTATTAATCTTTTCGGGCCTTGGCGGAGTAATTCCATGGGCGTTGATTTGTCCGACGCGCAGACGATTGGCGATCTGAATGTCGGGTTTGAGCGGTACTGGCGTTCAGGCTGGAAAGCGCATTCCCTTATCGCCGGCCGACCGGGCGCCGGCGCCATCATCGAGATCAAGGATCCCGCCAATACCAGCCGCACGGTGGGCGCCGCCAGCTTCGCGTCCATGAATGATGTTGCGGCGGCTTTGAGCCAGGCGGAACGTGCCTTTGCTGGCTGGTCGAACGTGTCTGTGGGCGAACGCGCAAGTTGCCTGAATAAAATGGCCGACTTGATTGAAAATAACCGCGTCGAGCTCATGGCGCTTTGCATCCGCGAGGCGGGCAAGACCATTCCTGACGCGTTGGCCGAGATTCGCGAGGCGGTCGACTTTTGTCGTTATTACGCAGCTTGCGCGGAAAATGAATTCCGCGTCATCAGCCTTCCAGGACCGACGGGTGAACGGAATGAACTCAGTCTCGCGGGTCGAGGCCTGTTTATCTGCATCAGCCCGTGGAACTTTCCGCTCGCGATCTTCACGGGGCAAGTCGCCGCCGCGCTTGTCGCCGGCAATGCGGTGATCGCGAAGCCGGCGCCGCAAACACCGCTCATCGCATTCCGCGCCGTGCAGTTGTTCCACGAAGCGGGCGTGCCGGTGAATGCGCTTCAGATGCTGCCGGGCGGCGCCGACGTCGGCCGTCGTCTTGTGGAAAGCCCGCTAACCTCCGGTGTCGCTTTCACCGGTTCCACGGAGGCGGCGCGCCATATTCAAGCCAGTCTGATCGCGCGCCCCAATTCCGCGATTACTCCATTCATCGCGGAAACCGGTGGCATCAACGTCATGATTGCGGACAGTTCGGCCCTGGCCGAGCAACTGGTCGCCGATGTCATCTCCTCCGGTTTTCAAAGCGCTGGCCAACGCTGTTCCGCGCTGCGTCTCTTGTATCTGCAGGAAGACACCGCCGATCAGATCATAGACATGCTCATCGGCGCCATGGATGAACTCATGATCGGTGATCCCGCCGATATCGCGACCGATGTCGGTCCGGTGATCGACGCCGCCGCCTGCCGGCGGCTTGTCGACCATGTCACGTCGGGCAAGTATCCGGTCATCCACAAATGCCGTCTTGATGATCGTCACGCGGCGGGCACTTTCTTCGCGCCTCACCTGCTGCGGATTGCCGACGCGGAACTCGACCGCGAGGTGTTTGGCCCCGTGATCCATGTGAAGCGCTGGAAGGGCGGCATGCTCGAAGCTCTATTCGATGATGTGAACCGCTCCGGCTATGGTTTGACCCTGGGGCTCCATTCTCGTATCTCGGCGAACGTTGAAATCGCGAAACGCAAGGCGCGGGTCGGCAATCTATATGTCAACCGGTCCATGATCGGCGCGGTGGTGGGGTCTCAACCGTTCGGCGGCGAAGGGTTGTCCGGTACGGGTCCCAAAGCCGGCGGTCCGCGCTATCTCTCGCGATTTGCCACCGAGCGGGCGCTGTCGGTCGATACGACTGCGGCCGGAGGCAATGCAGCCCTGATGGCCGGATTCGACGATGCGGCGGTCTGAGATCGGCGATTGATCACGGGGGACACCCTCTCCGCCAGGCCGTGTCCGGGCACAACTTTTCAAGAATCAGCCCCACAGCGGCCAAAACGGCTCTCTTACTGTCGCCAATCGCCCTGCGATTAGCAAAATCTGCCACGCTGGAACGAGTATACTTCCACGTCCGGCCCGGCTCGGTGGCGCCGGGTCGTTCAGGGAGTTGGACATGACACGTTCTTCGTTGGTCTCATCGGCGGCAATCGTGGCCGTGGTGTGCGGCGCCTGTTTCACCCCTGCGGTGGCGGCCGGCGATGCCGCGGCCGTCATCCAGAACGGCACCATCGGGTACGTGCTTACGGAACGGCACTGGTCCGTGCTGCAAAGCGCCGACGGGAAGAAGGAATGCCCCAACGGCTATAATCTTGGTCCCCGCGAACAGTTCAAACTTCTGTTTCCCGAAGACGGGACGAAGCGGACGATCATGCAGACCCACATCGCGCGCGAGGGCGAGACGTGGCATCCGTCGACATCGAAAGAGCCCTATCCTTTTTATGAAGCGCAGGGCCCCATCGCCATCGGCATGGACCTCGACGGGAAAGTGAGCGCCGAAGACTTCACCAGCCCGGACGGCGAGAAGGGCGTGGACAACCAGCTCTACCGCGCCATCGGCTGCATCTCGAACTATCGCGGCCCGGAAGGCACCGCCTATCACTTCGAGAACAAATTCATGCAGCAGTTCACCTACAACCGGATTCTCGTGGAAATCACGGGTGTCGATAACCTCGTCAACGACGACGACGTGACGGTGAACACCTATCGCGGCCTGGATGATCTGTTGACGGACTCGACCGGCGAGCCGGTCTCCGGTGGATCGCAGCGCGTGGATATGCGCTGGGGCAAGGACTTCCGTCAGACGTTCCACGGCAAGATCAAAGACGGCGTGCTGACGACCGAAACCGCCGATTTTGTATTCCCGTGGACCGGCCAGCCGGCGAACACCAACCCATTGCTGCCCGTCCGCGACGTGCGTTTCCGCCTCCGCCTGGAGGCCGACCGGGCCGAAGGTCTGATGGGCGGTTACGTCGACCTCATGGGTTTCTACTATAACGTCAATACCAACTGGTCGACGCATCACCAGAGCTACGGCCAGGAATCCTCGCCGTCGTTGTATCGCGCGCTGCGCAAGGTCGCCGATGCGTACCCGGACGCCCAGGGCGTGAACACCGCTGTTTCGGCATCGATCAGCGTGAAGTTCAAGCAGGTCTTTATCGTGCATCCGCCGGCGGCGGTTGCGCGCGATCAGACCCCGCCCGCCGTCGGGACGCCCACCGCCGCGGCGCAGCAGCGCTAAACGGCGGCGCTTCGGGTCCGGTGACGAAGAGCGCGGGGGAGGCTAGTATGGCCTCCCACCCAGACCACATCGAAGGCTGCCCGAGCGTTGTTGAACCAAGCGGTCGCGTTTCATCAGGCCGGCAGCCTTGCCGAAGCCAGGCGCCTTTATGAGCAGGTTCTGCGGACCGATCCGCGGAATTTTCCGGCGCAATATCAGCTCGCGCTCCTCCTCTATCAGCAGCAGCAGCCGGACGCGCTGCCTGCCGTCGATGCGGCCTTGAAGCTCAATCCCGGAAACCGGGAAGCGCTGTTGCTTCACAGCGTCCTGTTGATGGCGCGCGGGCAACTCGAATCGGCTCTGGCCAGTATTTCAGAGATCACCTCCGGACATGCCCGTGACCTTCAGGCGTGGCACAATCGCGGCGTCATCCTCACCCGGCTCGCGCGTTTTCAAGACGCGGCCGCCTCGTTTGAACAGGCGCTCGCGATCACGCCGAACGCGGGGTCCTGGGACGGACACGGTTCGGCTTTGCATTTGCAGGGGCGTCCAGAGGAGGCGCTGCGCAGTTTTGACAACGCCCTCACCCTCGCGCCGCGATTTGTCCCCGCACTTTGCCATCGGGGAAGCGCGCTTGCGGATCTCAAGCGCTACGGCGATGCCGTTCAGGCGTTCGAAGACGCGCTGACGCTATCCCCGGACCTTTTTGAAGCTTGGAGCAATCGCGGGTCGGCGCTTTATGAGATGGAGCGCATGCCGGAGACGATCGAAAGCTACGATCGCGCGCTTGCGCTTCGCCCCCGGCACGCGCCCGATTGGATCAACCGGGGCAAGGCGCTGGAAGTGCTGGAGCGGGTCGACGACGCCATTGCCAGCTATGACAGGGCGCTTGCGATCGCTCCCGATAACGCGGAAGCCTGGTACGCGCGCTCGTTGACGTTGCGTACCATGCACCGGTTTGAAGACGCACTCGCCAACGTCGATAAGGCTCTGGCGATCGATCCGAACGCGCGGCCGGCTCTGGTGCAGCGCGCCTGGCTATTGTGCGAACTCAACAAGGTCACCGACGGTCTCGTGATCATGGCGCAGGCCGCCGATCAGGCGATCAAATCCGGGCTCGTCGCGCGGTTGCCGACATCGCCGCACAAACATCGGCACGACGGCGAACAACGCGAACATCTCGCGGCGCGGGGACTCTCCGTGAATGACGGCGGATATTATTTCGCCGAGGGCGGCAAACTTTCGGGACCGGCGATCAACCGGGCCAATATGGAGACAGCGCCGGCCCAGTGGGGCAGCCGCGCGCCGCGCATCGCGGTGATCGACAACCTCCTGACGGACGAGGCGCTGGAGCGTCTGCGCCGCTTTTGTTGGGATTCGACCATCTGGCACAAGTCCTACAAGGACGGCTATCTCGGCGCGCTGCCGGAGCAGGGTTTTGCCTGTCCGCTGCTTGCCCAGATCGCGGAGGAACTGCGCGATACGTTCCCCACCATCATCGGCGATCATCGCCTCCGGATGATGTGGGGCTTCAAGTACGACAGCCGGCTCAAGGGCATCGGCATCCACGCCGATCAAGCCGCGGTGAACGTGAATTTCTGGATCACGCCCGATGAAGCCAATCTCAATCCGGAGGGAGGCGGGCTGATCATCTGGGACGCGGCTGCGCCCGATGATTGGGATCCGGCGAAGTACAACGGCGATGAACCGGGGATCCGCGATTTTCTCGCGAAAGCGGGCGCAAAGCCGGTCAAGGTGCCCCATCGCGCCAACCGCGCCGTGATTTTCGATTCCGATCTCTTCCATGAAACGGACAGGATCGAATTCAACGAAGGTTATCTCAACCGGCGCATTAACCTCACCATGCTCTACGGCCGGCGCACCTATTACGGCCGGTAAGGACGCTCCCGCGGCGCGCCCGAATCGTCTAAGCTCGCGTCCGGCGAGTAGCCTTTGGGGGACTCTCATGCGCTTCCCGGCCTTTGCGGTTTTGGCGGTCACGTTCCCGGCGATTGCATCCGCGGCGGAGGCGGTGAATTTCGAGATCGTCCAGCCCGATGTATTGGCGGTCACCGATGCGCTTTCCAGCGCCTGGGCCGACTATGACAACGACGGCGACCTCGATCTCGCCGTCGCCTTCGAATACGGCATCCTGAAGCTGTTCCAGAACACCGGCGGCGTCTTCACCGACGTATCGGCAAAGGCCGGTCTCGGCGCCGTGACGCGCGCGGACGCGGCGGCGCTCAAACCCATTGAGGTCCGCTCGTCGGCCTGGGGCGATTACGACGGCGACGGGCATCTCGATCTTTACGTCGGGACCCGGTTCGCGGGCAGCGGTGCGCCGCCGGGTCTCAACCGCAGCTACCTGTTCCACAATAGCGGCGACGGAACATTCACGGAGGTCGCGGCCAAGATGGGCGTGGATGCGCCCGCGGCCAGCGTCCGTCAGGCAAGCTTCATTGATCTCGACGGCGACGGCGACCTCGACCTCTTCATGGCCGATCGCAACGGCGCCAACCGCATGTTCCGCAATGACGGCGCCGGATTCGTCGATATCGCGGAAAAAGTAGGCCTTGCCGATACGCGCTTTACCGTCGGCGTCTGTTGGTTCGACATGGACAAGGACGGCGACCTCGACGCCTTTGTCGCGAACCAGGACGGCGGCACGGATGCGTTTTACAAAAACGACAAAGGTATGTTCACCGACGTCGCGGCGCGCCTCGGCATGGACCGGCCGGGCCGGGCGAAGGACGAGGGCGGCGTCGGTTGTTCGGTCAGCGACTACGACAATGACGGCAACCTCGACATTTTCGTCGCGACCTACGGTGAGAACCTGCTGTATCGCGGTGACGGCAAGGGCGCCTTCACCGATGTCGCGCGGAAACAGGGCATTACCGGCCGCGGCCACAATGTCGGCGCCAGCTGGGGTGACTTCGATAACGACGGCTTCGTGGACATTTTTGTCGCCGACTATCACGACGACGAACCGGTCAACCGGCTCTATCGCAACACCGGCAAGGGATTTGTCGACGTCATACCGCCGGTGATGAACGGCTCCGACCACGGCGTGCAATGGGCGGACTACGACGGGGATGGCGATCTCGACCTGTCGCTGACCAACGCCTTCTCGAAGATACGCGCGCGCCATGTCCTCTTGCGAAACGGCCTGGGCGAGGCCGCGCGGAAGAAGGCGCTTCAGGTCATGGTGCGTGACGCCAAGGGAAAGTATGCCCCGGGCGCCGAGGTCCGGCTCTTCGACAAGGCCGGCAAGCTGCTCGCCGCGCGGCTTGTGAACACCGGCGACGGCTATAATTCACAAAGCGTCGCGCCGATACACTTCGGCCTCGCGTCAAGCGACCCGGTGACCGTCGAGGTGACTTACATCACCGCCAAGGGCCGGGTGACTCAACGCGAGGCCGGTGTGCAACCCGGGAAAGTCGTGACCGTGACGCAGAAGCCGTAGCGCGTCCTACTTCGGCAGCTTGCCCTCGATTTCCGAATACATGCGCGCCAGCGCGCGCGGCGCCTGCCCGGCGGCGGCGGTCGCGTTGGCGTAAGGACCCCAATTTGCCTTGGCGTTCGCCGGGCAGTCCTTTTCCGTCGGGCAGAGCGCCCCGGTCGGATGCAGGCGCTTGCCTTCGGAAACGACCAGTTCCACGGCTTTCGTGAAATCCTGCAAGTCGGCTTTCAGTTCCGCCGCCGTGCCGGTGGTGAAGCCGTGGCCCGGGATGAACCAGCTCACATCCATCGCCTGCGCTTTCTTCAGCGTCGCGACCCATTCGCTGGGGAAACCGGTGATCATGGGCGGGAACAGATTGCGGTCATAGATTTCGCTCAGGAACATGATCTTGGTCGCCGGCAGGTAAACGACAAGATCGCCGCCGGTGTGGGCGCGCCCGAGGTTGAGGATCTGGATCTCCGTGCCGCCGAGCTTGAGCGAGCGTTTGTCATCCACCAGTTCGGTCGGCAGCACGGTGCGCTTCTGTCCCTGCATCGTCTTCAGAGACGCGGACGAGGAGATGAACGTCGCGTCCGGGAAAGCCGCCTTCACCACCGGAAGACCGCCCACATGATCGCCGTGGTCCGAGGCGATGATCATGTACTTGAGCGGCTGGGGCGTGATTTTCTTGATCGCCTCGACCAGCGCCTTGCCGCGCGTTTCATTGTCCTGGCCGTCCACCAGCACCACGCCCTCGTTCGTCACGATGATCAGGCTGTTGGTCGTGAAGGTGAAGTCCGGCGTGATGAGGGTATCTTCGTAGGCATAGACGTTCGGAACGATCTGATGCCAGCGCGGAAAGTCTCCCGGCTTCAGATTGTGATGGGCGATGTCCGCTGACTTCGCGGCATCGGCGGCCGAAGCGGAGGCGGACGTCATCAGCGCGCAGGCGAGCGCGACCATGGTCAGGCGGAAATTCTTCATTGGGATACCCCTTGCGGCAGGTTCAACGTGACCGCGAGACTAATCTTGTCCTTCTTCAAAAGGGAACAAAAAACCACCGGACCTGCTTTAGTGCGCGAGCAGGTTGCGATGCTCGAGGCGGCTCAGCCACCGTACGAGCGGCCAGAGAATGGCCAGGTAAATCAAGGCCGCCAGGACGATCGGCGAGGGGTTGTAAACCAGCGCCTGCGCGTCGCGCGCGATGCGTAACAGCTCCGGCAGGGCGACCACGCTGGCGATCGTCGTCAGCTTGACGACTTCGATGCTGTTGCTGACCAGGTCCGGAAGCACGTTACGCGCCGCCTGGGGAATGACGACATGGATGAGTGTTTGCGCGCGTGTCAAACCGGTGGAGCGCGCGGCTTCCGTTTGTCCGGCCGGCACGCTCAGCAATCCCGCCCGGAAGATCTCGCCGTAATAGGCGGAATTGTTCAAAAGGAAACCCAGCGCCACGGCGAGCAATTTTGGCAGGTCGAGCCCGAGGAAGGGGAAGCCGAAGTAGATAAAGATCAGCAGCACGATCGGCGGCAGGGCGCGAAACAGATCGACGTAAGCTGACACCAGCAGCTTGATGAATTTGTTTCGGCTTTGCGTCGCCAGGAGCGCGACCGCCAGACCGCCGAGCAATCCCGTCGGAATGACGAGCGCCGACAAACCCAGCGTCGTCAGCAGACCCTGCAGCAGGAACGGCAGGACCTCCCGGAACACCGCGATGTTGAAGAAATTTTCCAGCAGGGCGTCCATTTCATACCCGCCATTGCATGCGGTTCTCCATCCGGCGGGCAAGCATCATTGCCGGGATGAAGATCGCGAGGTAAGCCGCCGCGGCCATGGTCAGCGGCGTGGGGTTGCCTGCGGTGCTGGTGGCCGACTGGGCGTTGTTCAGGACCTCGCTCAGCGCGACGACGGAGCCCAGCGCCACGTTCTTGCTGACGGCGATGACACGGTTCGTCAGCGGCGGCAACGCCAGCCGCAGCGCCTGCGGCAGGATCACCGCGGTCATGGTCTGTCCCCAGGTGAGCCCCGTCGACCGCGCGGCCTCCGATTGCCCGCGCGGCAGGCTCAGGATCGCGCCCCAAAGGGATTCTTCCGCGTAGGCGGCCAGCACAAGTGAAAGCGAGAGCCAGGTCGCCGTGAAGGCCGACATGGAAAGCCCGATCAGAGGAAAGGCGAAGTAAAAGACGATGATGATGATCAGCGGGGGCAAGGCGCGCATGATGTCGGCGAAGGCCACGATGGGGATCGAGAGCCACGGGCGTTGTCTGGCGCGCAGGACCGCAAGCCCCAGCCCAAGCGTCAGGCCTGTCAGGGTCACCGCGATGCCGACGCCGATGGTGATCCACACCCCGGCCAGAATTTCGGGCCAATAGCGCGCCGCGACCTCGGCGTTGAAGAACGTCTCGCTCAGGCGCGCGAAGCCGTCCATCATGCCCAGCTGGTGTAGCGGGTTAGGAACGCGCGGGTGCGCTCATGCTTCGGCGCGCCAAAGATCTCATGCGGCGGGCCTTGCTCGACGATGGCGCCGCCGTCCATGAAGATCACGCGGTCGGCGGCTTCGCGCGCGAAACCCATTTCGTGCGTGACCACCAGCATGGTCATTCCGCTATCGCGCAACTCACGCATGACCTTCAGGACTTCGCCGACCGTTTCCGGGTCGAGCGCGCTGGTCGGTTCGTCGAACAGCATCAATTTCGGCTGCAGCACGATGGCGCGGGCGATGGCCACGCGCTGCTGCTGCCCGCCGGAAAGTTGTCCCGGATGGACCTGGGCCTTGTCGGCGAGGCCTACGCGTTTCAGCGCGACCAATCCCAGGACGTCGGCCTCGGCGGCGGATTTACCCTGCACCTTGCGCAGGGCCAAGGTCACGTTGCCGAGCGCGGTGAGGTGCGGATACAGATTGAATTGCTGGAACACCATGCCGATTTTCTGGCGCACGGCGTTGATGTCCACGCCCGCGGCCGTGATCTCGGCGCCGTCCAACACGATCCGCCCACCGCTCGGTTCCTCAAGCCGGTTGCAGCAGCGCAGCATGCTGCTTTTGCCCGAGCCCGACGGTCCGACCACGCACACCATCTCGCCGGCGCGCACGGCGAGATCGACGCCGCGCAGCACTTCGAGCGAACCGTAGGCTTTGCGTAGGCCGACGAGCTCCAGGAGCGGCGATGAACTCATGCGGCCCGCACGGTCAGCATTTGAGGGCGACGGGCGTTGGATCGTAGCCGTCAAGGCCCGGCACGCCGTGGCCGGGCGCGATCGCCACCGCGGCGCTGTCGGCGGCCGGCGTGAAGCCGAACCACTTCTGGGCGGAGGTCGCGATGAAGCCGTCCTTCTTCATGCATTTCAGGGCCATCGACGCGGCGTCCCGCCCGGCCTTGTCGTTGCTTCGAAAAGCAAGGGCGGTGACGAGGCCGGTCGTAATGGTGAAAGTCGTCTTGACCGCGGGATTTTGTTTCGCGACCCAGCCGGCGACGGTATTGCCCGCGAGGCTCGCGTCGGCGCGGCCCGCCTGCACGGCCTGAACCGCGTCGGCGTTCGTGCCGTAGACGTCGAACTTGAAACCGTATTTCGCCGCATTGTCGCGGCACCAGGCTTCGTAGGCGGAGCCTTTGTTCACGGCGATTGTTTTACCCTTCAGGTCGTCCAGCGACGCGATGCCGGGCGCCGCTTTCTTCTCGACGAAGCTGAAATCCTGATTGAGATAACCTTCGGTGAACAGCATCGACTTCGCGCGCTCCGGCGTCGCGGTGACCACCGCGAGGACAAAGTCGTATTTGCCGGCGTTCAATCCCGGCACGAGGCCCGAGAACTCGGTGCCTTCAATCTCGAGCTTCTTTCCCAGCCGGCGGGCCAGTTCATTGCCGAGGTCTATGTTGAAGCCTTGAAGCTGCCCGCCCAGCGTGCGCATGGCGTGCGGCGCGAAAGTCGCGTCGACACCGGTCTTCAAGGTCTGCGCCGCCGCCGGCGTGCCGATCAGGGCCGCGGCGGCAAGGCTTAAACACAGTCTCATGAAGCTCATGACGGTCCTCTCATTGGAACGCGAGGGGGCAGGTTAGATCAGTCCGGCGTTTTTCCCAACGGGGCTCCGGCCCCGGTGCGCTCGACGATCAGGCCGTAATGTTCGGGACGCCGATGTTTAGCAAAATTGAATACGTGTTCACGGAAGGTCTCGCCGATGGCGAGGTCGATATTGGCGAAGATCATCTCGTCGGCCTCGGTCTGCGCCAGGGCCGCGATTTCGCCCGTGGGCGAAACGATGGCCGAGCCGCCGATCATATGGAAACCGTCCTCCGCGCCGCACTTCGCCGCCGCCGCGACCCACAGCGCGTTTCCGTACGCATTTCCCTGCATCGAGATGAGGTGCGAGGACATCCGCAGGTGAGGAGCTTCCGGCCAGTGGATGTTCACGCTCGGAGTATTGTAGCCCAGCACGACGATCTCGGCGCTTTGCAGCGCCATGACGCGGTAGGTCTCGGCCCAGCGGCGGTCGTTACAAATGCACATCCCCATGCGGACGCCTTGGGTGGTCCAGACGTTGAACCCCTCGTTCCCCACATCGAAGAATTTCTTCTCCAGGTGCTGGAACGGCGCGGTCTCGATGTGATGCGAATGTCCGGGCAGGTGGATCTTCCGGTAGCGGCCGATGATCTTGGCGTTCTCGTCGGTCATGATCGCCGTGTTGAACCGGCGGCCGTCCGGCGTCAGTTCGGCGTAGCCGAGGTAAAACCCGATCTTGAATTCCGCGGCGAGGTCGAACAGCGGCTTCGTCTCCGGCCCCGGCATGCTGCGTTCGAAGAATCGTTCGACGGCTTCTTCCTCGCTCATCCAGTAGCGCGGAAAAAACGTCGTCAGGGCGAGTTCCGGGAAAACGACGAACTTCGCCCCGCGTGCGTGGGCCTCGCGCAACAGCGCGATCAGGCGTTTGACGACGGCGGCGCGGCTATCGGCAAGTGAGATAGGGCCGAGTTGGGCTACGGCGAGGGGAAAGGGACGCTTCAGACCGCTCATCTTTCATTCCTACTTCAACGATTGTACGCAGCGCCTCGCGCGCTTCCGCCATCGAGAGACCCGACGGGCTGGAAAGCGCATCCGACGCCTGGCGCTTGAGAAATTGTCCCGAGCCGCGCGCGGCATTCAGCGTGTTGTTTTCGACTATGACGCGGCCGCGGCTGATCACGGTCTCCGGCCAGCCCTTCAGCTTGCGGCCCTCATAGGGGGTATAGCCGGTGTTGTCGTGCAGCATCGATGCGCTCACCGTCACCTCGCGGTTCGGGTTCCAGATCCCGAGGTCCGCATGGGCGCCCACCGAAATCGTGCCCTTGCGGCCGGTCAGGCCGTACATCGAGGCATGATTGGTGGACGTCAGCGCGACAAACTCCTGCAGCGACAGCCGGCCGGCCATGACGCCTTCGGAAAACAGCAGCGGCATGCGAAGCTCGATCCCGGGCAGGCCGTTGGCCATTTCCTTGAACGTCGTCGCGTCGCCCTTGGGCAATTTTCCGGTCTTGTCGAACCGGTAGGGCGCATGATCGGACGAGAAGATCGGCAGCGTGCCGTCCTTCAGGCCCGCCCACACGGCGTCCTGTGAATCCTTGTCGCGCGGCGGCGGCGAGCAGCAATACATCGCGCCTTCCAGGCCGTTCCGATCGAGATCGTCGGCCGTCAGGAACAGGTACTGCGGGCACGTCTCGGCATGGATCGCCACGCCGCGCTGCCTGGCCGCGCGGATGGTGTCGATGGCCTCGCGGGCCGACACATGCACGATCAGGACCGGTACGCCGATCAGGCGCGAGAGCGCGATGGCGCGATTAGTCGCCTCGCCCTCGGCGATGGGATCATGCGCGACGGCATGGAATTTCGGGGCCTTGTGGCCGCGCGCCAGCAGCCGGTTCGCCAGCCATCGGATCATGTCGTGATTCTCGGCGTGGATCATCACCAATGCCCGTTCGCTGGCGGCCAGGGCCAGCACATCCAGGAGCTGGTAATCGTCCAGCTTGAGCTTGTCGTAGGTCATATAGACCTTGAGCGACGTGATCCCGTCGCGGATCGCCGCGGGCAGGTCGACGGTCAGGGCCGTCTCATCGGGGTTGGCGAGGATCAGGTGAAAGCCGTAGTCGATGACGGCCTTCTCGCGGGCGCGCTTGGCGTAGTCCGCGACAACGTCGGGGATTTTCATGTCGCGGTGCTGGGCCGCGAAGGGGATGATGGTGGTCGTGCCGCCGAAGGCCGCCGCCACGGTCGCCGAGTAGAAGTCGTCGGCGCACATGATGCCCATGCCCGAAAGCTGTTCCACATGACAGTGGCTGTCGATCCCGCCGGGCAGCACCCAGCGGCCCGAGGCGCTGATGTCACGCGCGCCGCGCGGCAGCCTCTTGGCGACGGCGGCGATGACGCCGTCCTTTACGCCGATGTCGGCCTCGACCACTTCGCTGGCCGTGGCCACCCAGCCGTCGCGGACCACCAGATCGAACTCTTCCATACACGTCACTCATATGGGACATTTCGGGCTTCAGGCCCCGCCCGTGAGGGCCGTCGGAGTGTGCCCTAAAACGCGTCATGGCCTCCAGCATCATCGTCATCAATCCCAATTCCAGTCAGGCGGTTACGTCGGGACTCGATACAGCCCTCGCGCCGCTGCGGATCCCCGGCGGACCGGAGATCCGGTGCCTGACCCTGACAGAAGGCCCGCCCGGCATCCAAAGCCAGGCGGATGTCGAATCGGTCACGCTGCCGCTCGCGGCGCTGGCGAAATCCCTTGAAGCGCAGGCCGCGGCGTTTGTGATCGCCTGCTTCAGCGATCCGGGCCTGCATGTCGTGCGCGAAGCGGTGAAAAGACCCGTGCTCGGCATCGCCGAAAGCGGCGTCCTGACGGCGCTGACCATGGGCCAGAAGTTCGGCGTCATCGCCATCCTGAAGGCCTCCATCGCGCGTCATATGCGGCTGTGGGGCGCCATGGGTGTCATGGACCGTCTCGCGGGCGAACGCGCGATCGACATGGGCGTGGCCGAACTTTCCGACCGCGAGAAAACTCTCGCGCGCATGATCGAGGTGGGGGCGCGCCTGCGTGACGAGCAGGACGCCAATGTCATCGTCATGGGATGCGCGGGAATGGCGCCCCTGCGCGACGCGCTCCAGGACGCCCTGCAAATTCCCGTCGTCGAGCCGACTCAGGCCGCCACCGCCATGGCGCTCGGTCGCGTGCGGCTCGGCTGGTAACCATGGACATCGACGTCGCGCATCTTTCGCCGGACCGGATGTACAAGCTTCTGGTCAACACGGTGATGCCGCGCCCGATTGCCCTGGTTTCCACACTCGATAGCGAGGGCCGCGCCAACGCGGCGCCTTTCAGCTTCTTCAATGTTTTCAGCAACGCGCCGCCGCTGCTGGTCATCGGCGTCGAGGGCAACCGCCGCGGTGATGGGCGGCCTCACAAGGACACGGCGCGCAACATCATCGACAGCGGCGAGTTCGTGGTGAATCTCGTCAGCCGCGAGATCGCGGAACGCATGGTGGTCTGCGCCGTCGATTTTCCCGAGGAGGTCAGCGAATTCGAGGAAGCCGGCTTCACGGCGCGCCCGTCCCGGAAAATCGCCGCACCCGGCGTCGCGCAGTCGCCGGCGGGTTTCGAGTGCCGCCTGTTCGATGTGCGCGCCTTGCCGCACGATCGCAGCCTGATCACCGGCGAGATCGTCCACATGTATGTGCGCGACGATCTGATCGACGAGAAGATGCATGTCGATGTCGACGGCCTGGACCTCGTCGGACGCATGCACGGCGCCGGCTGGTATACGACCACCCGGGACCGGTTTCAGGTCGACCGGATGACCGTAGCGCAATGGCGGGCGCGAAAGGGTTGATTCAACACCGGTATTTTGTCGCCCCGGGGCGGCCGCCGGCTTTCGAAATTCCAAGAAATTTAGCCGATACCGGTGTACGCTACGCCCCGGCGACGTGGCGTATTTTTGTCCTGGGAGGATCTCGCGATGGGATTGGACAGACGGCGTGTGTTACGGGGAATGGTGAACGGTGGCGCGGTCAGCGTGGCTCTGCCCCTGCTCAATAATTTTCTCAATGGAAACGGGAACGCGCTGGCCGACGGCAAGCCGATGCCGGTGCGCTTCGGCACCTGGCATTGGGGGCTCGGCATGACCGCGAACATTTTCGTGCCGAAGAAAACCGGCGCGAATTACGACCTCCCGGAAGAGATCACGGCCTTCAAGCCGATCCAGCCGCATATGAACCTCATCACGAACTCCACGGCGTTTCGTGACGGCACGCCGGGACAGTGCCATTACACCGGTTGGGTGATTCTGCGCACCGGCGGTCCGCCACGCGGCCAGAACGACATGCCGGGCGAAACCATCGACGTCACCATCGCCAACCAGATCGGCCGCACGACGCGGTTCAAGTCTCTGACGGCGACGGATACCGGCGAAACCGGCAGCACGCTGAGCTTCGAGAACGCGAACACGCCCAATGTGCCGGAGATCTCGCCCGTCGCTTTCTATACGCGGCTTTTCGGGCCGGACTTTCAGGACCCCAATGCAACGAGTTTCACGCCCAACCCGAGAACGATGGTGCGCCGAAGCGTGCTTTCGGGCGTCCTTGATGAGGTGAAGGCGCTCAATCGGAAGATCGGCGCCGAAGACAAAGCGCGCCTTGATCAGTACTTCACGGGATTGCGTCACCTCGAACGTCAGTTCGACCAGCAGCTGACGAAACCGGAGCCGATCGCGGCGTGCGTCCGGCCGAAGGAGGTCGACAAGGAACCTTCGGTGGGCAAGGAAGTCGAGCTTCTGCACGCGCGCCACAAAGTCATGACCGACCTCATGGTCATGGCGGTCGCCTGCGATCAGACCCGTGTCTTCAACATGTGCTACACCACGCGCTCGGGCTGCGCCAGCAAGGCGGGCTACGACAAGCCGCATCATACGGCCACCCACGAGGAGCGTATCGACGATAAACTCGGTTATCAGCCGATGGTGTCGTGGTTCACCCGCCGCTCGATGGAAGCTTGGGCGCAGTTCGTCGAAGGTTTCACGAAGGTCAAGGAAGGCGACGGCACCGTGCTCGACAATGTTTTCATCTACGCCACCAGCGATCACGGTTATGCGCGTACGCACTCGCTTGACGGCATGGCGATCCTTACGGCCGGCGGGGCCGGCGGTAAGGTGAAAAACGGCCTGCACATCGACCTCAAGGCCGAAGCCGGCACGCGCGTGGCCTATACCGCTTTGCGCGTCATGGGCATCGATGTTCCGTACTGGGGTGAAAAAAGCAACAACACATCCAAGGAAGTCGGCGAGATGCTGGTCTAGCCGGCAATCTCTTTGTAGAAACGTCCGGCGGGCTCGGCGATAGCCGGGCCCGCTTTGTTCTTATCGCCAAGCCATGTCCTCCTCCCGCTCTCCACTTCTTGTTCCGCTGACCGGCCTGATCGTTGCGATGCTCTCGCTGCAGGTCGGCGCAAGCATCGCAAAGACGTTGTTCCCTTCGATTGGTCCCGAAGGGGCGACGACGTTGCGTCTTGTCCTTTCGGCGGCTTTGCTCACGGCGGTGCTTCGGCCATGGCGCGCGCGAATCACGAAAACAAACTGGCGGGCCGTTGCGGTTTACGGCGCTTCGCTGGCGGGCATGAACCTGACTTTCTATACCGCGCTGAAGACGATCCCGCTCGGCATCGCGGTGGCCCTCGAATTCTCTGGGCCGATGGCGGTCGCGATGATCTGGTCGCGCCGTCCCATCGATTTCCTGTGGGTCGCTCTCGCGGTGGCGGGGCTTCTGCTCCTGCTTCCCATCAGCGCGGACAGCCGCGCGCTCGATCCGGCGGGAGTGATGTATGCGCTGATCGCCGGCGTCTGCTGGGCGATCTACATCGTCTTCGGGCAGAAGGCGGGCAACGATCATGGGCGTCTTACGGCCGTTCTCGGCCTCATTGTCGCGGCGGCTCTCATCGCTCCGGTGGGGATCTCAAGCGCGGGTTCGGCGCTCTTTTCCTGGAGCGTCGTGCCGGCCGGGATCGCGATCGCAATTCTCTCGGGCGCGCTCCCCTACACACTCGAGATGTATGCCTTGCGGCGATTGCCGACGCATACCTTCGGCACGTTGATGAGCCTCGAGCCGGCGCTTGGGGCCGTCACCGGATTCATCCTGATGCATGAGACACTCGCGCCTCTGCATATCGGCGCGATCGTGATCATCGTTCTCGCGTCCGCGGGCGCGACGTTCACGATCAAGCCCAAAGCCGAGTTCCATCTGCCCGATTGATCCCCTTCTGTCCGGTTGATCCCTTGAGAAATCCTCACATCGGGCGTTGAGAAAATTCCCTTTGCGGTGCCGGGGGCGGAAAAGGGATCATGGGACCCACAGGGGCCAATATTTTCTATATTTTTCAATAAACTGCGAATTCTGGACGGGAGAGCAATCGTGCATAAAACGGCATTTGCCGCCTTCGCGCTGATATCCTGCCTTGCGGCGCCGCCCGCCGTTGCCGCGGACACGCTTCCCGCGGCGCCCGACGCGGCCCGTTACAAATTCGATGCGGCCTGGCCGAAACTGCCGTTGCCCAACAAGTGGGCCATGGGCGGCGTCGGCGGCATCTTTGTCGACGGCCGCGACCCTGTCTGGGTGCATGCTGCGACCCGCGATTTTCCGAACTATGCGCGCGGCGCCGAGCAATCGCCGCCGGCCGGCGATTGCTGCGTCGCCGCGCCGCCGGTGATCGAGTTCGACGCCGAAGGCAACGTCGTCCAAGGATGGGGCGGACCGGGCAACGGCTACCAATGGCCCTCCTATGCGCACGGCCTCTATGTCGATCACAAAGGCAACGTCTGGATCGGCGGCAGCCAGACGCGTGAAGGCCAGGACAAATCGCCGGCCGACGGTCAGGTCCTGAAGTTCACGCGCGACGGCAAATTCCTGATGCAGATCGGCGCCGCCGGTCCGTCCAAAGGCAGTCTCGATACGACGCAGCTTTCCGGTCCGTCCAACATGGTCGTCGATCCGCAAGCGAACGAGGTCTACATCTCCGACGGTTACGGCAATCACCGCGTCATCGTATTCGACGCCGACACCGGCAAGTTCAAGCGCCAGTGGGGCGCCTACGGCAAGCCGCCCACCGACAACGACATCGGCCGCTACGATCCCGCGGCGCCGCCGGCGCAACAGTTCCGCATCGTCCATTGTGTGCGCATCGCCAAGGACGGTCTCGTCTATGTGTGCGACCGCCTGAACAACCGCGTGCAGGTGTTCAAGAAAGACGGCACCTTCGTCAAAGAGTATGTCTATCGGAAGGAAACCCGGGGCTCGGGCGCGGTGGGCACGATCGAATTCTGGCCCGACGCCAAACAAAGCCTCATGATCATGAACGATCCGGGCAATTTCCGGATCCATTTCGTTCGCCGCGAGGACGGCCAGGTGTTAAGTTCCTTCGGTCATTATGGGACCTATGGCGGCGAACTCGACCGCAACCACGAAGCCGTGGTTGACTCGAAGGGGAATATCTACGTTTCGGAAGACCGCCGCGTTCAAAAGTTCAAATACGCGCCGAACTGAAGCGTCACGCAAAACAGGAGAGCATCATGAAACGCACTGCAGCTTTTTCAGCGGCGATGATTTTGGCGGCCGGCGTCGCTTTCGCGCAGCAGGGCCAAAAGCCCGATCCGCGCTCCATGGGCGGCGGCGACTGCGCCAAGAGCGCCTATAACTGTAAGGACGCCGCCAACCCGCTGCCGAAGGTCGATACGGTGTGGCTGGAGGAGATGACCTGGATGGACGTCCGCGACGCGATGAACGCGGGCAAGAAAACCATCATCATCTCTACCGGCGGAATCGAGCCCAACGGCCCATGGCTTGCCCTCGGCAAGCATAACTACGTGATGCGCGCCAACTGCGACGCGATCGCACGCAAGCTCGGCAATGCGCTCTGCGCGCCGATCGTTCCGTTCGTGCCGGAAGGCAATCTGGACACCAGGACGGGCCACATGGGCACGCCCGGCACCATCAGCATGCGCCCGGCCAGCTATGAAGCGATGCTCACGGACATCGTCGACAGCTTCCGCGTCGGCGGTTTCGAAAATATCGTCATGATCGGCGACAGCGGCGGCAACCAGAACGGCATGAAAGCCGTCGCGGCCAAGGCGAACGCCGACGGCAAGAGCAAGGCCTTCGTCGTGCACATCCAGGAATACTACGACTACGAAAGTGTCGAGGAGTTCCTGCGCCAAAAGGGCGTGATGAAGCCGAAGGGCTCGCCCACCGACGAACTGCATGACGATCCGTCGATCACGATGAATATGATGGTCACAGACCCTGAATCGGTGCGCTGGAGCGCGCGCACGAAAGCGGGCAAGGCGACCATCGACGGCGTTTCGATCGCCGACAAGGATAAGTCCGTGCAAATCGGTAAGGAGATTGTCGCGTTCCGCGCGAACGCGACCGCCGAACTGATCAAGAAAGCCATCGCGGCCAAAAGCAAATAAGCTTCTGTTTTAAAGAAGTCGGGGGGACCGATGCTGGACTATATCGTTATCGCACTCTACATGCTGGGCATGATCGGGATCGGCGTGTGGGCGACCAAGCGCTCCAAGAACGAGGAGGATTTCCTCGTTGCCGGCCGCCGGCTCGGCCCCCTGCTTTATTCGGGCACCATGGCGGCGGTGGTCCTGGGCGGCGCCTCCACGGTCGGCGCGGTCGGCCTCGGATACCAGTACGGTATTTCCGGCGCGTGGCTGGTGTTCTCGATTGGTTGCGGACTTCTGCTGCTGAGCCTCGCATTCGCCGCTTGGATCAACCGCCTCGAAGTTTACACGGTGGCGCAGATGTTCGAGCTGCGCTACGGGCCCGGCGCGTCGCTGCTCACCGGCCTCGTGATGGCCGCTTACACCTTCATGCTCTCGGTGACCTCCACCGTCGCCTATGGCACGATTTTCGGCGTGTTGTTCGAGCTGGATCGCGTGCCCGCGATCCTCCTCGGCGGCGGCGTCGTGATCGCATATTCCGTGCTCGGCGGCATGTGGTCGATCACGCTGACGGATTTCGTTCAATTCATCGTCAAGACCATCGGGATTTTCTTCATTCTGCTTCCGATCCTGTTGTTTAAAGCGGGCGGATGGGAAGGCATGCATGCGGCGCTGCCGGAGACCGCCTTCTCCATCACGCATATCGGCACCCAGACCATCATCACCTACTTCGTCGTTTACTTCCTGGGCCTCGTCATCGGCCAGGACATCTGGCAGCGCGTCTTCACGGCGAAGAGCGAAGGCGTCGCCAAGTGGGCGGGATTTACGTCGGGCGTCTATTGCATCCTCTATGCGTTCGCCGGCGCGCTCATCGGCATGTGCGCGAAGGTTCTGCTGCCCGACATCGAAGTGCGCGATACCGTCTATCCGACCATTGTCGAATACGCCTTGCCGGCCGGCATCGCCGGGCTCGTCATGGCCGCAGCGCTCTCGGCCATCATGTCGACCTCGAGCGGCGCGCTCATCGCGACCGCAACCGTCGTGAAGGAAGACATCGTCGAGAAGCTTGCTCCGCCGAAGGCGGGCGACTCGGTTGCACAAGGCGAGCGCGACGAAGTCCGCCACAGCCGCATCTACATCCTGATATTCGGGATCCTGATGATCGCGGCCGCCTGCGTGGTGCGCGGTGTCGTCGAGGCCCTCACCATCGCTTACGACATCCTTGTCGGCGGCCTGATGGTGGCGATCATCGGCGGCTTCCTGTGGCCGCGCGGCACCATCAAGGGTGCGCTCGCCAGCATCATCGCCGGCACGGCGCTGACGCTCGGTACGATGTTCGTGATGAAGGACGTGTTCGCCAATGAGCCGATCTTCTACGGTATCGTCGGCAGCCTCGTCGTCTACGTGGTCGTCAGTCTGATGACCGCGCCGACCCCGGCGGCCATCCGCGACGAGTGGAACCGCCGCAAGGCGACCAAGCGCGAAGAAGCCGCATCGGCGGCCTGACGCGACCTCAAAAGCAAAACGGGTTCCCGTGGATTCACGGGAGCCCGTTTTCTTTTTGCGGCGGCTCTACGGTTCGATCAGATGCCATTTCCCGTCTTCACCGTCACCGAGGCGCAACTCGGGACCGTCGTGGAAGCGCATATAAACCGGCTTGTTCTTATAGGCCCATTGCAGGGTGCCGTCCTCGCGCTTCATGATTGTCCAGTGCCCCATGGGTTTGTCTTCGTCATGCGCCCATAGCGGCGGCCACACGCCCTGACAGCCGCGGCCGCAATTGGATTTTCCGGGTTGATCGTCGTCATAGACGTAGAGGGGCATCAGGCTCGGAAAGCGGCGATAGACCCACTTGCCGGCTTCGCCTTCGCTCAGCGCCACGGCGCCGGGATGCTCCTCGCTTCCTTTCGGGGGGTCGGATGCGGCGAGCGCGGCGGTCGCGGTGGACAAAAAGACCATGCAACCGGTCGACAACCCGAGTGCCAACATTCTCATTTTGAGCCTCCCATGATCGTATGCTCGCGCCGGAACCGGCGGCAGAAGAAGGTGAAAATATAGCGCGCCGCGCGGCCGCGCACCATATCAACGCTGCGCGAGGCGTCCTGTATGCGTTACAAATCCGTGGGTTAGCGGCAGGCAGCCTCTTCCCAAGATGTTATTTCACTTCAATAATGCGTCCCCTGAGGATCGCCGGCGGCAATCTCCGGCGAGGGGAGGGGTTAAGCGAATGGTCGGACGACGGGCATCCGCCGTCGTGAGGACGGCTGCGTGCCATGCGGCCGGGATCGCGGTTTTTTTGATTCAAGCTTCAGCCGCCGGCGCGGCGTCCAGCGCCGAGCCCGTCACCGTGACCATCAGCGGCCGCGCGAACCAGTTCTTCTTCGTGCGCGACGACACCGACGACCCGCGCGCGCCGGCCGAGGACATCAACGCCACCGGCATGTTCAACTATTCGCGCCTGACCATCGATGGGCGAATACCCCTGGGCGACGATCTGGCGGTGCGCGGCAGCGCGCGTTTCATCGCCAATTCGCGCCAGCCCGACAACACCGACGAAGTTTATATCGAGCTCTTTGGAAATTTCGGGCGCCTGCAACTCGGGGACCGCCGCGCCGCCAACGCCGGCATGGTCGAATCCGTCGCGCCCCAGGCGTTCTTGCATATGGACGATGAAATCGTAGCCTCCGCCGTCCGCCCGCGCGTCGAGGTGCAGATGCGCGACGGCCTGACGTTCAAGCGATTCACCCGCAACGCTGCCGGCGTGGTTTACCAGTCGCCGCGCTGGAATAGCTTGGACGTCGCGGTCGGGTACTATCCGAACGGCGACACGCCC